>DAOSJS010000177.1:0-8201 GCA_035367355.1 Candidatus Hydrogenedentota bacterium
GGATGTCGATCTTGGCCGTTTCGGCGGACTCGTCGACCAGCCCCGGCACCTGCGACGCAAACACGGCGGCGACCCGGTCGAGCGAACCCGCGTTGGTGACTACGAACAGCTCATCGCCGCCCAGCCGCATGGTGATGAGGTCGTCAATGTAGCCGCCGTCCCCGGTAAGCAGGGCGCCATAGCGGGCACGCCCGGGCCGGATACGGCCGGTATCGGTTGTAATCAACGCATCGTAGGCCTCGATGGCCTCCCGGCCCTTGATGCGGAACTCGCCCATGTGGGAGCAATCGAAAATGGATGCACTGGAACGGGTATGCGTGTGCTCCTGGAGAATGCCGGCGAACTGAACCGGCAGAGCCCAGCCGCTGAAATCGATGACCTTCCCACCGAGTGCCTTATGTTCGTCGAGTAAGGGTGTTTGCCGCATGCGACGCCTCCTGTGGAGACCCTTGGAGTTCGACACGTTGTTGCGTGTTCCATCGGTACATTTGCTCCGGCGCGAGGCGGAAGTCGCGGCCCGTACACTTCCCCGTGATCCGTTCCACGTTGTATCGTCAATTATGCCGGGCCCCCCAGAGCAATTACACGATGCCACCGGAATGCGGATGATGTCAACAGGCCGGGGTGCGAAACGCCTGTAAATTTGGAGAGATCCCCCCCTCCTCCTCAACCATCTTTTGGCAGGCCTCGGCTACCTCTTCGTTTTGAAAGGCGGGGCGAGGCAGCCCAGATCCACGCATTCGCCGGGAATGTACTCTCAGAGCACAAGGAGATTGTCGCCATAATACAGCGTGTTCATCAGTGCGAAGCGATGGCCCTGCAGTCCTCGATATAATCGGCAATCGTGCGCCATTTTTCGATGGAAATGAAAGACACTTCGATGCCGGCATGTCCAGCTGAGGCAAATTGAAGTGACGCAGTGCCGATGCATTTGTCTTTGAATGAGCGATGTATATGCACGTAACGAATATCCCGAATGGCCACCTCGTGCACCGAGGTTGTAAGCAGGCCGACTCGCGCGCGAATGCGACGATTGGTTACCTCATAGCGCTTTCGGAAATGCTTGTGGAAGGCTATGGGAAAGAAGACCAGCCCAACGCCAAAAACAGGCAGCAGCACGACGCCAAGGCAAAGGTATGGGATGAGATAGGCCCACTTGGAGGAGCGTCCGGACCAAATCAATTCCTCCGGCGCCGGGTGTTTGAGCTGTTCCGACAGGGCCGCAGGCCGCCCCTGCAGAAATTCCCCGCAAAAGCGGCACTTAATGGCGTCATCCGAGATATTTTCTGCACAAAATGGGCATTTCATGGCGGCCCCCCTTCTGTCGTGTAAATTGACCCCTTCTGTGGCAAAAAGAACACTGCCTCAGCAAAGGTATTGCAACAGCCTCCCTTTCCAGCCGAGTGTCATGCCAGCAGTGCTGATATTTCCAAAACGCTCAGTATTTTCAACCCGTCCGGTGTGGGATCGCTCTCACTGGAGAGTACCGCCGGTTCTCGCTGCCAGAATGTGATGAATTGACGGAATTTCGTGACCTTCCCGGTCGGTTTGGGGCCGCGCGCACTGGCGCATCCCTTACCTTTCCCGCCGTTCTACATTGTGCACTGGTAATGTAAATAACACCTTGACCGTCTCTAAATCAATGTAACACCAGCCCATTCTAATACTAAGTGCACGGTTTCTGGATTTTGCTCTTCGTATTTGGTGAGTTTTAAGCCAGGTGTTGTCAAGAAAGAAGACCGTTTGGAGTGACTTGAACCTGGACGGGTCACGTTCCAGTATGGCGCAGGCCGCGAAGAGAATTCGCGGCAGGGGGGCTGCGGAACGGCCGGCAGCAAGATTTTGGCCCGGTGGCCCGTAATTGGGCGCGATCCGGGTACTCCCGGCATCAATCCGCCGGTTTCGCGGCATCCGGCGGCACGATGGGCAGCCAGATGCGCGATGAATGGGCGGCGTTGTGCTCAACGCTGTTGACGGCGGCCTGCACGCGCCGGTTCTGGTTCAGCGGCTCGCCGGTGTTCGGATTGAGGTCAAAACGCGGGAAATTGCTGCTGGAGATGTCGAGACGGATGCGATGGCCTTTCTTGAACACGTTGGAGGTTGGATACAGCGTGATGCGTACCGGATAGACCGCGCCGGGCTCCATGAAGACCTCCTCCGTGAGCGATTCACGAAAACGGGTGCGGATTATGCCGTCGCCGATGATCAGGTCGAACCCGTCCGGATAATCAGCGGAAGATGGGTATACATCGATGAGTTTTGCGGTGAAATCGGTATCGGGAGCGGTTGACGAGATCCACAATTCCACCTCCAGCTCGCCCGTCACCTCCAGCGCCTCTGGAAGGGGTTCGGTCTGAAACACGAGGACGTCGTTACGAGCCGACAGCGGGATGGGATTCGGCCAATCCAGCCACCCCGCGAAGGCACATCAACCCGTGCCGGAGCGCCCGCCAGGAGTCCCTGCCGGCGCACGGGCAGAGTGGCCCCGCCACCGGCGGCCGCTGGCGCGCTGTGCCGTATGATGAGCCAAAGCCGCATTGAGCGAGTCACTACTGCTGGGCAAGGGTCAGTTGAATCTGCGTAGCGCCGCCTTCGCCCGCAATGACAACGCTCAACTCCCGGCTGTCCTTTTCGTATGACATCATGTGCATGGAATCGCTCTGGCTGAAGACAGTCTCCTGGGTCCAGCCGTTGGCCTCCGCCTGTTTTTTGTAGAACTCGGCGACGGTGGAGGCGGGGTCGCCACTGGTAGCGGCAAGGGAGGTCATGCCGGCGTTGGCGTCCCGATGCACGCTCACCAGCTGGGCGCCTTTATACAGGGGGACGTCCTTGGGGAAATCGTCGGGGATTTTCGCGGCTTCGCCGGTCGCGAAGCTGACGGCGCCATTGTCAGACGTCATGGTGCCGGTATCGGTATCCACAGTGAAGTTGACCGCTTCGCCGTGTTCATCGACACCTTTGACGGCGATCTTTCCTGAAGAAATATCCACATCGATGTTGCCTCCGCTTTCCCGTGCGGCCCGTTCGATCATTCGCTCGGCCAGAGCTTCGGAGGCTTTCTCCGCCGATTTGCCACCACAGCCCACGATTAGGGCCATGGTGAGACATGCAGCAACCAGCGCGGTTCGTTTCATCTCTTTTCTCCTTTTCGTGTTGGCTCATGCCGGCAAAAATATACCTCATTCAGTCCCTGCATACGACAACCCGGCTCCCGCTTCGCACGCCGCTCCTCGCGCCTGAAAACCGGCGTGTGTATAGTGCCTGTACACAGTATGCCGCAATTATCCACGAATTTGGAGAAGCTCGGCGCGTTCTTGGAAGCCAGGATGTCAACTACAGGATGCCAACAACAGAGTTCCGCATTGACGACGGATCTCTTTATACTGAGTGAACTGTCTCAGGAGGATTGCTTCTATGGCCAAATCGTGCCCGAATCATGAGAAAAACATGGCCTTTTGCACGTGTTCGTACCCGGGATGTTCGAATCATGCCCTGTGCTGCGAGTGCATCCAATCGCACCTCAGGAGCCGGGAGTTGCCCGGCTGCTGTTTTCCACCCGAGGCTGAAAAGACCTACGACCGCTCGTTTGAAGCCTTCGCGCGGGCCTGGAATCTGTAACCGGGATCACGGCTTTCCGGGTTCGGCATCCTGGCCGGTCTTTTCTGTGTCTTTCACCGGCCGGGTTGGCGGAATTGGACGTGCGGGACGTTTCACGCCTTCGCTCGTGGGGATATGGGGGCGCCTGGGCACTGGCGGGTCGACGCGAGGCGGCCGCTCGACCCGTGGCGCTGCGCGCGAAGGAGATCGGAGAGGCGTAAGGCGTGGCGGCTCATTATCGGGTGGCCAGGGGGAAACAGTGCCGAACTCGCTGCGCCAGCGCGCCTCGGCGGCCTCGGCGTGCTCCGGCTGCGTACGCAGGCCATCCAGATAGAGCCAGTAGGCGCGGCCCAGACCTTCTGAGCGCCGCACCGTGCGGTGCCAATGCCGGAGCCAGGCACGCACGCCGGGAGTCTCCGCCAAAACGATCTCACGGCGGTGCCAGACCCAGAAATGATGAGGATACTGCCGGAAATGCGCCATCAGGGCGTCGAACGGCTCGCGGATGAGGCTCTCCTCGCCGCAGTAAGCCTTCCACCACGGGAACACGTGCAGGTGGGCTTCCGGCTGGTCGTGCAGGGCCTGAAACGCCGCCCGCAGGCGATCAAGCGACGGGTCTTTCTTTCGTGCAGCATCCGCCAGAGGACGGAGCGCGTCCGGGGTGGGTTTGGCCCATTGCGGGTTTTTGAGAAACGTCAGCGCCTCCTCGGGGTGGGCGCGCAGATAGGCCAGAATTCCGTCCCAGGCTTCGCGCCCGGCCCGCTGGGCCAGTTCAAAGCGGTGGAGATCGTCCACGGCAGCCCGGATCTCCCCATTCGATGCAAGAGCCGCATAATACGCATCCATGGCTGCTGCACTTTCCGGGAACCGCACGAGGGCTTCGTCGAATCGGTCGACGGGCAGAGAAAACCCTGTCGTGAGCAGCAGCGTTGTAAACGCCTCCTCCGCTGAGGCGGCGGCGGGATACCGTCCGATCCATGCCTGATAGCCCCGGTGCTGCGCAAGCAGGCTGGGGTCACTCTCGAGGACGCGCTCGACCGCTGCCGCCGGATCTGCGGGCAGGGTCACGGGGGCGGCAGATTGCGTGGCTGCCCCGAGCCAGGCGAACAGGGCAAGCCAGGCGGCGTTCATCCGACGCTCAGCTCCGCTGCGAGGTCGAGTACAGTGAAACGGTTCCGGATGAACCGCGCCCGCTGGACCCCTTTGTGAAACTCTTCGACCGGCGCGTTCAGTTCGCGGGGCGTCACCGGGCCGCCGGCAGCACGTATCGCGCTGGCAACCAGCGCGGGAGGCAGATAATCCTTACGCACACTCACCTGCAAGGCGTCGAACCCGGCCGCAAACCGGGCGATCTCGCCGCGCAAGGCATCGGGTGGAAGGGCTTTCAACTCCCATTGCGCCAGGACTTCCGCTGCCACAGCGGGGCTCCAGTCCTCCTCGATCCAGGCGCGTATCTCGTCGTCATCGGGCTGGACTGCCACCAGTGCATCCGCATCAAGCGACGCGGGATCCAGCGCGAGGATTTTCTCCCACAATCCGAGGCAGTGCAGGGTGCCCACACCCACCTGCGCTCCGTGCAGATCGTGCGGTGTTCCGTAGAGCGCGCTTTTCATGTCGAGGTAATGCGAGATCAGATGTTCGCCACCTGAGGCGGGCGACGAGGAGCCTGCCGCAAGCATCGACAGTCCGGACAGGAGCAGTGCCTCGAGTACCACGGCCAGCGCCTCCGGCTCGGCCCGGCCAACGCCCGGCGCAGCTTCGAGCACCCGCTCGACCGTGCCTTCGTAAAACACCATCGCTTTGGGTGAATAGTACTCATCCCGCAGGTAATGGGCGGCGCGCCAGTCGGAGGCGGACGAACATTTGGAGAGAAAATCGGCCAGCCCTGCCGCAGCCATGCGCTGGGGTGCGGTGGCCACAACCTCGGGGTCAGCGAAGACGGCCACGGCGGGGTCGCACGGCGTGGTGCGTTTGAGGCCCCGGACCTTGAGCGCCGTGATGCCTGACGTATAGCCGTTCATGGATGCGGCGGTCGCGTAGAGAATCGAGGGTTTGCCGAGCTTTGTACCGGCGTGCTTGGCCAGGTCGCAGAGGGTGCCGGAGCCAAGGGCCACGATACAATCAACATCCCGGGCGGCCACGGCGACTTCGTCGCCCAGTTCCTCCGTCGCGTCCAGTGTCTCGGCGCCGTACGTTTTGTGGACGATCTTCCGGTTGGCGGCATCGAGTGCCCGCAAGAGCCGTTCGCCGCCCGCGGCCAGGGTATTTTCATCGGCTACAACCAGGCACACCGGGCCCAACTGGTCAGAAATGAATCCAGCGAGGCGTTCAGCGGCGTCTGTGCCGACGTGGCACACCTGGATCGGCTGGCCGTCGATCTGTTGGATGGCATCTGCGAGAGTCGCCTTCATGTACGTCTTCGGTACCTTCCACGGTTGGGGTGATCTCGAGTTTGAACGCCTCCAACTCCTGTATTAAATCCAACTCGACACACAACACTGTAATTGGAGGCTACACCTTTCGCAGCCGTGAACGCAACCGCTGGTGCAGAATCCACGCAGATCCACGCGGCGAGCCCCGATACCTCTGCTGGCGATAGAATTCACGCTTGTGATGCGGCTCCCGTTCGTGGATACTATGAGGGTTCAAACTGCTGTTTCAACGCAAATAGTGAGGTGTCTCATGAAGAGCAGCCGCAGATCCTTTCTCAAAAGAGCATCCGTCCTTTCCGCCGCGCCGTTCCTCCTCCCGTCCCGCATCTGGAGCGCTGAAACCCAGCCGAACGACCGTCTCGTGATGGGTTTTATCGGAGTGGGCAAGCAGGGCCGGTATTTGCTCAGTTCTTTCCTGAGCCGCAAAGCATGCCGCGTGGTTGCGGTGTGCGATGTTGACACAACGCGCCGCGACTCCGCGCAGCAAATGGTCAACGACTACTACACGCAGCATCCCGACGCCGGTTCGCCGGACTGCGCGGCCTTCAACGATTTTCGTGATTTGCTTGCACGCGAAGACATCAACGCCGTGTGCATCGCCACGCCCGATCACTGGCACACGATTCCAGCCATTGCGGCGCTGGAATCCGGAAAAGACGTCTATTGCGAAAAGCCGCTGACGCACAACATTCACGAGGCGGTGGCCCTCATGAATGCTGTGGAAGCAAACCGGCGCGTATTGCAGACCGGTTCGATGCAGCGTTCCATGAAAGAGTTTCGCGTGGCCTGCGAACTCGTGCGCAACGGCGTCGCTGGCGAGATCAGCCGCGTAGAATGCAGTTTCGGCCCGCCCGGAGTCCCCTGCGACCTCCCGGAAGAAGAGATGGAACCCGGGCTGGACTGGGATCTGTGGCTGGGCCCCGCGCCGGTGCGGCCCTACAACTCGATCCTGAGCCCGCGCGGCGTGCACGACCACTTCCCCGACTGGCGGAATTACCGCGAATACGGCGGCGGCATGGTCACCGACTGGGGCGCGCATCATCTCGACATTGCTCAATGGGGTCTCGATATGGATGAAAGCGGCCCGGTTGAAGTCCGCCCATCCGAAGACCCGGCCGCTGTGGATGGCGGCGTGCTGCAATACGCAAACGGCGTGCAGGTCATCCACATGAAAGGTTTTGGCGCGCATTTCTACGGCAGCGACGGCGAGGTCAAGGTCAATCGCGGCAAGATCGAGCTGGTGCTCCATGGTGAAAAGGTCGCGGGATTTGTCGACCGCGACAGCGGCGGCTCTCTCGAATCAACCCTTCAGCAGCTCGAAAACGAGTATCTGAGTGATGCGAAAGTGCGGCTGTACCAGAGCTATGACCACATCCAGGACTTTCTGGACTGCGTCAAATCGCGCCGCAAACCCATCACCAGCGAAGTGGTGGGCGGCCGCAGCGCGATCTGCTGCCATCTCCTGAATCAGGCGTACTACAATCACGCAACGATCAAATGGCAGCCCGAGCGCATGCAGTTCGCGCCCGGCGGCGGCGATCCTGCGTGGCTCACGCGCGACTACCGCGCACCGTGGAGCGTCTAGACGAAAACAGCCGATCGTCTTGTCGATTTATACAGGCACAGCGCTGACATCCTGTTGGCGCCGTGTTTTTGTATCGCGCCAGGGCGGGCCTTCAAATCATGGCCACGCGCTTTTCGGACAGCTGCAAAGTGCTCTCGATTTTTCCTGACTCCGAACGATTCGTACGGAATGCCACGAGACTCACCGGTGGGGCGTCTCATGCCGGTTTCGTTACGATACTGCTGGAGAGATGAAGGGCGAGCCCATCCGGCATCAGGGACGCTGGCGGGAGAAAGTAAACAGGGAGCCGAGCAGCAGGGCTGCGCCGAACAAGGTGAGAGCCGTCCCGAGATACAGCGAGGCCGGGCGGTAGGTGAACGTGATATCGTGCACGCCCGCGGGAACGGCGACGCCGCGAAATACGCCATTGACGCGCAGGATTTCACACGGTTCGCCATTCAGTGATGCGCGCCAGCCCCGTGCGAACGAATCACAGAGCACGACGATGCCGGACTGAGGCACTTCAATATGGACGGTGAGCCGTTCAGGGGATTGCTCTTCCAGCGTCCCTATGGACGGCATGAGGCGCGGCGTCGCCGGCATCTGGC
>DAOSJS010000178.1:0-8187 GCA_035367355.1 Candidatus Hydrogenedentota bacterium
CAAACGATTTATATCCTTGCAGTTCCAGGCGTTTAAGCCGCATCAGCTCTCCAGAAGTGCCGTTCTCGTACGCAAATAGTATAATGCCCTCGGAGGGCTTTGTCAACGGCTCTGCAAGAACACAGCAAACGTCATTCTTGGGGACGTCTCACCGCGTGCAGGTGGCACAGAATGCGACGTTCGCGTCGCCAATCATAGACGCGAACGGATTGCCGGCACCCGAGCTGGCCCTCACTTCTCCTCTCGCCGAGGGGGTCTACTACTGGCGCGCTCAGGTGAGCGATGGGATCGGAGCCAGCTCCTGGTCGAACAGGTGGTATTTCGTGGTGGGCGATACCGTCTCGACTTACCTGCCGGTCGTCGTCAGCTCTCCGCCCTGTCAGGATCTCATCGCCAACGGCGGCTTCGAAACGGGAGACGCCTGGACGCTGGATGGCTCTCGTCCGCCGGTTTACACGACAGATCAGGCTTTTACCGGAGAGCGCTCGTTACTGTGCGGCATCTTCCCTCCGACAGAAGACGTCACCGCCAGTTCGTCGGCCTATCAGGCGGTTACCGTCCCCGATAACATCACTACGGCCACGCTCAGTTTCTTTGTGCGGCGCCACAGCGAAGACACCGATGGCGACTCACAGCAGGTTCACGTGCTCGATGAACAAATGCAGGTAGACCGTGTACTGATGGACACGCTCAGCGACGACGGCGTATGGTCAAACGCCACCTTCGATCTGTCGGACTATGCCGGGCGGACGGTCACCATCTATTTCAACGTAAGCAACGACGGCGACGGCGCACGCACCTGGATGTACCTCGACGACGTATCCCTGGAAGTCTGTTTCTGACCTGCTCCTGGCAGACGAACTGCCTGCCCCGCTTAGTTCTTCGCAGCCAGCGCGTCGTGCTCTTCGATCTGCCTCACCTTTTCGCGCAGTCGACGGTCTTTGACCTTGACCACGCTGCCGAGGTAGGCTTTGGCCATCTCCTCATTGGTGAGCAGATTCTGGGCCGTGTCCTGGAGGCTGATCTTGCCGGTTTCCAGCACATAGCCCCGATCGGCGATCTTGAGCGCGACACGCGCGTTCTGCTCGACCAGGAGGATAGTCGTCCCCGCCTGATTGATCTCGTGGATGACCCTGAACACCTCTTGAACGAGCACCGGGGCGAGGCCCAGAGAAGGCTCGTCGAGCAGCAGGAGCTTGGGGCGAGACATCAGGCCGCGGCCGATGGCCAACATCTGCTGTTGGCCACCGCTCAGCGTCCAGCCGAGCTTGTTCTCGAAATCCTTGAGGACCGGGAAAATCTGATAGACCCGCTCCAGGTCCGCGGCGAACTCTGCTGCGAAAGTCGGTCCGCGCTTTCGGCTGTTGGCGCCCATCTCCAGATTCTCGTACACCGTCAGGCCCGGGAAGACGCGCCGCCCTTCGGGCACCGAAGCGATGCCCAGCGGGATGATCTCTTCCGTCGCCATGCCGGTGATGTTCTTGTCCATGAAGGTCACGGTCCCCGACGTAGGCTTCACGAGGCCGCAAATGGTCTTGATCGTGGTGCTCTTGCCAGCGCCATTGGCGCCCAGCAGAGCGACGACCTCACCTTCGGCAACTTCGATGGAAATCCCTTTCAGCGCTCTGATCGCTCCATAGCCCGCTACGATATTCTCCAGTTTAAGCAACATCAGTCTTCCTCCCGGCCCAGATAGGCCTCAATGACTTCGGTGTTACTCTCGACGGCCTCCGGATCCCCTTCAGCGATCTTCTTGCCGAAGTTCAGAACGCTGATGTCCTCCGAGATGCTCATAACGAGGTTCATGTCGTGCTCGACGAGGAGAATGGTGATACCATGGTCTACGATGTCGTAAAGCAGTTCCACCAGCTCATCGGTTTCGGCGGGGTTCAAGCCAGCGGCAGGCTCATCCAACAGCAGGATGTCGGGGTTGGTGACCAGCGCCCGGGCCAGCTCCAGCACGCGCTGTCGGCCGTAGGGCAGGCTCTTGGCCTCAGCATTGGCGAGATGATCCAGACCGACGAACTCCAGCATGGCCATCGCATCGTCGCGGGTCCTCTTTTCCTCGTCCTGCTGGGCAGGCGTCCGGAAGATGGCACTGAACAGGTTGGCCTTGCCGCGGTAGTGATCGCCGATCATCACGTTTTCGAGCACGGTCAAGTTGCCGAACAGACGGATGTTCTGGAACGTGCGACCGGCGCCTCGGGTCGCGATGAGATGCGGTCGCTTGCCGGTGATCTCCTCACCGTTGAGCGTGATCCTGCCACTCGTGGGTATGTAAAGGCCCGACAGCATGTTCAAGATCGTCGTCTTGCCCGAGCCGTTTGGTCCGATCAGGGCATGGATGGCCCCGCGACGGACACTCATGTCCACGCCATCGACCGCCCTCAGGCCACCGAAGTGCTTGGTCAGGTTCTGGATATCGAGGATGCGCCCATCGCGCGATCCGGAGGTCGTCTTGGCCTCCAGCGTCGACAGAAACTTGACCCGCGCTTCGTGGGAGATCTCCCTCTTGGTCTCGGCATCGACCACTTTCGGCGGTTTGACGTATTTCTTCCAGAGTATGGTAGCCAGGCCGACGATACCCGTGGGCATGAAGATCATGATGAGAATGATCGCCGCCGCGTTCACCGCCATGTAGGCATCGCGCAGGAAACGGAGCACTTCGGGCAGTAGAGTGAGCAAGAACGACCCGATGAACGCGCCAGGGATTGAGCCGACACCGCCGAGCACCAACATCGCCAGAATACTGATCGACTGTTCGAAGGAGAAGGTATCCGGGCTGATGTAGCGCGAGCCGGTATGGGCGAACAGACATCCGGCTAGTCCCGCGACCACCGCTGACAGGGTGAACGCGAGAATCTTGTAGCCGGTCGTATCGACGCCCAACGCTTCGGCCGCCATTTCGTTCTCACGGATCGCGCTGAAAGCTCGGCCCGTTCGCGAATTTTTGATGCGATAGGCGATGAAGCACATGATCAGGGCCATGACCAGGATCAGATAGAATGCCTGGTGCGGCTGCTTGAAGACATATCCGAACAGAGTATAGGAAGGGATGGCAGGAATGCCATCGGAGCCGTTGGTGAGCCACTGCTCATTGATCAGGAAGAGCTGGATGATGAACGTGAACCCGATGGTCGCCATCGCCAGGTAATGGCCTTTGAGCTTCAGCGTGGGATAGCCCACGATCGCGCCGAACACTGCGCACACCAGCATCGCCGCAATCAGGCCGATCCACGCGCCATATGACGGGGGGATGCCCAGGGGGGGCAAATAGCGGGTGGTCATGAGCGCCGAAGTGTAGGCCCCGATGCCCCAGAAGGCCGCGGTTGCGAAAGAGATCTGTCCGGCGAAACCCAAACAGTAATTGAGGCTCAGACAACAAATACCGAAGATCATGGACAGGTTCATCAACTGAATCCAATAGGTGGATTTCACAAACTGCGGGACCAGGACGACGATGATCAGAAAGACAGCCAGCACCGCCCAGGTAAGAGGCGAAAAGCCTTTTTTCTCTTGTGTCACAGATGCTTTGGTTGTCACGGTTCTGTCCCCTCCTACGCTTTCTCTGAGACTTTTTCGCCGAAGAATCCCATGGGCCGGATCAACAGGACCAGGATCAAGATGATGAAGGCGAATCCATCACGGTAGGCACTCGATATATAGTAAGCGGAGTACTGCTCGATGAGACCCAGGAGGAACCCACCCAGAATGGCGCCGGGAACACTGCCGAAGCCGCCGACGATGGCCGAGCAGAAGGCTTTCAGACCGAGCGTCCCGCCCATGTCCTTGGTCACGTAGAAGATCGGGCCCACCAGGATTCCGGCGATTCCGCCCAGGATCGAGCTGTAGACGAACGTGATTACAATCATGAGGCTGATGCGAATGCCCAACAGCCGCGACATCTCCTTGTCCTGAGCGGTCGCCTGCAGTTTGCGTCCGAGCGTTGTCTTTTCGAAAAACACGTACTGGAAAATCAAGCAAACCAGGGTCACACTCAAAATCAGAACGAACTGGGGATCGATGGCAACTTCTCCGATCATGATCGGCGAGGCGGGGACCGGTCGAATCGGGTTGATAGGCTCCGTGCCAAAGACAAGCTGTGCGCCATTCTTCATGAAAATGGACACTCCGATCGTACTGATGACCACTGGCAGCCATCCCCGATCGCGAAGCGGGTAGTAGGCTACCCGTTGGAAAATGATACCGAAAAGTCCGATAGCGATGAGGGTCACGAGGTATGCTGGCAAAAAGCCCACGTGGAAGTGGTTGAGCAGCACCGCGGCGATGAATGCGGGCAGCATCACAAACTCACCCTGGGCGAAGTTGACCACACCGGCGGCGTTGTTGATCAGAACGAAACCAAGCGCCACCAAAGCGTAGATCGAACCCATTGCCAACCCACTGACCAGCAACTGGAAGTTGGTTGCAAAATCCATGAGCAGCCTCCTCAAGTTTTAGAGAATGGTAAGGCAAAGCCCCACAGGCCTTCGCGGCCTGTGAGGCCCTGAGCAACAAGCGTGATCTATTGAACCTGAACCACTTTGATGAGGGTGGGGTTGCCATCCTGATGGATCTCTACCACCGACACCTCGTGCAGGCCGTCTCCGTTCGCCGAGAAGCTGTACGTCCCCAGAACGCCCTTGTAGCCCTGAGTATCCAGCATGTTCTGACGAATCTTCTCTCGCGCCTCGGCAATCTTCCCCGCGTCACCCTTGATCGCCGCCCAATCCACTCCAGCATCCCGCATCGCTTGCGTCAAAATCATCAGGCTGTCATAGTTCCAGGACGCCAACTGATCCATCGGCTCCCCGTGAAACGCCTGATAATCCGCCGCATACTTCCGCGCTTCCTCGGTCTGCCCCGGCACATAGTCCGCTATCGCCAGCAGCCCTTCAGCCGCTTCCTTCGACAACTCCAACGCGTCCTTCATCCCACTCGACGGCGACCCGAGATACAGATACCCAGGATTCAACTGTCGATATTGACGCTGAATCACCGATACATCCTCAGGATTCGTCCCGTACAAAATCATGATCTCCGCACCAGCGTTCTTCAACGCCAGCAACTGGGCCGTGAACTCCCGATCCTTCGTCGTGTACTTCGCGCGAGCTACCAACTCCAACCCACGCGCCTTCACCCCAGCCTCCACCAGGTCCGCACCACCCGTTCCAAACGCATCCGAGTCGTGCAGTACCCCGATCTTCGTCAAACCCAGATCGTCCATCGCGTACTGCACCATCGCCGCCGCCGCAATCGAGTCGTCCGGTCGACAACGGAACAACCACGGGTTCCCTTGCTTCGTCAGGTTCTCGTTCGTCCCACCAATGATCATCGGCACCTCGTACTCCTTCACCGCGTCACTGATGGCAAACACCTGCGTGCTCTTCACCGGCCCCAATATCGCCAGCGCCCCATCCTCGTTCACCGCTTTGTTCAACGCGTTCAACGCACCCGGGTTGCTCGACTGATTGTCTATCTTGATGAAATTGATCAATTGCCCATTGACACCACCCGCAGCGTTGATCTGGTCAATCGCCAGGTCGGCCGCCTTAATGAAATAGCTGCCTTCCGTAGCCGACGCGCCAGTAATGGGCACCAACATGGCTATCGGAATGGGCTCCCTGTTCGGGTCAGCGGCAACTGGCTCCGCCGGGGCCGCTGCCTGCTCGGCGCCGCCCACCTGAACCACTTTGATGAGGGTGGGGTTGCCATCCTGATGGATCTCTACCACCGACACCTCGTGCAGGCCGTCTCCGTTCGCCGAGAAGCTGTACGTCCCCAGAACGCCCTTGTAGCCCTGAGTATCCAGCATGTTCTGACGAATCTTCTCTCGCGCCTCGGCAATCTTCCCCGCGTCACCCTTGATCGCCGCCCAATCCACTCCAGCATCCCGCATCGCTTGCGTCAAAATCATCAGGCTGTCATAGTTCCAGGACGCCAACTGATCCATCGGCTCCCCGTGAAACGCCTGATAATCCGCCGCATACTTCCGCGCTTCCTCGGTCTGCCCCGGCACATAGTCCGCTATCGCCAGCAGCCCTTCAGCCGCTTCCTTCGACAACTCCAACGCGTCCTTCATCCCACTCGACGGCGACCCGAGATACAGATACCCAGGATTCAACTGTCGATATTGACGCTGAATCACCGATACATCCTCAGGATTCGTCCCGTACAAAATCATGATCTCCGCACCAGCGTTCTTCAACGCCAGCAACTGGGCCGTGAACTCCCGATCCTTCGTCGTGTACTTCGCGCGAGCTACCAACTCCAACCCACGCGCCTTCACCCCAGCCTCCACCAGGTCCGCACCACCCGTTCCAAACGCATCCGAGTCGTGCAGTACCCCGATCTTCGTCAAACCCAGATCGTCCATCGCGTACTGCACCATCGCCGCCGCCGCAATCGAGTCGTCCGGTCGACAACGGAACAACCACGGGTTCCCTTGCTTCGTCAGGTTCTCGTTCGTCCCACCAATGATCATCGGCACCTCGTACTCCTTCACCGCGTCACTGATGGCAAACACCTGCGTGCTCTTCACCGGCCCCAATATCGCCAGCGCCCCATCCTCGTTCACCGCTTTGTTCAACGCGTTCAACGCACCCGGGTTGCTCGACTGATTGTCTATCTTGATGAAATTGATCAATTGCCCATTGACACCACCCGCAGCGTTGATCTGGTCAATCGCCAGGTCGGCCGCCTTAATGAAATAGCTGCCTTCCGTAGCCGACGCGCCAGTAATGGGCACCAACATGGCTATCGGAATGGGCTCTTTCTCCTGTGCCGGAACCGTAGCGCCAGCGATACCAGCAATCGGCAACAGGGCCAGAATCAACAGAACGGACAGAAAGATATTGCGTCTCATTTGTACTTAACCTCCCTAAATCCCAAATTATTGAGTAGTTACAAACTTAGACCATACAATCATCCTGTTCTTGTTACGCGAGTCCGGGGTCAGGCTATAGGCATCCTCCTTTTGTCAATTTCTGAATACACGGCTTGGAACGACATGCAAATAAAAAAACAGCCATTCTCAAAGCCCGCGAAAAAAATCACGGAAAATGCATCAATGCTCTTTGAGAACGGCTGCTATTCCAAACATCAACTAATCACCGCGATTTCTGTCGTTACAATTCTAACGGAAACCAATCGCACCGGGAATACACCGAAAAATTCTCTTGTAAAAAAAATTATACCACAGCTAGCTCACGTGTCAAGCGCCTTGAGCCTCTTCTAGTTTGAGCGAAACGACGACCGACGTGTTGTCGTCCCCTATCGAGACACCGTAGATCGTCTGCGCCGATTCGATGGTCCGGCGATTGTGGGTGATCAGGATAAACTGCGTATCTTCCGCCAGAGTGCTCAGCGTATCCTTGAACCGCCCGACGTTGGCTTCATCCAGCATCGCGTCGACCTCATCCAGGACACAGAAAGGCGTGGGGCTCACTTTGAGAATGGCAAAGATCAAGGCGGCTGCCGTCAGTGATCTCTCGCCGCCGGAGAGCAAGTTGAGGCTCTGTTGGCGCTTGCCAGGCGGTCGGGCCATGATTTCGATGCCGGAATTTAAGGGATCGTCTGGTTCGGTCAACACCAGTTTGGCCGCCCCTCCCTCAAAAAGCACCGAGAAATAGGTCTTGAATTCAGCGGCTATCTCCCTGAAGGTTTTCACGAAGTCTCTCGCAATGAGTCCGTCAAGCTCGGAGATGACGGTCCGGAGAGAAGTCGCCGCCTCTTCGAGATCCGCGGCCTGAGCGACCAGGAACGCATGTCGCTCAAAAACCTCGTCGTATTCCTCCAGGGCAGTCGGGTTGACGACGCCCAACCGCTGTTTCTGCGCCTTCAACCGCCGGATGTCACTTTCGAGAGTGGGCGATATCTGAGTGAGCTTCGGCAGGTGTTCCACAAACGGCTTCAGGGGCAGGGGCTGTTGGGTGTGCACGTCCCGAATGGGCTCCGACTCAACCAGAAAGCCCAGATCCTCTTCAATCTGACGGCGCAAGTGGTCCAGCTCATCACGGCGGCGCTGCCAGCTCAAACTGACCTGCGCCAGAAGGCTTTCCTGGGCCCGCAGACGGGTACGGAGCGACAGCTCCTCACGCCCAATGTCACCCAGCGCCTTCTCCAGGCTCTCCAGCTCAGCCTCGGACGGTTGAATGAGGCCCAACAGCTCGGCGATGTCGCCGGACA
>DAOSJS010000179.1:0-2174 GCA_035367355.1 Candidatus Hydrogenedentota bacterium
GTGGGCTATCCGGCTGGGCGATCACACGGGGACTGATTTCCGCAGCGCGTAGGGGCAGACCCCAGTGTCTGCCCTTCTTAAACGCAGCCACGGGGACTATCCGGATGGGCAGGCACAGGGGTCTGCCCCTGCATTAGAAAAACTTCAGGAGATAGTCGATGAGATACACAACCGGCCAAATAATACCTCGGACACCGAACATCCAATGAAATCTTCCTCCAGAAACGAAAAATCGCGTTGCGTGCACTCAGCACTTGAATGTGAGAACGCGTAGTGCGCGCAAAATCCGTTCATGGTGTAGTATGGAGGCGGTGCAGAAAGGCTTGCTTTAACAGAAACTGGGGCCGGTCTCCGGCAAGGAATCCAAAGGAGGCCCATGATGAGACGGATACTGAGTCGATTCACTGGTGCGCCGGGCAGCGCGCTCGTCCTGGTTTTGCTGGCGGTTATGCCGGGATGCCAGAAAGCCGCGCCGCCGGAGCAGCCGGGCCGCGAGGAAGCGGCAACTCCGCAGCTTCCCGGCCCGGAAAGCCGTCCAACGGAGATAGAGACCGCTCAATCCGGACAGGAAGGAGCCATTACCATGAAACTCACCATCAACAGTCCCGCTTTTGCCGATCAAGGCACCATTCCCAGGAAATATACGGGAGATGGGGAAGACGTGTCGCCGCCGCTCGCCTGGACAGGCGCCCCTGCGGAGACACGCTCGTTTGCCCTGATCTGCGACGACCCGGACGCGCCCGTCGGCACGTGGGTCCATTGGGTGCTTTGGAACATCCCTGCCACTGAGACGGGGCTTGCCGAAGCCATCCCGGCGGACCGCCCCGAACTGCCCAACGGCGCCATCCAGGGCGTGAACGATTTCAGGAAGACCGGGTATGGCGGCCCTGCCCCGCCTCGCGGGCCCGTCCATCGGTATTTTTTCAAGTTGTACGCCTTGGACAGATTCCTGGATCTCGCTCCCGGAGCAGGCAAGGATGCTCTCGAAATGGCAATGAGCGAGCACATCCTTGCGTCAACCGAAATGGTGGGCCGCTACGGCCGGTGACTCGGGTAGAGGATGGAAATCGCGCTGAATTGGCGGAATACAGGCCTCCGCCACGGATGCGTTGTGCGGAAATCTTGTTTTCTGCGCAAAACCCCCTCTTTTCTGAACCGTGAAAGATGTGTTACAGTACGGTCTTGGAGACGATTGGGCTGAAATACACAAACACCATGGCTACAAAAATTGCTAAAAGCGAGTACGTTCCTGGCGAGTACATCGCAAAGCGCTACGAAGTCAAGAGAGCAATCGGCAAGGGCGGCATGGGGATGGTCTACCTGGTCGTAGACCACAAAACCGGCGAGCCCATGGCACTGAAGACGATTCGCCCTGAATACACGACCAGCAGCTATGCCCTGCACCGGTTTGGCCGCGAAGTCCGCACGATCCGCAAATTAAATCACCCCGGAATTGTCCGCATTCGCGACGCTTTTCGATACGGAAGACTGGTGTTCTACACCATGGACTACGTCGAGGGCCAGAGTGTCCGGGAGCTTATCCAACAGCGGCGGCGCCTCGGACTGGGCTCGACCGTCCGTATCTTGGCGCTGGTGGCCCACGCCCTGGAACATGCCCACAACTGCACCATTCACAGGGATATGTCGCCGGAAAATATCATGGTACTTTCGGATGGCTCGATCCGCCTTCTTGATTTCGGCCTCGCAAAACTCACCGATACCGAGCCGACATTTACGCGGATTGGCGTTACGCTGGGAAAACATCAGTACATTTCGCCCGAACAGCTCCTCAGTTCCGCGGAAGTTGATTGCCGCACCGACATTTACGCCCTGGGCATCATTTTCCATGAAATGCTGACGGGACGGCTGCCCGAGAAAGAAAAGGCGATCACGGATTGGGTGCCCACGCTTCCGGCGAGCTGCAACGCCTTTTTCGAAAAAGCCACGGCCCGAAATCCAGACGACCGGTTCGCGACCGCGGAGGAGTTCCGTGGAGCCATTATCGACTTGTTCAGGGCCTACCGGCGTGACCAGGACGAACCGGTGGCAGCGGTGGCGTCTCCTTCGTGTGCTTCGCGCCCGGGCCTCTGGGCACGCCTGAGATCGTGGCTGAGGCGCTGGTGGCGGCGAGAAAAGAAGGTCACTGCCTGAACTCCCGCCGCGGACGATTTGCC
>DAOSJS010000179.1:2184-8187 GCA_035367355.1 Candidatus Hydrogenedentota bacterium
GGAGCGTGGCTGGTGCACAGGCCCGCACGGACTGCGCGCTGAATTTTCTGCGTGGGGCGCCGCCCGGATCCCTGCCGATCTCAGGCCCGTTGTACCGGCCGGGAACGGCGAAAAAACTGCGGCAGGACATGCATTTGGCGCAGCACAGTTTGCGTGAAACTTTTGTACGTTTGACGATATTCACATTGCAACAGCAAAACGCATTTGTTGACCCGAAGATTTGAGTCTGCTACGATCGTCGCGGCCGAACTGTTCGGGTAAACCACAACCACGTCAGGTGGAGCGAGGAACAAGAAGACATGTCGTACAAAACATCAATGAAACTGTTTGTGTTGGCCCTGGTCATCGTCGCGGTCGCCGTCGGCGGTTGCGGAAGAAAGAAGACCCAAATTACCCCCGATCTAACCGGCGATACCACTTCGCGCCAGAGCGCCGGTCCCGAGTCCACATCTGGAGAGGGACTCCCCAGCCTCGAGCAGGAAAAGTTGTTCTTCCAGCAGCTGGCCGAAGCCGGTACCGTCTATTTCGCCTATGATAGTTCGCAATTGGATCCCACCGCGATGGGAACGCTGAAACGTAATGCAGAGATCATCAAACAGATGCCGAACTCGGTGATTCAGATTGAAGGCCACTGCGACGAACGCGGCACGCAGCAGTACAACCTGGCGCTCGGCGAACGGCGTGCGCTGGCTGTGCGCGACTACCTGATCCGGCTCGGCATTTCGGGCGACCGCCTGGTGACGATCAGCTATGGTGAAGAAGATCCGGTGGATCCGGGCCATACTGAGTCCGCCTGGGCCAAGAACCGTCGCGCTGAGTTCAACAGAGCGAACTAAGAGAGGTCATCCATGCGCGTTTCTTTCATGATTGCCGCCCCCCTTCTGGGAATGCTGCTGCTCGCCGGGTGCGCTACCACGGGCGGCCCGAACGACCCTGTGGCAAACACCATCTACGACATGCATCGCAAGGTGTCGCGTCTCGAGAAGGAGTTGGGGGGGACCGTTGAGCATCTGAACGTGACCGCAACCGACCTGGGCGTTCGAGTCAATGAAACCAATACCCAGTCACGCGAACTCCAGGGCCTGGTCGAAGAGAACCAGCAGAAACTCGCGCAACTCGAGAAAAAACTGGATTCGCTGACCGTTAACGTCTATAAGGCGCTTGGGATCACGGTTCCATCCAGTAGTCAGTCCAGCACCGGATGGGGTGCCGGTGGCCAGTCGGATGTGGTGCCCGGGCGAGTTCAGGTTGAACCGCCCAGCGCCGCCGTCGCCGCGCCACCCGCGTACGGGCTGGCGACGGAGCCGGACCCGCTGGCGGACATGGGAGCAGCGGTTCAGCCCGCGGCGGCCACTGCTGCTGCCCCTGCACCGGCAGGCGCCCTCGACCCCGTGCCGGCATACAATAAAGCCATGGAAGCATACCAGCGGGACCAGTACGACGAGGCGCTGAACCTTTTCAGCGATTTTATGGCGCGCTTTCCGAAGAGTGAGATTCGCGACAATGCGCAGTTCTGGAAAGGCGAATGCCTTTACAACCTCGGGCGATACGATGAATGTATTGCAGAGTTTGAGGCACTGCGCGCGCAGCACCCCGAAAGCGCCAAGGTTCCCTATGGCATGTTCAACCAGGCGGCGGCACACCTCAAACTGGGTCAGCAGGAGCGCGCTTTCGCCCTGTTAGAAGACCTGGTTGAAAATTATCCGATGACTCCCGCGGCTGCGCGCGCTCGCTCCAAGCTCGAGGAGGTCAAGGGCAACTAGCGCATGGCTGGGGTTCAGAATGTTGCCTGCAGTTCTGTGTAAGCGCGGGATTCCATCCCGCGCTTTTTCTTTTGTGTGTGAGGCGCGCCGCGTCCCAAAGTATGGAATGGTTCAAGGCAGATATCCGGGCGCTGTTACGGCGCCCTGCGTGGCGTGATGTGCGAAGGCGGGGGAGTGCTTCTCCCGCTGACCGGCGCAAAATCGAACGGGAGTGACTGTCAACGATGAAATACTACATGGGCCTGGACGTGGGAGCAACCAAGACGTTCTGCCTCATTGCGGATGAGACCGCTGCCATCCGCGGTTTCGGGCGCGCGGGCAACGGCAGCTACGAGGTACAGGGGATCGCTGCCGCGGCGCGTGAAAACCAGCAGGCCGTCCGCAATGCTCTGGACGCGGCTGGGCTCACGCTCGCCGATATCGCCTGGGTCGGCATGGGCGTCGCAGGGGCGGACCTGCCGGAAGATTTCGTCATGCTTGAGCGGGAAATCTACACGCCGCTGTTCGGAAGCACGCCCCGGGTCTTCCGCAACGATTCCATGGCCGCCATGCGCGGCAGCGTGCGGACCTCATACGGCATCGTAATCGCCTGCGGCACCGGCGTGATCGCGGCAGGGATAAACCCACAAGGCCAGGAGGCGCGTGCTGGAGGACTCAACGAGGAATTCGGCGATTTATGGACCGGCACCATCATTGGCCGTCAGGGACTGTATGCCGTCTACCACGCCCGGGACGGCGTTCGCCCGCCGACCCTGCTCACAGACCTGTTTGTCGAGAAGGCGGGCTGCTCGGATGTCGACGAGTTTTTCTACAAGATGTACCGGCGGGAAATGTCGATGGACGCCCTTCAACCCATGGCCAGGCTCGTCTTTGATGCAGCGTTTCAGGGTGATTCCGCGGCATTGGAGATTCTTCGGGCGGCGGGCGGCTATCTGGGCGAACTCGTGATCGCCGTGGCGCGCAAACTGGAGATGTCCAGACAGCCGTTTGACCTGGTCACCGCCGGCAGTGTATTTAAGGGGAGCAGTCCGGTTCTCAAAGATTGCATGATGGCGCGCGTACATGAAGTCTGCCCTCTGGCGAAGGCCGTGACCCCCCTGTTCGAGCCCGTGGTCGGCGCGCTGTTCATGGCGCTCGAAAAAGACGTTGACATGACGGATTCCATTTACGAAAATCTTGCGGATAGCCTGTTGGAAGCCGGAAAACAATCCAATGTGGAGTTTACTGCAAAATAAGCCATGCGCATACGACCTGCTGCCATTGTTATCATCGTTGCCGCCGCGATAGGCGCCTTTGTGCTGTATGCTGCTCTGAGCAGCCGGGAGACTCCCGGAACACAGTTCAGCATACCGTCTGGCGAATCTTCCGGAGGGGCGATGCTGCCTCCGGTAGATGAGAATCAGGATCTGGTGCCGATCCTTGATATCGGCATGGACCGCTTTGATGCGGGCCTCGTGCCCAATGACAAGGCGACCGTAAAGACGATCCCCGTGAAGAATACGGGCCGCAAAAAGCTCGTCATTCGCCAGATCACGACCACCTGCGCCTGCACCACCGGGAAGATTACTCCCATGGAGATCATGCCCGGGGGAACGGCCACGATGGAGATCACGATCGAGCCCGACCGGGTTGCCGGCTTTTATTCAGCAAAGCAGCTGACGATTCTGTCGAATGCGCCCGCGACGCCTATGAAAGAACTCCTGGTGGTTGCCAGTATCGATCCTGAATTCGAGGTCGATCCCGAAATGATCGAATTTGGCGA
The DNA here is from genome assembly GCA_035367355.1 of Candidatus Hydrogenedentota bacterium. Taxonomy (GTDB): domain Bacteria; phylum Hydrogenedentota; class Hydrogenedentia; order Hydrogenedentales; family SLHB01; genus UBA2224. The sequence goes on from DAOSJS010000179.1 coordinate 5,710, forward strand.
AGTCGAAAAAGGAGCCCGGGTTCAGCGGCAGGTTGTGCTCCGCCAGATAGGTGATGAGCCCATCGAACTGCTCGGTCTTGAATCCATGGACAAAAAGGACAAAACGCTGTCGCCTTCGTTCGTAAAACTGCCGGAAAGCGAATGGCGGACCCCCGGCAAGCCGGAGTACCTCATTACCGTTGCTCTCGAGCCTTTTGCACCCCTGGGCAAGCACACAAAATCGCTCGTCATCGAGACGACCTGCAAGCGTGTGCCCCGCTTACGTCTTCTGTGCGAGGCTGACATCACAGGCTTTTACGAGATGGAGCAGCAGGAGATGGCCTTCACCTGGAACCGGGCGAAGATTCACGAAGAACCCGCCGGAACCCTGATCGTCGCGGCCGACCGCCCGATTGAAATCGTCGATGCCCGGGTCTCGGACGAGATGTTTGTCGTGAAGACCGTCCCGGGACCCCGCCCCAACACGATGGCCATCGAGTTGTACATTCAAGGAGTCCCGGAGGTAGGGCGGGTGGATGATGAGCTGACGTTCGCGGTCAAGGCGGAGGGCACCGGGCTGCTTCCGAACAAGGTTCCGATACGCGGCACCATTGTCGATGCCAAATGAATACCGGCTGCGAATAGGATGGCCTGGCACTGTACCACCGGCTGAAGAATATCCAGTTTTGTGGAGAGTAAATGAACATGTTGACGGAATCCAGTGCGCGCGAACGTCTGGAAGCACACGGCCAGGAGCAGGTGCTTCGTTTCTGGGGCCAGCTCAATGATTCGGAGCGTCCGCACCTGCTCGCGCAGGTCGAATCTATCGATTTCAAACTCCTGAACCGACTGGTCGCGCAATGGGTCACGTCTGAGCCGCCCGAAGAACGATTTGGCTGTATCGAGCCCGTGCCCGTGATACCGAAAGGCGGGGGGCAGGATGCCCGGGAGGCATGGCAGGCCGGCGAGGAGGCGCTCAAAGAGGGCCGGGTCGGGCTCCTGCTTGTCGCGGGTGGCCAGGGCACGCGCCTCGGGTTCGATGGGCCCAAAGGCGCATACCCGATCGGCCCCATTACCGGGAAGAGCCTCTTCGGTTACCACGCGGAGAAGATCCGCAATCTTCAGCGCCGTTACCAATGCATCCTGCCCTGGTACATCATGGTCAGCAACACCAACCATGCGCAGACCCGGGCTTTTTTTGAAAAAAATCATTATTTCGGCCTTCAACCCGAAAATGTGAAATTTTTCGAGCAACGCATGGTCCCCTGCGTCGACCAGGGCGGCAAACTCATGCTGGACCAGCCCGGCTGCCTTGCCATGAACCCGAATGGCCACGGCGGCGTCATTCCGGCTGTTGTGGATAACGGAATCGCCCGGGACGCCCGGAACCGCGGAATCGATACCCTGAGCTACTTCCAGGTCGACAACTGGGCGGTCAAGGTCGCCGATCCGCTTTTCATCGGCTGCCATGTCATGCGTTCCGCGATGATGTCGTCAAAAACCCACCGCAAGGAACAGCCTCGCGAAGCGGTCGGAGTGCACTGCCTTTGTGACGGGGTTTACCGCGTCATTGAATATACGGTCCTTGATCTCTATCCCCAGTTGCTGGAGACCGATTCCTCGGGCCACCTGCTTCATTATGCGGGCAACCCCGCCATCCATATCCTGAATGTTGGGTTTATCGAATCCCTGAACGCCAATTACGATAACTTCCCCTGGTGGCGCGCGCACAAAAAGATCCCCTGCCTCAACGAACAGGGTGAGCGCATCGAACCCCGCAAACCCAATGGATACAAGTTTGAGACCTTCATCTTTGACGCGCTGCGTTTTGTCACCCACGACCCTGTCGTTCTGGAGATTCCACGCCTCGGAGAATACACCCCCATCAAATCCTTTGAGGGAGATAACAGCGCTCTTGCCGCGCGCGAAACCATGTCCGCACTGTGGGGCGGATGGCTTGAGCGCGCCGGGTTTCCTGTCCGCCGGGATGCCGCGGACAAGGTCGCTGTCGACATCGAGATCAGCCCTGATTTTGCGAGCAGCGAACAAGAATTCATCGAACGCGCCAGGGAGCGGCAGTACGACGCGTTGTCCGATGTCGCGATAGGCCCCGACGGACGTCTCGAGAACCGCTGAGCCGGTTGGCGGCTGCGTGCCTCGATGTCAGCCCCGGCCGCGTGGAGGCGGCTCGTGTTTAATTACCGGCTTTGGCAAGCTTATCGGGTTTCGGGCTCGCTTTTACGAGCGCCAGGCACTCTTCCATAAGATGCTCCCCCGTGAACTCGCCGAGATTCAAGCTGGAAATGTAGTCGTAGCGTTTGAAACTGTTCCAGTCCACCTTGGCCATAATGTAACCGTAGGCATCATTGGTCAGCCCGAACAACAAGTGGTGATCGCCATTCATGTGGCGTTTCAGGTAGTACCCGATGTTGGGCAGGGCCTCGCCCGGGATGGTCAGAATCTGCGCGTTGCCGATATTGACGAGGTTTATCCGTGTAG
>DAOSJS010000180.1:0-8166 GCA_035367355.1 Candidatus Hydrogenedentota bacterium
CGGGGCTCTGGGAAAAATACATGAGCATCATCGGGTGTTCGGCGGAAGCCTGGCGGGCGTATTCGCGCTGGGCATCTTCACGCGCCGGGCCCACGGAGCAGGCGCGCTCGCGGGCGCAGTGGCCGGCGCCTGTGTCCTGTATTGCGTTCAGCGGTATACCAGCGTGAGTTTTCTGTTGTATTCGACCACGGGGATCCTCGCGAGCTTCGGCATCGGGTATGCCGTCAGCCTGGTATTGCCCGCTTCTCCAAAAGACATCACCGGCCTCACCTGGGCTACCCTGGCAAGCCGCCCGCCGGAAGACGGAGGCCGTACCGCGCCCGTGCGCAATGGAAACCGCTCATGAAGTATAGACAACTGGGCAAATGGGGGGTGCGCATAAGTGCCCTGGGCATGGGTACCGACATGAATCTCGGCGACCGCTGCGACGAGGCCATGTCGCGCGAGATGGTGCGGCTCGCCTTTGATGCGGGGGTCAATTACTTCGACACGGCCGATGGATACGGTCAGGGCCGCGCGGAAACCGTGCTCGGCGCGTGTTTGGCCGATTACCCGCGCCACGAATTGTTCGTGCTCACCAAAGTGGGCGCGAATTGGACGGAAGGCCCGAACAGCGGCGGCCTGTCGGCCAAGCATATCCGTGAAAGCTGCGACGAGAGTCTGCGCAAACTCCGGATGGACTACGTCGATGTGCTGATGTGCCACCGCCCCGACCCCGGCACGCCACTCGAAGAAACGGTCCGGGCCATGGACGATCTGATTCACGCGGGCAAGATTTTGTACTGGGGCGTGAGCAACTGGCCCGGCGGCCTGATCGCAAAAACCAATGCCATTGCGCGTGGTCTGGGTGCGCGGGAAGCGGCCGCCAACGAACCACGCTACAACCTCGTGTACCGCTACCCCGAATCCCAGATATTTCCAGCGGCGCGCGCTGAAGGCATGGGCAATTTTACGTTTTCGCCTCTGGGCCACGGCCTGCTTGCGGGCATATACAAGCCGGGTGAAGCGCCACCCGCCGGTTCGCGGGCCGCGGTGGACGGGCAAAACCCGGTCACACGCGGACTCTATTTTCGTGAGGACCGCATCGCAAAAGCGCAGGAATTCACCCGAATCGCCGACGAATTCGGGGTTTCCGCCGCGGAACTCGCCATTGCCTGGGTATTGCACCAGCCCGATGTCACGAGTTGCATCGTGGGCGCGTGGCGGCCTGAGGAACTGCTGCTCGACCTCAAAGCCGCGTCGCTGACCTTGCCGCCGGATATGCTGGCGACACTCGACGCGCTGTTTCCATCGCCTGCGATTCCGTCTCTTTAGCAGTTTGAGCAGGCGGAAGCAGCCGGAGACCTATGCTCCGCAGCTCGATTGATATGCCCCAGATGAGTCACGCCCCGCTCTATTGCCTCAAATGAGGGAAGGCAGGCCCGGGAATGGAAGGATTAACTCATAGTCAACAAATAGTTTACGCCGGAAGGAATCTGCGGCATGATAATTGTTCTCCTAAGAAACATTATGGGGAAGAAATGCGTCCATAGCCTGTTGATCGGGTTGTTGGTGATGCTGCCTTTCGGTCTCGGCCATCGCGCAGCCAACGGTCGAACGCGTCTCTGAGACTCCCGTGGCCTATGTCAAGAAACCGTTTGAGGTCCGCTGGGAGGTCCGCTGGCACGGAGCGTCCGATGCGTATACCGTGCTTCCGCCGGAGATAGAGGATGTGGATTGGGCGGCGGTTGCGCCCGGCCCGGCCGAGGCATTTGTTCGCGATGGCGTCAATGTGGTCGTGCAATCCCTGCGGATCACGCCCAATCAACTCGGGTCGTTTGAAGTTCCCGAAATCCGGGTGGGCTATCTGACCCCGGGCGAGCTCACTCCGGCGAAGCAGCCCGAAGAGGTTACCGGAACTCAGGAGCCCGAGGCGCAAATTCCGAGCTTGCGCCTGGCCGGGTTCACGGTTGAAGTCCGCAGAGACCTCACGGTACTGTGGGCGGCTCTGGCCATCAGCGGGGCTGGCGCGCTGCTGTATCTGGGCGGCATGGGCCTGCTCGTGGTTCAACGGCGCCGAACTGCCCGTTCGGAGGCCGTGACAGCAGCGGACCACCCTGGACAATTGGCGGATCCGCGCGCCGCGGGCGTCGCGTTGCATGAGGCAAAGCGCTGCCGCGTCGATGGAGATATTTACACCTTCTATCTTCGCCTGGCACAGGCTGCCGAGCTGCTCGGAAGTGAAGAGGGAGAGCTTGCGGGCGTGCTCCAGGCCCGCGCACAGAAGGTCGGCTTTCAAGGATATGCGCCGACGAATGACGAGATGGAGACGGACTACCGCGCGGTGGCGCGCGCGTTGAAACTGTCGGTTCACGAAGACGAAATACCGGTTTCCTAAGAGGTGGGAGGTATCCAATACATGGCACTGTCTGTCGAAGCAATTCGAAAAGAGGTGGAGGCGCAATCCCGGTTCGTGTCGCGGTTGCGCGATCAGATGGCCCGCGTGATCGTGGGCCAGCAGTACATGGTGGACCGGTTGCTGGTCGGCCTGCTGGCCAACGGGCACGTGTTGATCGAAGGTGTGCCCGGACTCGCCAAGACCACCGCCGTGAAAACGCTGGCGCAGGCCATGAATTGTTCTTTCAGCCGGATTCAATTCACGCCTGATCTGCTCCCTGCTGATCTCATCGGCACGCTGGTCTATAGCCCGAAAGACGGGAATTTCACCACGAAAAAGGGGCCGATCTTCGCGAATATCATCCTTGCCGACGAAATTAACCGGGCGCCGGCCAAGGTGCAGAGTGCGCTCCTGGAGGCGATGCAGGAACGGCAGGTGACCATCGGTGACACGACCTATCCCCTCGAAGAGCCGTTTATGGTGATGGCTACGCAGAACCCCATCGAACAGGAGGGCACCTACCCGTTGCCGGAGGCTCAGGTTGACCGGTTCATGCTGAAACTGCGCGTGAATTATCCCAGCCGGGTTGAGGAGCGCGAGATCATGGATCGCGTGGATTTGCTTCACGCGCCCGAAGTGCGCCCCGCCGTGACGCGCGAGGAGATCCTGCGGGCCCAGGCGCTCGTGAACCGGATCTATGTTGATGAGAAAGCCAAGGATTATATCGTCAATATCGTGCAGGCTACGCGGTATCCCGAGGCGTTTGAGCTGAACATCAACCATCTCATCGAATACGGCGCATCGCCCCGCGCGACGATATATCTTCAGCAGGCCGCCCGGGCGCTGGCGTTTCTGCAGGGCGAAGGCAACGTCTTTCCCAACGATGTCAAACAGGTGGCGATGGACATCCTGCGCCACCGCATCATCGTGACCTACGAAGCCGAGGCCGAAAACATGACCAGCGAAGACATCATCCGGCAGATCCTCGATACCGTGCCGGTGCCGTAAGCCGGGAAGTAAAACCGATATGATTCCGCAAGAGGTAATGCAGCAGATTCGCCGGATCCAGATCCGGACGAGCCACATGGTGAATGACATCCTCGCGGGCCAGTACGAAAGCGTATTCAAGGGCCAGGGGATGGAGTTTCGCGAAGTGCGCGAATATGTGCCGGGCGACGACATCCGCATGATCGACTGGAACGTGACCGCGCGCACGGGCGTGCCCCATGTGAAGCTGCTTGCCGAAGAGCGTGAATTGACAGTCATGCTGATGGTCGATGCGAGCGGTTCAGAACGTTTCGGCGGTGTGGGACGCCTCAAGATCGAGCTGGCGGCCGAATTGTGCGCGGTGCTGGCGTTTTCGGCCATTCAGAACAACGACAAGGTCGGGCTCATCGTATTCACAAACGACGTGGAGCTCTATGTGCCGCCCAGCAAAGGCAGAAGGCACGTACTGCGTGTGATTCGCGAAGTGTTGCATTTTCAGCCGCGGGGCCGGCGAACCAACATCCCCGGGGCGCTCCATTTTCTCAACGGCGTGACCCGGCGCCGGGCGGTGACCTTCCTCGTCTCCGATTTCATGGCCGAGGGCTATGAGGTGCCGTTGCGTGTGGCGAACCGGCGGCATGACGTGATCGCGGTCCACGTGAGCGATCCGCGCGAGGAAGTTTTGCCCGATGTCGGGCTGGTTGCCGTGAAAGACGCGGAGACCGGGCAGGAGTCCCTCGTCGACACCAGCGTCCGCAGCGTGCGCGAAGGGTATGCCCGCGCGGCGCGGGAGCGAACGAAAACACGGGATGATATCTTCCGCCGGACAGGCGTCGATGTCATCAACGTGCGCACCGATCAGTCGTATGTAAACGAGCTCTACCGGTTTTTCCGCATGCGCGAGCGGCGCTACGCCTGATGAAGCAAGATGAGGATAACGGACGTGGGTGAGAACACACCGGAGAGATTGAAGGCGTTTCGAGAAGAAGCCCGGGAACGTTCGCGGCAGGGCCGCCTGTGGCCGTTGATCAACCTCATCGTGCTCGTTCTCGGCTTTGCCGGTGTGCTTGCCGCTGTCGTCTGGCTGCCTGCTCATGGCGGTGCAGCGCGGCAGACCGGCGAGAGAGGAGGGCTGTCGGATGCGGCTCTCCGGGACTATGCGACCCTGCTGGAGCACAAAGGGCTTAAAGACGCCGCCCTCCACGCCTATGAATCGTATCTCGAACGTGCTTTCCTTGAGCCCGGCGCCCGGGCAAACGTGTGCTACAGCATCGGCAAGCTGGCGATCAGCATGGAACGTTACGAAAAAGCCCTCGAATACCTGTACCAGGCTGAAATGCTCAATCCGGAAAACCCCGTGAGCGACGAGATCAGCAGCAAGATCACCTTGTGCCTCGAACGACTTGGCCGCTCCAACGACCTGCGCCGGGAACTGCGCAAACGCACCGCGCTTCAGCGGACAGCTGACGATCTCGAGGAGGGGGAAGTGGTGCTGGCGGAGTTCGCGGGCCAGATTATCACGGACCGCGATCTGGACCGCGAGATCGAAAAACTGCCGCCCGCGGCGCGTGATTCCTTTGCTGCTCCGGATAAACGAATCGAGCTGCTCCGGAATATGGTCGCCGAACGATTGCTGCTTGACAAGGCGCTGCGGCTCGAACTGGACCAGACGCCCGAAGTTCAAGACGAACTGGCCCGCCTGCGCGACAGTCTGGTTGTCCAGACCTTAATCGATCAAGAGATCGATTCAAAAATCTCCATCAGTCCCGAGGACATCAAACGGTTTTACGATGCCGGGCTTGAGCGTTTTACCGAACCCGCCGTGCGCACAGGTCTGGAGGGCTCGGGAGAAAGCGCCGATGCCGCCCGCCTGAACCTGGAAGAGGCACAGAAAAATCCGGATGGCGCGACAAAGGTGCGTGTGAGCGGTGGGCGGATTTTGCAGGGACTTGGCAAGAGCGAACTCGATGAGGCCGTGCTCGACGTCATTCAGAAGACTGCGCCGGGATCAGTGTCTGCACCTGTCGAGCTGGACGGCGTATGGTATGTGTTTGCCGTCAGCGAAACCCCGGCCAGAGTCCACCCCTTCGAAGAGGTGAAAGCGCAAGCCGAACGCCAGTTGCGGGCGGAAAAGCAGCGGGAGCAGTTCCGGGCGCTGGTGGCGGATACGCTCAAGGCGCGCAATGTGCAGCTCTATCCCGAGCGCCTGAAGAAGGAGCCCTCAGAGGAATGAGCCTGATTGCCTCCATAGCGTGGCTGGTCGCGGCAGCGTCTGCGCCGGAGGTCAATGTGCGCGTGGTGGTCGAGCCGCCCGTGATCCCGTTCCATCGCCAGGCGGAATACCGGATCGAAGTTGAAGCGCCGGCCGATGCAAACGTGTCAATTCCGGAGATGGCCGGCAAGTTTGGAGGACTGGCCGTGTACGGGCCGCCCGTGCGCGAACGTGAGGAGATACGGGGCGGACGGGTAAAAATCCGCGAGATTTACGTTCTGGACCCCATTTTTATGGGGTATTATCCGATAGCGCCCGCTGTGGTCAAAGTGGATGAAGCGCAGGAGCTCAGTGTTCCGTCGCCGGCCATTCGTGTGCGCGATTTAACCCCCGAAGAGCGAATGGAGGCGGAACGCTTTGAGGCAAATGCCGGGCCGGCGGCTCTTCCCAGCCCCTGGCTGAAGCCATGGCTCGGGCGGCTGGCTGGCGCCGCAACAGGCATCGCGCTGCTTTCGGCGCTCCTTCTTTTCGTGTTGAAACGCTTGAAGCGCGCGCGTGTTGAAATTCCGCGCCCGCCGTGGGAGGCCGCGTTCGAGCGGCTGCATGCGCTCGACGCCCGCAAACTTCCCGAAACGGGAGCATATCAGGAGTTTTATGTGGAGTTGTCGGACACGCTGCGTGTGTACATCGAGGGCCGGTTCCGCATTCATGCGCCCGAACAGACCACGCCCGAATTCCTGTCGGAGGCCGCGCGCAGTGGGGCGCTTTCCGAGGCCCACCAGCGGCGCCTCGGGCGTTTCCTCAAGCACTGCGACCGAGTGAAGTTTGCGCAATACGAGCCCACCATCGAGGAAATGGAGCGCAGCTTTGCCCTGGTGCTGAAATTTATCGACGAAACCATCCCGGTTGAAGAGCCGGGTCCCGCGCCAAAGGAAGAGGCGGCATGAACTGGCTTCAAATCAATACCTTCATGCATCCCCGGCTCCTGCTGCTGGCGCCTCTGGTTATCCTCTTGCTTGCGCTCGAGAGTTTCGCACGGGCGCCGGGCACGATCAGCATTTCTACCGGTGAGACCCTCCGGAGAGTAGGAAGCGCCAAACGTGCGGTTCTGAGGCGGTTGCCGGCCTTTCTGCGCGCTCTGGCGCTGCTGTTGCTGCTGGTTGCGCTGGCCCGGCCTCTGAAAGGGCTCCAGCCCCGGCTCGATCGGGCCGACGTGGTTGATATTATGCTGTGTGTCGACGTATCCGGAAGCATGGCGGCCCAGGATTTCGAGTCGCGCGGGGCACGGAAAAACCGCCTCGAAGTGACCAAGGACGCCGTGCGCGATTTCATCGAAAGCCGGAAACAGAAGCCCGGGGACCGCTACGGCCTTGATCGGCTCGGATTGATCCTCTACGCAGGGTATGCCTGGACCCAGTGCCCTCTGACGCTCGATTATGGCGTGCTTGATCGCGAATTGGAGCTCGCCAGCATCAATGAACGTGATCCCCGGAAACAGGGCACCGCCATCGGCTCAGCCATCGGGCTGGCGGCCAGCCGTTTGCGAAAATCGGAGGCCAGGACCAAGGTCATTATTCTGTTGACGGACGGGCTGAACAATTCGGGCGAACTCGATCCCATCACGGCCGCGCGGCTGGCACAGGAGTACGGGATCCGGATCTATACCATTGGCGCAGGTTCGCAAGGTGAAGTGCTCGTGCCCCGCCGCAGCCTGTGGGGCAATGTGATGATGCCCGCGCAAATGCCCATCGATGAGGAATCCCTCCAGAAAATCGCCGAGATCACCGGCGGGCGTTTCTACCGCGCTACCGATACGAAATCGCTGATCGGGGCGTATGAGGAAATTAATGAACTGGAGGCCACCGAGATCGAAATTGGAGACTACTACGAGTATGAAGAAGGGTTTTTCCCGTGGGCTCTCTTCGGCGGCGCGCTGATGTGTGCGGCAGTCATTTCGCGCCGCCTGTGGTTCGAGCCCATCCCCTAGGAGGTTTTCGTGAAGTTCGGGTTTGGATTTCCATTGGCTCAGTTGCCCTTGTGGCTGACGGTGGCGTTTCTCGCGCTGCTGCTGTCGGCCGCAGGACTGTACTGGCTCGAAATCCGCCGTAAACGCCGGATCGCCCGCTTCGTGCAACATGCATTGCTTCCGCGGCTCGTGGGCAACTACGACGAACGCGTGCGGCGGCCGCTGTATTGGTTTACGGTGCTGGGGTTCGCGTTTTTTCTGCTGGCGCTTGCACAACCTCACTGGGGCCGGGCCTGGAAGGAGGTCCGCAAACACAGCCGCGATGTCATGATCTGCCTCGACATCTCGGAGAGTATGCGCGCCACGGATTTGCCGCCAAACCGGCTGGAACGCGCGAAGCAGAAGATCGTCTCGCTGGTCGATCATTCACCTGGCGACCGGTTCGGCCTGGTTGCGTTCACCGGCGCGGCAGGGCTCATGTGCCCGATGACGCTCGACCACGGGTATTTCAAGGCGGTGCTCAGCGCCGTCGATACGGACTCGATCAGCCGGGAAGGCACGGATATCGCGGCCGCGCTGGCCAGCGCCGTGGAAGTCTTCAAAGATGAGGACACCAAACGCGAC
>DAOSJS010000181.1:0-8149 GCA_035367355.1 Candidatus Hydrogenedentota bacterium
CAGGCCCAAACCGATCTCGCGGGTTACTATGCTCACATAGCCGCGCTTGACGACTGCCTTGCCGCGCTCGATCAAACCCTCGCCGAGGCCGGTATTGCCGAGGACACCGTTTTCGTGTTCGCCTCGGACCACGGCGACATGCTGGGCTGCCAGGGTGTCTGGAAGAAGCAGTGGCCTTTTGAGGAGTCCATTCGCGTGCCCTTCCTGCTGCGGTATCCCGCCGCGTTCGGGAGACAGGGCCGCCAGCTTGACGCCCCGATCGATGCGCCCGACATCATGCCCACCCTGCTCGGCCTCTGCGGCATTCCCGTGCCCGGGACCGTCGAAGGACTCGATTACTCCGGGTACATCGGCGGCGGACCCAATCCCGGCGATGGAACCGCCGTCATCATGTGCCCTCAGCCGTTCGGGCAGGTCTCGCGTAAACACGGCGGCCGTGAATACCGCGGCATCGTCGACGGCCAATACACCTACGTGCGCGATCTCAACGGTCCCTGGCTCCTCTACGACAACGCAAGCGACCCCTGTCAGCTCCAAAACCGGTGCAATGACCCCGGGATGGCGGAGGTCCAGGCAAAGCTGGATGCGCAGTTGTCCGTCCGGCTCGCACAACGTAATGACGAGTTCCTCCCCGGCCGCGCCTACATCGAACGGTTCGGCTACACGGTCGATGACACGGAGACGGTGCCTTATCAGCCTTGAGACCGGGCGCCGCTGCCGATAGCGCGTTATTCCGCCAGTCGAGCCGCCCGTTGCGTCTGCGCATGGTATTATGCGCGGCGGCGCGGCCGGCAACAGGACGCGCATCAAATACAGGGGAGACACATCATGTTCGACGGCCTTGGAATGCATCTGGGTAACCTGTCGCGCCTGTCAACCGCGAAGACACGCTCGATTTCGGCGGAAAACTTTGATGGTGCAAAAGGCGGCGGCGGCATGGCTACCGACGGCACGGGCGCCCAATGCGCGCGCGACCTCGGCCAGGGCTGGAAGATCTCGCCGTCGGTCTGCATCGAACCGGGGCAGACCTTCGAGCTTGCCAGCATCGACGGCCCGGGGGCGATCCAGCAGATCTGGATGACGCCCACCGGCAACTGGCGCTTCAGCATCCTGCGCGTCTATTGGGACGGCGAGGACCTCCCCAGCATCGAAACGCCTGTCGGCGACTTTTTCTGCATGGGCTGGGGCGAATATGCCCACGTGAACTCCCTGCCGGTCTGCGTCAATCCCGGCAGCGCGTTCAACTGCTACTGGGAAATGCCTTTCCGAAAACATTGCTGCATGACGTTTGATAATATCGGCGATGAGCCTATGGTCTTGTTCTACCAGATCAACTACACCCTCACCAGCGTGCCCGACGACTGCGCCTACCTTCATGCCCAATTCCGCCGGACCAATCCGCTCCCGTACAAAGAGACCTATACCATCGCGGACGGCATCCGAGGGCACGGCCATTACGTCGGCACCTACCTCGCCTGGCAAGTCAATAACACCGGCTGGTGGGGGGAGGGCGAGATCAAATTCTTTCTCGACGGCGACGGGGAGTTCCCAACCATCTGCGGCACGGGCACGGAAGATTACTTCTGTGGCTCTTACAACTTCGACCGCAACGGCCACTATGCGGAATTCAGCACGGCCTATGCCGGGTTGCCCCAGGTCATCCGCCCTGACGGCGCCTACCGTTCGCAGCAGCGGTTTGGCCTCTACCGATGGCACATCATGGACCCGATCCGCTTTGAACAGGATCTGCGGGTGACCATACAGGCCCTGGGCTGGCGGAGCGGGGGACGGTACCTGCCCTTGCAGGACGACATCGCGTCGGTAGCATGGTGGTACCAGGCCGAGCCTCACGCACCGTTTCCCAGCCTTCCCGGCAGAGACCAACTCGAAGTGATCTGAAAAGGCGGCGAAACATAAGCTTCTGGCGCGCCCGTGAGCCCTGAAGGAAGGCGGAGGCTCAGAGCCGGTCATCCACCCCCGGCCACGCGGGCCAGCGCCGTGTGTGAAGCTTTTTCTTCGCATCCACAAACCCAGTTCTTCGACAGGCTCCCAGCGGGGCATTCTTTAAGACCCCATCCGATCACGCAAGTTCGCCAATCGTTTGGAACCGCCTGACCCTTGGCGAGGCGCATGGCATCCTGCCGTCCGGAAGTGTATGCTTTCACGCGGGGAGGATTGCCTTCATGATGGGGATTATCTGGCCGATTTTACTGGGTTTAGGGGCGCTGGCAGAAGCAGTACCGGCGTCTCAGGGACCTCTACCAGCCGGTTTGGATACCGGTTGGGCCGCGCAGGCGGATCAATTGCGCCAAACCGTGCGCGAGATCCTGACGTTTCCTGCGGAACGCGTGGCTCTGGATGCCCAGACTCACCGCAGCATTGATGGTGAAGGGTATCGCATCGAATGCGTGACCTATCAAAGCGAGGCGGATTCCCGGGTAACCGCCCATCTGTACCTGCCGGCGCCAGCGGATGCGCCCGTCCCGGGCATCGTCCTGGCCTGCGGGCACGGAGGTTCGAAATCCAGCATTTACTACCAATACGCTGGCCAGCTCTACGCCAAACTGGGTTTTGCCTGCTTCATCCCCGATACCATCGGTGAAGAGGAACGCCATAAAGACGGCAAAATGGGCACGCGCGCCCACGATATGTATGAATTCGGCAAAGACAGCGCCGCCCGGAGGGCCTTTACCCGCGAAAAACTCGGCCGCATGGTGCTGGGGAAGATCGTCTGGGATCTGGTCCGCGGGCTGGACTACCTGGAGACACGGCCGGACATTGATCCGGCGCGGCTGGGCGTCATGGGTAATTCCATGGGGGGCACCACGTCGAGCCTGGTGGCCGCCATCGATACGCGCGTGCGCGCGGCGGTGATCAGCGGCTGGAGCATGACGGCCCAGGGGGCGATCCAGGGGAAAGACTGCAGCAAAATGCCTTTCGAAGCCCTCGCCCACGCCATGAGCTTTGACGAATTGAACGCCCTGCTCGCCTCACACGCCGCCACCTTGTTCATCAATGGCGGCCAGGACTCCATTATCGATGTGGCCGAAGGAGGACTGGCCGTGGTCCGCCGTACGCGCGCCACGGTGGCCGGCGCGCGGCAGATTCTCGCGGATGCGGGGATACCGGGCATCATTGAAGCGCAGTTCGTAGCGGGGGCCTGCCATCGGCCGTACATCCTCACGCGGCCGGCAGCGGCGTGGTTTCAGGAATACCTCCAGGCCCCCGAAGATAGGCGGCCGCTCCCCGCAGCGACAATCAAACTCGGAGACTGGGTCGATGCGCACGGTCTGAAGCTCGAACCGCTCTACGACACGGAACCGCGCCAGCGGGGCACCGACGCGCTTGATATCGGCGCGCAGTACCGGGTGCCCGCGGAGCTGGCCTGCTTTCCGGGCTCAGCCTCCCCGGACCCGGCGTACACGTGGGAAGGCTGGAAAGAGCGCCGGATAACGGAAAGTGAGGCCCGGGATTGACAGGAGTAACAGGGGAAGTCCTGGCAATAACTTGCCCTAACAACGCAAAAACAAGTACACTCACCCCCATTATTCCAAATCAATACGTGTGAATGAGCCTGTGGAGTGACCTCTTATGCCGAGAATCAAGGAATTCACCGTCGTCGCGAAACTGCCGCCCGTGCTGGAACCGCTGCGCAGTCTCGCGTACAACATGTGGTGGTCTTGGGATCCCGAAGCCATCGATTTGTTCTTCCGCATTGACCGCGACCGCTGGATCACGGCGAAACAGAACCCGGTCCGCCTGTTGGGCGAGGTGTCGCAGGAACGCCTTGAAGAACTGACGCACGACGATGGATACATGGCCCACCTGGAACGGGTGCATTCGCGGTTTCAGGCTTATCTCCGGGGCAACAGCTGGCACGAGAAAAATCCTCAGGCGCCAAAGGAATTCCAGGCGGTGTATATGTCGGCCGAGTTCGGCCTGCATGAATCGCTGGCGCTGTATTCAGGCGGCCTGGGTGTGCTGGCCGGCGATCATCTGAAGGCGGCCAGCGACATGGGCCTGCCCCTGGTGGGCGTGGGTCTGATGTACCGGGAAGGCTACCTGCAGCAGTATCTTAATGCGGACGGCTGGCAGCAGGAACGTTATCCCCTCAACGATTTCTACAACATGCCCGTCACCCTGCTCCGGGATGAGACCGGCAAACAAGTCACCATTGAAGTGGAGTATCCCGAACGGCCTGTGAAAGCCCGGGTGTGGCGTATCGACGTGGGCCGCGTGCCCCTCTATCTGCTGGATTGCGACTTTGACGCAAACGAACCGGACGACCGCGAGATCACCGCGCGCCTCTACGGCGGCAGCACGGACATGCGGATCCGGCAGGAAATCCTGCTGGGGATGGGCGGCGTCACGATGTTGCGCAAATTGGACATCCACCCCACGGTGTGGCACATGAACGAAGGCCACTCCGCCTTCATGACCCTCCAGCGGATCAAAAACCTGGTGAAAGGCGAAGAGCTCGGCCTGGAACACGCAATCGAATCCGTGAAAGCCGCCAGCGTATTCACTACGCACACGCCCGTACCCGCGGGGAATGACATGTTCCTGCCGGAAATGATGGAGCATTATTTTCACAAATACGCGATGGACGTCGGCATGAATATGGACCGGTTTCTCGGGCTCGGACGCCAGGATCCCAGCGACCATCGTGAACCGTTCTGCATGACCGTGCTCGCGCTCAAACTGTCGGCCTTCGCCAACGGGGTAAGCGAGCTGCACGGCGCGACCGCGCGTGCCATGTGGGCGCGCACGTGGGCAGGTGTGCCTGAAGACGAAGTGCCCATCACCTCCATCACCAACGGCATCCACCAGCAATTCTGGGTGTCGCGGGATCTTGCGGGCCTCTTTGACCGCTACCTGGGCCCGGGCTGGATCTCCAATCCGTCGGACCCGGCGGTCTGGAAGAATATTGATCAGGTGCCCGATGCGGAGCTCTGGCGCACCCACGAACGGCGCCGTGAACGCCTGGTCAACTTCGCGCGGCGCCGCCTGGCGGCTCAACTCAAATCGCGGGGCGCGCCCAACGCGGAGGTCGAAGCGGCTTCGGAAGCCCTCGATCCGGAGGTGCTCACGATCGCGTTCGCCCGCCGCTTCGCCACGTACAAACGCGCCAAGCTGCTCCTCAGCGACCCGGAACGCTTCATCCGGATCCTGACGCACCCCGAACGGCCCGTGCAGATCATTTTTGCGGGGAAAGCACATCCCGCCGACAACCAGGGCAAAGACCTCATCCGCGCGCTGATCCATTTCATGCGCGAAAATGACGTGCGCAACCATTTCGTCTTCCTCGAAGACTACGACATGAACGTCGCCCGCTACATGGTGCAGGGGGTCGATTGCTGGCTCAACACACCACGCCGGCCTCTCGAGGCTTCAGGCACCAGTGGCATGAAATCGGCCGCCAACGGCGGCCTCAACATCAGCATCCCCGACGGATGGTGGTGCGAGGCCGAAGGTCTGGGTGAAAACGGCTGGAGTATCGGGCGCGGCGAAATGTATGAAGACCCCGACGAACAGGACGTCGTCGAGAGCGAGATGCTGTACGAGCTCCTCGAGCAGGAAATCGTCCCGATGTTCTATGAACGGAGTTCCGATGACCTGCCGCGCCGCTGGGTCATGCGCATGAAGAACGCCATGCGGACCATCAACCCGATCTTCAACACCCACCGCATGGTGCAGGAATATACAGACCGGTTTTATGTGCCGGCAACGCAGCGGCGCGTTTTCATGCAGGAAAACAGCCGGGCGCGCTCGAAAGCCCTCGCCGAATGGAAAATGAAGGTGCGCGCGTGCTGGTCACAGGTGCGTTTTACCGACTTCGAAAGCGGCCCGCTCGACGATCTCCCGTACGGCTCGAATCTCGAAGTCCGCGCCGGACTGCATCTCGACCAGCTGACCAGCAGCGACGTCATCGTCGAAGTGTATTACGGCACCGTGGACAGCTACGGCCGGATCCACGACGGCCGCCACACCCCCATGCTGCTGGATGAAAAGGCCAGCGACGGCGTGTACCGGTTCAAAGGCTCCATCTATTGCGACAAGACCGGCCAGCAGGGTTTCACGGTACGCGTGATGCCCAGTCATCCTGATCTGGCGGACAAACATGAAACGGCATTGATTACCTGGGCCTGATCGGGCCCGAACGCAGGACGGTTCCGGGGGCGTGGCACGGGAATTCCCGGCGCACGGAATCCAAAAAAGAGGAGTATGGCAGTCATGGCAGCGAAGCCCTTGCGGGTTGGCGTTGTGGGCACGGGGTTCGGACGGTATCACATGGACGGGTTCAGCCAGGTGCCGGGGGTCGAAATCCGCGCCATCTGCGACCTGAACAAGGCCGAGGCACAGCAGTTCGCCGACCAGTACGGCGCCAGGCATGTGTTCACAAGCGCCAAACGCATGTTCGCCATGGACGAATTGGATGCGGTTTCCATTGCCGTGCCGAACGCGCTCCATGCCCCGATGACCATCGACGCCTTGAGCAAAGGCAAGCATGTCCTCATCGAAAAGCCGATGACCATCTCCCCGGCCGATGCGCAAAAAATGGCTGATGCCGCGAAGAAGGCGGGCAGACTGCTCATGGTGGAACAGGCTTTGCGGTTCCGCCCCGAAGCCCAGCTCGTGAAAGCCTACGCCGAACGCGGCGAGTTCGGCGACATGTATTACGCCCGGTCGACGTGGTACCGCAGAAAAGGCTGGCCCCATCTGCACATGCCCCCCGACGGCACGCTGGGGCGGGGCGTCTGGTTCCTGCAGAAGCGGCTGGCCGGGTTTGGCGCGCTGGGGGACATCGGCGTACATCTGCTCGATCTCGCCTGGTACCTCATGGGCACTCCGAAACCCGTGTCCGTGTCAGGGCAGCTGTTCCGCGAGGTCGCCACGCCCGAACTGAAGGCCAAGGGCCTGCCCGCCGAGGTCGAGGAAATGGCCGCGGGCCTCATCAAATTTCAGGGCGGCAAGGCCATCATGGTCGAGGTATCGTGGGACACCTACACCAAACCGGCCATGGAATGCTTCCTCATGGGCAACCGGGGCGGCGCAAGCGTCTTCCCCGCCCAGGTGTTCCGTGGCACCGACATCGACGAGACCGTGGATATCGAGACCCACTACAACGGCCTTCCCATCGAGACCGCGTTCAGCCATTTCATCGACTGCATCCGCGATCGCCGCAAGAAGTGCATTGCCCCCGCCGATCAGAACGTGACCCTGATCCGTATGCTCGACGCTCTGGCGCGCTCCGCCAAATCCGGCAAGGAAGTGCGGTTGTAGGAGGCATGCGGCGGGTGCAGCCTGTGCCCGGGCGCTGAGCTTCCAGGACGGGGCGGACGCGCTATGGGCCTCCGCTGCGTCACGCCGCCGAGCCGGTGCTCTCCTTGTCGTCTGTGAACCGCACGGAGACGATCTGGGACACGCCGCGTTCCTGCATGGTCACGCCGTAAAGCGCATTTCCCCGCGCCATGGTCTGTTTGTTGTGCGTAATGACCACGAACTGGCTCTCGTCCGTGAATTCTTCGACCATGGACAGGAACCGGCCGATGTTGGCGTCGTCGAGCGGCGCGTCGACCTCGTCGAGGATGCAGAAGGGGCTGGGTTTGGCCTTGAAAATGGCGAAAAGCAGGGCGAGCGCGGTCATGGCCTGTTCCCCGCCCGACAAGAGCGAGATGCTCTGCAGCTTTTTCCCTGGAGGCCGCGCCTCGATCTCGATCCCGCTCTCCAGCGGGTCGTCTTCATTGAGGAGGTAGATCCGGGCCTGCCCGCCATTGAACATCGTGCGGAAATAGTTGCGGAAATGGTCCGCGACGAGATTGAAGGTCTCCAGGAACATGGCCAGGATCTTTTTATCGCTTCGGGCAATCACGCCGAGCAGGGTCTCGCGGGCGCTCAGGAGATCCTTATGCTGGGCGGTGAGGAAGGACTCGCGCTTTTCGAGCGCATCGTATTCGTCAATGGCCATCAAATTGACTTCGCCCAGGCGCTGCAGTCGCGACCGCACATCGGTCACGATCTGATCGCGTTCTTCGGAGGAATATTCGTCAGTGCCGACTTCCTCCTCCCGCAGGGAGGCCAGGGCCACGTTGTAGGCCTCGAGGATGCGCTCCTGGAAGTAGCCGACCCGGTCTTCGCGCTGGCGCAG
>DAOSJS010000182.1:0-8128 GCA_035367355.1 Candidatus Hydrogenedentota bacterium
CGAGACCGCAAGCATGGAAACCCGAGTCTACCGAAACACCACTCGGGCCTGGCCCGCCGATGATCTCACGGCCTTGCTCAAGACCGCCGGGTTCTCAGGGATGGCACAGCATGACGACTGGCCGTGCAATACCGACTGCCTGGCGTTGTGGAGCGCACGGGCCGCCTGACCTGAACCGGCCGGTGCCCTTCGCCGATGCATCCGGCATCTACACCGACCCCTAGCTCGTGCGTATGCAGTATGCCACATACGCGCCGATTTGGGAAGAGGGAGGTGTTTTTTGACAAGATTTACGTGATTGACAGGATGGGGGAGTTCTGGGGACGCAGCGCCTGGTTGCCGGGTCGGTGGACGGGATGGGCGGTTTGGGGGGAGGTGGGCAATTTAGTATGATGTGTCCGAAATACGGGGGGCTGTGGTTTTCCAAGAATGGCCGAGAGGAGAGGTGTGATGCAGGAGCGTCTGGCTTGTTTTGCTATGGTCTTGGGTGCGGTGTTGATCGCGGCGGTGCCGTGCATGGCGCTGGATTTGTCCGGGGCGGTCATTGTGCCGCTGCCCGCCGATGGGGTGGTCAACAAGGCGGCGGAGATGTTGCAGGAGGAGCTGGCGGCGCGCAGTGGCATAACCCTGTCCATCGCGGCTGAGACGCCAAAGACGGGCGCCGCAATTTTGCTGGGCACCGTGCAGTCGATCCCGGGCGTTTCCGTTCCGGACAAGCCGGAGGCGTATGGGATCGCGTTGGATGGAAACACCGTGAAACTCGTGGGGCACGACGTGCGCGGGGCCCTGTTTGCCGCCGGACGCCTGATCCGCCTGGCCAAGGCAGAGCCCGGGGCACTCTCTCTGGAGCTGGCCCGTCCCATAGCGACCGCGCCGAATGCGGCCTACCGGGCGCACCAGCTGGGATATCGCAACACCGCGAATACATACGATGCCTGGAGCATTGAGACGTACGAACAATACATCCGGGACCTGATCCTGTTCGGCTGTAACGGGATTGAGATCATCCCGAACCTCGACCCGGAGGCCAAAGACGGCCCCGTAATGGCTATGCCGATGCGCGCGATGAACAAGCAGTTGTCGGCGTTGCTCCAGGCCTACGGCATCGATCTGTGGCTCTGGTCCCCCGTGATGGCTGAGCCGGGAGAAGACGTGACCACGCCGGAAGGCAAGGCGGAGGCCCTTGAGAAACGCCGCCAGATGTTTAAGGATTATCCGTCGATCGCGCATGTGTTTGTGCCCGGCGGCGACGACGGCCGGACCCCTGCCAGGGACCTGATGCCGTTTCTGGAAGATCTGGCGCCCATTCTCCACGAATACCATCCCAATGCGAAGATCTGGGTCTCAAACCAGACCTTCACCCTCGACGAAAACGATTATTTTTTCGACTACCTGCGCGACGCAGATCCCCAATGGCTGCACGGCCTCGTCTATGGGCCCTGGGTCAAGATGGCGTGGGAGGAAATGCGCGAACGGACCCCGAAACGCTTTCCCATCCGCGACTATCCCGATATCACCCATACCCTTCGCTGCCAGTATCCCGTGCCGAACTGGGATCCCGCGTTCGCCAACACCATCGGCCGGGAACCCATGATGCCCATGCCGGAGATGCAGCGGCATATCTACCTGCGTTACCGCAATGTCAGTGACGGGTTCGGCACGTATTCGGACGGCGTACACGACGACATGAACAAGATGCTCTGGAGCACCCTGGGCTGGGATCCGGAGGCTGATCTCGACACCTTCCTCGAAGAGTATGGCAAGGTGTTTTTCAGCGGTGCGCTGGCCGGCGAGGTCGCCCGGGGCCTGCGCATGCTGGAACAGAACTGGCACGGTCCCATTCTGGAAAACCAGAATATTCCCGCGACGCGCGACCTCTGGGAGCGTATTGCGCCGCGCGTGCCCGATTTTGACAAGCACTGGCGCGCCCAGATGTACTTGTTCCGGGCTCGTTTGATGCCAACGTGCAAGAAGAGACCCGCGCCCAGCGCGGTTATGAAAAGGAAGCGCATGCCGCCCTGGCGCTGGCGCGCACCAAAGGCGTCGACGCCGCCATTGAACAGGCCGAGATCGCGCTGGCCAAGGCCGACACCCCGGCGAACCCCGAGCTGCGCAGCAGCATCGAGGCGCTGGGCCCCCTCATGTGGAACAGCATCGGGTATCAACTGAGCGTCGAGCCGCCTTATCTGGCCAAAAATACCGAACGCGGGGCCATGCTCGACTGGCTTGACCAGCCCCTCAACGACCGGCCCTGGCTGGAACAGCGCTTTGAGGCGATCCGGGTGCTGGATTCAAAAGAGGCGCAACTCGAAGCCATCGACCAGATCCTGAATTGGACCGATCCCGGCCCCGGCGGTTTCTACGACAACCTGGGTGCGGTAGGCGAATTTTCGCATGTGGTCTACCAGCGCCCCTGGGAGGAGGATCCCTCCGCCTGCCGGACGGCTCGCGTAGCCTTCATGAAGTACAAGGCCGACCAGGCCGCCATCAAAGCGGAAGCAAGCCAGGCCGAAGCCGACAACATGGTGTTTAAGGAAGAAGTGGCGCGTCTGGCCGGGGCTTTCCGGGGCCGGCAGGAACTGCGCATGTCCTGGCAGTCGCAAATGACAACCCTCTACGGCACCCCGCTCAAAATGCGCTACGAAGGGCTGGATCCCGAAGCGCAGTACAAACTCCGCGTGACCTATGTCGGCCGTTTCAAACCCTCCATGGTGCTCACGCTCAACGACGAATACTGCGTCCATGGCCCCGTACCGCAGCCCAGCCCGGTCTGGCCGTTGGAATACCATCTGCCGCGCAGTCAGACCAGCTCCGGTACGCTCGACATCGAATGGAACCTGGTTGATGGGCGCGGCTGCATGGTTGCGGAGGTGTGGCTGATCAAAGTCCCGGAATAATCCAGGCGCACTGACGCTGCGCGGCGGCTCTGCGCCGAGAGTTGCCGTTATTCGCAGGAAATAAATCGACGGACCCGGCAGCGGGGCCGGTGACCATCCGGCGGCGAGGACGACGGGGCACAGGAGCCCGGGCACGGTTTGCCCCGCGCCTCCTCCGATATGGTATACTTGCGCTGCACGGGGGGGCGGTTAGCTCAGTAGGTTAGAGCACCTGCTTTACACGCAGGGGGTCATTGGTTCGAGTCCAGTACCGCCCACCATTTTTTGCCTTTAAATATGGGCTTTTCTGGCCGCGCGCGGCGCCAATGTATGGTAGGTGTCAACAGGGTGTCAACACATTGGGTCGCGGTTTTGTTTTGTGGGGGTGGCCATGGCCTCGATCTACAGGCGTAAGAGCGGCATCTATTACGTCAAATTCAAGCAGGGCGGACGGTGGCATTACCGGAGCCTCAGTACAAAAAATCGGCGCCAGGCGGACAAGGAAAAGACCGAGATAGAGCGTCGCCTTGCCGCGCGTGTTGAAACCTCTGCTCCGCGGAAGGATATCACGTTCGCGGCCTTGAAAATTCGGTATCTGGAATGGGCGGCCGGCCACCGGCGCCCCCAGACCATCGAAAGCCGGGAGCGGGCCCTGGAACGGTTTCCGCTGCTCACGGGCGTCGAGACGGTAGCTCGGGTACAGCCGGATCACGTGGAGGCTTTCAAACGGAGGTATCTGGAGGGCGCCGAGCCTTTGCGGAAAGCGGTCGGTCCGCGTACGGTGAATGAGGCGTTGGGGGCTCTGAGGGCGGTCGTGAACCGGGCCCAGCGCCAGAAATGGTATACCGGACCGAATCCGTTCGCCCAGGTCGAAATGCTCCCTGAGCCGAAGCGCCGGCCGGCCTGGCTAGCTAAGGAGCAGATCGAGTCGGTGCTCGAGGCGGCTGAACTGCATGGCCGGAACGCGCATCTCTTCTTCGCGCAATGCCTGTACGCCGGTATGCGGAAAGATGAGGCACTAAACGCCCGGTGGGAGTGGTATGACCTTGGCAAGGGGCTGATCCATATTGCCGAGGGGCATGGATGGACGCCTAAGACGGGGAACCGCACGCTCCCGCTCCATTCCCGGCTTCGGGAGATACTCCGCGAGTACGGCCCGCCGGCGAACGGCCAGGGCTATCTTATCGCTCCGGAAAAGGCATGGGGAAAGAACCGATACCGGTTTGAGATCCGCAGGACGTTTGACGCGGTGGCCGTGGCCGCTGGACTGAGTGAGCTGACCCCGCACGTGCTCAGGCATACGTTCGCCAGCCAGCTGGCCATGGCCGGAGTGAGTCTCTGGAAAATCAGCCAGTTTTTGGGCCACACAACGATGCGTACAACGCAGATTTACGCGCATCTAAGGCCCGAAGGGGATGAGGATATTGAGAGGTTTTAGAGGGTAGAAGTGAATGCTGCCCATCATGGACGCTCGCATATACAAAGTGAAAAACGTGGTTTAGGGGGTCAGTGTATCCGCGTGGGGAGGTTGTATTATCACTTCTTGGGGTACACAGATCCCTTCCGGGGAGAACTCCTCAAATCTATAACCTTTGAAGTTTTCCTTAGACGAAGGCGAGAAGACGATAGACTCTTGCCGCATTTCAAACGTGGTCTTTCGCCTAAACGGCGAGTAGTCTATTGTAAACACAGAAGAGACCTGATTCATGGACCACCTCTTTGTCAACCGAAACCCAACGCCATTGTAAGGTAACACTAACTCACGGTGCAACTATTTCGATTGACCCTGTTTCCTCTGTTGCCACTTAGCTTTGTGCTGAATGCAATTCACTTCGATCTTAAGGTCTGGATTTCGCCGAGCAAACACCTGACCCTCTACAACATGGTGTGTGCTCATTAGCGAATTTTCCATTATGGCTGCCACCATTTGGAAGGCCGAGGGAGGAACCTCAGCTATCCCATGAGTTTGAATCCACTTCTCGACCACTGGCTGAACGAGCTGCGGCATCACTCCAGCCGGCATCTGGAGATATGGCACGGGCTCAAACAATGCGGCACAATTCGGGTCGTTCCATAGAATTTCCATCGGAGAAAATGGTTCATCATTCCTCATTTCTTCAGCCAAATCCAGCCAGATGCTCCAAAGTAATGAATCAAGTTCCGGGTCGTTGTCTTCTATGGGCAACCCCATGTCTCTTGCTTCGGAGGGGCTTATTGAATAGCCATGATGCAAGTATTCTCGACTGAAGCTGTCGGCAATAGATGAAACCTTCTCCTTGTTCTCCATGTGGCTTGCAAGCAGCTTCTCGGCCACTCGATTCCAAAGTAGGCTTTGCCGCCCGGCAAAGCCAAGTGCCATCGGCCCGGCTTCATGGCAGAATAGCTTGAATACCTCCAGTAGATTCGCTTGGTCAGTGAGCCTAACGTCGTCTCGGGCGAACTTCAAGAGAGCGGGCAAATCTTCTGTGCTAAACTGGACGTTCTTCTGTTGATTAGTGATTTGCGGATCCGTTGGTCCAAGATTTCCGTACGGGTGCATGTAGATTTTTTTGGCCCCCAATGCAATGAGGGTTGCTGCACTGAATGCCGAGTAAGGGATGAGGACGAAAAAACCACCAGTTTTTTCCTTAATTAGAGACACAATCCTCAGCGCTGCATTCGGGTCACCCCCATTACTGACTATAATGATGTCGATTTCTCCAGTGTTGCCTATTGCTTCCAAGTGCCGGATGAACTCGCAGATCGCGTCCGATGAAATGCTCGCGCTAGCATTCGGCCGGGAGCTTGTTACGTAGGCAATTAGGCGCCGCCCTCTAAGAGCCTCTACCTTCTCATATAACGCTTTCCTTTCCTCATAACCCATGTCCAACCCTCCTGGTGTGCTGGCTGCATTTTCCTTCAGTTTTTGGTATCCATCACCCCATCGCTATAGCAAAGCCAGCCCTATCAGGGCCGCAATGGTTACACCTTCCTCGCTGTCCCGCGTACCGTTCTGGAATGGACAGCCTGTGGCCGCAATGCGGGCACTCTAGCGAAAGCACGTCGACCCCCCTTCGCACAGGCAGCGCGGCGTCCATCCCCCGCACCCACAGCCACACAGGGCTATTTCTTGCCGGCCGCGCCTTTTATGTTTGCAGATTCGACGGTAAAGGTGAAGGTGTACTCATTCACAACGCCTTCGATTTCCATTGGAAGCAGGACGCGGATGGTCTTGCCTATCTGGACGGCGGCGGTTCCTTCTGGGTCGTCGGTCCCAGCCCGATATGGAAGCATGGGATTCTGCGTCCAGCCCACAGTTTCGTTGTATTCCACCATATCTGAAGGCGACATGGTATCGGTGACTTTTGCCCCTTTAGCTACGACCGTCGGAGGCTGGGGAGCATTGCGTTCTATGAACCGCACTCCCTCGTGCATTACACGGTGGCTTACGCCATCTGGCCCAACCAGCGATGCTTCGTCCCACAGAATTTTAAGGGAATGGGATGATTTGTTTTCGAGGATGAAGCTCACAGCCTCTGTGGAGGGCAGCCAGACTATGGCCACGAGGGCATCGGAGAAATGCCATTTGCTTTGGCCCTCTTCCTCATTTGTGGTGATCTTAGCTTCGCCATAGCGTTGTTTCGCATCCTCTGGGCGCTCGACTTCCGTTAGCGCGATCCGGTAGTCGATGCCCGGACCGAAAGCACAGCTCTGCAAAACGAACGCCAGTCCAACAATTAATACTACTCGTCTCATGTGGATCCCCCTTGCCCTAAGGTTCTTGACTTACAGTTTCGGTTCCCCGCTTTTGCGGCGCTCGGCGTCGCGTTGGCGGCGTTCTTCGGCCCTTCGCTTCTGCTTCTCCTTTTCGCTCTCGGTTATCTTAGCAAGGCCCTTCCGGGCCTCGTATGCTTCATCGGTCAAAGGCTCGCCGCATGCGGTGCAGTACATGGCCTTCTGATCCATGTTTAGGTGCCCACACCGCTCACATTCCGTGCCCAGGTGCGCACCACAATGGCCACAGAAGAGAAGTATTCGGCCACCGAACTCTACTGGCATTAATTCCCCGCAACTTGGACATTCTCGCGTTGATGCGTCGAATTCCACCGGCTCAGGGCTTATGGCTCGTTGAATCGCATCATAGTTTTCAAGGCTGACGTTTCCTCCGTCACGAAATCGCTCAACGGTGTTTCTGTGGACGCCGGCCTTTTCGGCTATTTCCTTAATGGCCCCGTATCCCTTTCTGCGAAGAAAGAGACCTAATTCTTGCCTTACTCGCTCAACATTTTGTGCATTCACGCGAGAAGTATCGCACTTAAGATGCATAATTCCAAGCATTTACCACCCCTTTCCAACATTTACGCACAAGTGATTGACATATATTGCAAAGGTGCGATATAATATCGCCAGAGTTCGATAAAGGGAGGTGGTTTTAATGAGCTTTGCGACAAACCTTAACCGGCTCATGCGCGAGCGAGGATGGTCTACTTCGGCACATCTGGTCGCGGCCCTGGCTGATATTGGCGTACGCGCTACCACGTGGAGCGCGGATCGTTGGATTGCCGGTGCGAATGCCCCTCGTGCATATCTCGTCCCCCACATCGCGAAGGCGCTTGGCGTTGAACCAGGCGAACTTTTCGCCGAACAAACCGAGCCGGCCCACTTTAACCGCATTGGGTGAGTATGACCGTGCGGGGGCTCCAACGGGGTGAGGGGATTGGAATGCTGGATATCTATCGTGAGATTCGCGAGGCGATGCGGCGGGACCTTGATCGGGCGCAGACGCGTGGGATATCGGCGGAGATCATTGCCGATCATTTCGGGCTGAAGAAGTGGTCCACGTACAAGTGGCTTGAAGGCGAGAGCGTGCCGCCGTTGCGGGTGATTCTGGCGTGGCCGGAGGTGACGGGAGAATTTGAGTTGGCTCGGTGCATTGCCCGGCATTGGGGTTTGACGGGGGCGCGGAAATTGCCCATCGACGCGAAGGGGGTAGGGACGAGTTCTCTGCCTGCAACCATCTGCGAGTGTTCGGAGGTGTTTGTGGCGGTGGGCGATGCGCTCCGGGATGGGCAGATCAGCAAACGAGAGGCGTTCCGGATTTCGCGGGAAATCGCTGAGGCGCATCTCGCGCTGGAGCAATTGAAGGAGGATGTGGAGGCGAGCGCACGAGACCAGCGGCGTGCCTCGAGCCTGATGGAGGCGAAGGCTGGAAGAAAGGAGGAAAGCTGTGCGAGAGATTTTTAATCAGCATGAAGCCGCGGAGTATCTGGGGG
>DAOSJS010000183.1:0-8102 GCA_035367355.1 Candidatus Hydrogenedentota bacterium
ACAGCGACTGCTACTACCCTGGCGGCCTGTTCGTCGACCAGTACACACAGGAGTACAGCCGCGACTGCGAGCCCATGCGCGGCGGCCATACCGACAATTACTACTACCAACTGGCAAGCTGGGTGCGCCGGTTCAAAGGGGTCCGTCCACGGCCCACCGCCCGCGGCCCGCACGCCATTGCCATCGACGGCCAGTTCGATGACTGGCAATCCGTCGTCCCAGAGTTTCGTGATGCCATCGGCGACGTGGCCCATCGCGACCATCCCGGGTACGGCACGCTGGTCTACCGCAACGATACCGGGCGAAACGATTTTGTGTTGTCGAAGGCCGCCTACGACGAGCAGCATCTGTATTTCTTTATGCAGACGGCGGAACCCATCTCTCCGCACACCGATGCCCACTGGATGCTGCTGCTTCTGGACAGCGATCAGGATGCCCGGACCGGATGGCTCGGATACGATTACGTGGTCAATCTCGAGGTCCTGAGCGACACCGAGACGGCCATCAGCGCCTGGCAGGACGGCGCCTGGAAGAAGACAGGCACCACGAGCTATCGGGTCAACGGAAACGGCATGGAGCTTGCCGTGCCCCGCGAGCTTGTCGGCCAGGCTGAGACGGCCCCCGCCTTCGATTTTCACTGGGCCGACAACATCCAGGGATTCAACGATATCTCCGAACTCGGGGTCAACGGGGACAGCGCGCCCAATCGCCGGTGGAATTACCGCTTCTCCGTCGCGGAGTGAATTGCGCTGGAATTACCCGGACAGGGCCGGGGCTGGCCTGTGGCACGCGCCGGCGTTTCGCAGCGCCAGCCATCGATTTTGGATCGCCCTCAACCCGTGTGATATGCTCGCGCGGGATTCATGCAGTCGAGGGAATGAATCCTGCTTTTCTGTCCGCCTCGCATGCAGCGTGAGGCATGCGCGAGGACTTCTCCAATTCCCTGACGAGACCGCAGCCGTAGGTAAACGACGCCCTGGATACATGGAGGCTGGAGCCCGCAACCGGGCGCCAGCGTGCAAGCATGTCCGACCCCCTGATACTGGTAACAAACGACGATGGTGTGCATGCGCCGGGATTGGTGATGCTGGCCACGGCCCTGGACGCCCTGGGCGATGTCTGGGTTTATGCCCCCGACCGGGAACAGAGCGCCGTGAGTCATGGCGTATCGCTGCACCGCCCGCTCCGTGTCACAAAAACCCGGCCGCAATGGTACATGGTTGACGGCACGCCGGCCGATTGCGTCATGCTGGCCGTTCGGGATCTCCTCCCCCGGCGTCCGTCGCTGGTCGTATCCGGCGTCAATCCGGGCGCCAACCTGGGCGACGACGTGACCTATTCCGGCACCGTCGCTGGCGCGCGCGAAGGCATGCTGCTGGGCTTGCCGGCGTTTGCGGTATCAAACGTCGCGTACCGGCCAACGCACCTGGAAGCCGCCGCGCAGGTCGCCGTCCGAATTGCCCGGTACTGCCTGGAGCACGGTCTGCCCCCGGAGACGGTGCTGAATGTGAACGTCCCCGATGTGCCGTTTGAGGCATTGCGAGGTAGCGCCGTAACCCGAATGGGCCGGCGCGATTACCAGGACGAGATCATCCGGCGGACGGATCCCCGCGGCGGGGAGTATTACTGGATTGGCGGCGCCGAGCCGAGCCACGTCGCAGCGCCGGGCACCGATTTCGAGGCCATCCAGGAAGGCCGGGTCAGCATTACGCCGCTGCATCGGGACGTAACCAACCGGGACGCGATGGCCGCTCTGGCCGAATGGGATCTCTCGCTGTGAAGGAACAACTGGTCGAATTTTTCACGAGCACCTTCTCGCTGCCCGTAGCCACCATCTTTCTGGCCACGCTGCCCATCCTGGAGCTTCGCGGCGCATTACCCGTAGCGATTCTATGGAAGGAGCCCTTGCCGTTGTGGCAGGCATACGCCCTGGCGGTATTCGGCAACATGCTGCCCATCCCGTTCATTATCTTTCTCTTGCAGCCCATCACGGATTTTGTGCGGCGCTGGAAACACGGCGACGCTTTCGTGGAGTGGCTGTTCGCCCGCACGCGCCGTAAAGGCAAGAACATCGAAAAGTATGAGTTTTGGGGCTTGACCATCTTCGTGGCGATCCCGCTTCCGATGACCGGCGCGTGGACCGGCGCCATGGCCGGCCACCTGTTTGGATTGAAGTGGTACAAGACCCTGTGCGCCTGCTTCTGCGGTGTCTGTATTGCTGGCGTGATCATGTCAGCGCTGGCCATTTTCGCACGGGGGATGTTCATTCGCTTCTTCGGCCTCGGCTAGAGCGCAGGCCGCCCAAAACCCGCGCGGAGAGTCCACCCCCAAATCGACTAACGCCGATTCACCCCCGCCAGGGACAAGTGCGCCGCACATTGATCTCTGCACTTCGGGCTCGTGTGTTCCCGCCAGAGAGGATGGATCAAAGACCAGGCCAAGCGCCATGTTCGTTGGTTCCGGGTCTTGTGTCACCCGCGGGAGAGCCGGCGGACGTGGCGCGGGCGCCCCTGCAATCCGGATGCGGCCAAACGGCTCTTTTACCCGAACACACAAAACGGTGAACCTGCAAAACAGGAAATTTTCTGGGGAAAGGCCCGCG
Organism: Candidatus Hydrogenedentota bacterium; assembly: GCA_035367355.1. Taxonomy (GTDB): domain Bacteria; phylum Hydrogenedentota; class Hydrogenedentia; order Hydrogenedentales; family SLHB01; genus UBA2224. The sequence continues at coordinate 2,603 of DAOSJS010000183.1, forward strand.
AAATGATACAGCAGACCTCGCGTCGGCTGCTTGAAACGCAGCGCCTTGCGCCGGATACTGGGCGTCGGGAAGAGTCCCGGGTCAGGATGCACGAAAAGAGGTATGCTCAGCGATGAAATACAGCGCCACCAGCGTCATACTCCCCGAACTCGACGTGCCGGAGACATGTGCGCTGCTCCAGGAACTCGGCTACGACGGATGCGACCTCGCCGAGAGCATTCTCGACATTCCCCAGTTCATCAGCGACCTCAACGCCGTGGGATATAGCGGATTCATCTCGATCGAGGATTTTCGGGCCATGGAACCCCGCGAAAGGCTCAAACGCCAGCTCGACTACCTGAAATCACTGGAATGAGGTCTGGACGCGCAAATTAAGCGCGAACTCCGGCGTCTCAGATGCGAAAAAGCCGGTGCGGCGTGAATCTAGCTGCCTTTCGGGCGGTAATCCGGGCATTTTACGGCGTTTGGGCGTTCGGGGCGCAGGCACGCTGACGGATGATCATACTTGCAGTAATCGCAAAGAAATTCCGTAGGGCAGCGTTTTTCGAGCCACCAGTGCCGCAGCTTTTCGAGGGTGGTCATGGCTTTTTTCCGAACCGTTCGCGGTATTTCTGTGGAGTACACCCTTCACATTTGCGAAACATCTTGGAAAAATTGCCTGGGTCGTTAATGCCAACGCGCAGCGCGACCTCGCCTATTCCGAGTGTTGTGGTTCGGAGCAGCCGTTTTGCCCGGTTCACACGCTGTTTCGCGGCATATTCGGAGAACGACATGCCGAATTTTCGTTGAAGGCGCCGTGTGATGGTGCTTGGCGGTACGCCCAATTCCGCGGCGATCTCGTTCAATGTGACCGCGCCGTCCAAGCGCAGCTGCAGGGCTTTGTTCAGCGCCTCAATGGATGCGTCTGTTGCCGCCGTTTTTACGTTGTGCCGGATGACGCGCAGCACGCCCGTGACCGCAGTCGCCAGCTCCGCATTCGTCCGGGCCGAGCAGACCATCCCGATGAACTCCGGCAGACGCTCCCAGCAGTCCCGCACGTCAAAGCGCGCCCGCTCGGCGGCCTCAATGACGGCTCCCGTCAGCGCCAATGCCCGCGCACGCCGCGCCGCCAGGGCCGCCCGGGTTCCCGCGGAGCTTTCCGACAATACCGTCAAAATGGTCGAGCGCACTTCGCGCTGGTTACCCCCCGCCAAACCGGCGGCAATGGCTGCAGCGTGCAGCAGGTCATTTTCCGGCACCCCGCTCGCCCTCGCCCGGCGCGTTGGTGGCGGTGGTTCCGGGGTTTCTTCTTCCGAGAACGCTGCTTTTTGCTGAGCCTCCCATAAGGCATTCAGGTCGCGGACCGTCCAATCCACGATGGCCGGGACAACATCGCTGTGCACCAGTCGAATGCTGCGCAGCAAATCATCCAGGCCGTCCGGATCTTCCTCCCCGAATGCAACAAGACCCCGCCGGGCGTCTTCGAGCAGTGCATCGGGCGCTTCCGCGGGGCCGTAGGGGCCAAATGTGATGATAAATCCCTGGGACGTACCCGGAAACACCGGCGCGGCCACGCAGGCAAACCCCATATGGCACAGAAATGGCGTTGCGATGCCATCGCGCAACGCCTCCAGCGACGCCTTGACGCGTGAGCCGCGGCACGCCATGCTCCCGCCCGGCAGGTCATGTACGTGCCGGCACACAGCGCACTGGCCGACGCTTACAATGCAGGGCCCTTCGTCTCCCCCCAGCAGGTAGTGGATGGCAACCGGAGTCGCGGCAGCCGTCGAGGCCCGTTCAAGCAATTCACGCACCTCCGGCTGGCGGAGGAAGGTCAGCGGCGTCATGGCAGCACCTCGAACAGGCGCGTGGGCGCATGCTGCTGAGACACAACCACCTCTGCGCCGCACGGCCGTACGGCCCGGCGCGCCATCTCGAACACCAGCGCGGGATCGTTGTTTTCTTCGCTGAGATGGCTCAGAACCACCAGGCGCAGGCGTTCGTGCCGGAGGCTGGATAACAGCGCCGACATCTCTTCGTTGGAAAGGTGCCCCTCTTTCCCTCGTATGCGCTGTTGGAGCTGTGGCGGATACGGGCCCTGGCGAAGCAGTTCGGGGCAGTAGTTCGATTCGAGAACCAGTGCCTGAGAGCCGGCCAGACGAAGCCGCACCAGATTCGGCGCATGCCCTAAATCTGCGGCTATGCCCAGCTTGGCTCCACCGTATTCCACACAGAACCCCACCGGATCCCCCGCGTCGTGCGAGACGCTGAAGCTGTTGATCGACAGACCGTCAAGGCAGATGGAATCGCCGGCAGTGAAACACTCGACATGCGGGACCTCCGCCACGCTCACGGGAAGCCGGGCTTGAGTCCCCGGCGTCATGAACACCGGTATCCGCAACTTGCGTGCTAACACGCCAAGCCCCTTCACATGATCACCGTGCTCGTGTGTCACAAAGATAGCGTCGAGATTCTCGAGGCGTTCCCCCAGCTGTGCAGCTCGAAACGCGAGTTGTTTCATACTGAACCCGCAATCGATGAGCACTTTAGCGACGGGCGTCATGACCAGAATGGCGTTGCCGCTGCTGCCGCTTCCCAATAGTGAAAACCAGATCACCGTCTTGTTCCCCAAGAGATGCACAGGTCGAAAAAACCGATTTGAACGCATTATATCAAGGCTTCCGCAGGCCTCTCCAATTGACAGTTTTTTCATTTCAGCGATATAATACAGATCACGCACTTCGAGGAGATTGTGTGCTCATGATGCGAATGGAACACCGGATCGATCAGAGGCAGACTCTGCGCCTGATGCTGACGCAACGGATGCAGCAGGCCATTCAGATTCTGCAGCTGTCCGGTCTGGAGCTGGATCAATATGTCCAGCAGGAACTCGAAGCAAATCCCGTGCTCGAGCAAAAACCGCAGACCTCCGATCCGCCCGAAGGGGAGCAGCGGGAACCGTCGGACAGCGACGAGGTCGTCGACGACGTCGCGTTCGATCTTGACGAATTCGCCACGCGCCTGGGCGACTACCGCCCCACCGGCCCCGACCTCGGCCGTAACCGGGACCTGGACAGCCGCCGCGAATTTTTCCAGAACTCCATCACCAAAGGGGAGTCGTTTACCGCGATGTTGCTGCGCCAGCTCCGCATGGCGGCCCCCCAGGAACGCGACTACCGCATCGGCGAACGAATTATCGGCGACATCGACGACAAAGGTTACTTCACCGGTTCCGAGGAAGAGATCGCAGAAGAGCTTGGCGTGCCCATCGAAGACATCCACCACATGCTCGGTGTGATCCAGCAGTTCGAGCCCACCGGTGTCGGCGCCCGGGACGTGGTCGAATGCCTCCTGTTGCAGATCGACATGGAGTATCCGGAAGAAGACGAGCTGAAAGTGCTGGTCGCTGAGCATCTCGAGAAACTCGAGCGCCGCCAGATCCCCGCTATCGCCAAAGCCATGGGCATCAAACCCGAACGGGTTGAAGAGCTCAAAGAGATGCTCTCCAAACTCTACCCCTGGCCCGGGCTCGAATATTCCTCCGACCCCCCCCAGTATGTGACGCCCGACGTCATCGTCGAAAAAACTGATGAGGGTTACGAGGTCTACCTGTCCAATGAATCGTCCCCCGAATTGCGGATCAGCAAGCAGTACCGGGCCTGGATGCGCAAAGAGAACATGAGCAAGGACGAGAAGAAATATCTGCGCGACAAGATCGAATCCGCCAAGTGGCTTATCCGCAACATCGAACAACGGCAAAACACCATTCTGCGCATCGCGAAGGCGATCGTCGATGTGCAGCAGGATTTCCTCGAGCACGGCGTCGAAGCCATCAAACCACTGACGCTGCAGGAAATCGCGGATGTGGTCGGCGTGCACGAAGCGACGGTCAGCCGTGCCACGCGCGGGAAATACATGCAGACCCCCCAGGGCCTTTTCGAAATGAAGTATTTTTTCTCGCCGGGCCTGAAATGCGATACCGGCGACGCACAATCCTCAAAGAGTGTTCAGTCGCTCATCAAGAAGATGATCGACGAAGAGGACAAGACCCGCCCGCTCAGCGATCAGAAAATCGCGAATCAGCTTAAGGAACAGGGTATTAACATCGCCCGGCGCACGGTCACCAAATACCGCGAAAACATGGATATCCTGCCCACGACCATGCGAAGAATTTATCAGGACTCCAAGTAATTTTCGATCACGCGTCCGGTTGCAGTTCCGGACCGCCCGCCACCGCCGCCAATCGGTCCACCACCTCGCGCAGCTCGTCCAGAATGGGATGGCGCCAGCTTTCTTCCAGCGCCGCGGCCGCTGTCTGGTAGTACCACAAGGTTCCGGCCCGGCCCCCGTTGAATCGCTGCCAGAGTGCGTCTCCAGCCTGCCGGTAATCGCGAAGAAGCGAGCGGACATTATGCAGTTTGTCCGCGGCGACGATGAGCTTCACTTCTTCCGCCAGGCCCGCGATCCGGTCAATGTAGGCCTCCTTGCGCGCGCGCCAGGCTTGTTTTGGCATCGTAAGGCTGTCGCTGCACGCCCGCACATACGCGGCCACCTCAACGCCCAGGCGCGCTTCAATGGCCTCCAGGGCCGCGTGCCCGCCCTGGTCTTCGGCCGCATCGTGCAGTAACGCGGCGGCCACTTGCCTGTCGTCCCCGCCGTACTCGCCTACCAGCGCCGCTACCGAAAGCAGATGATAGAGATACGGGATGTTCGTGCTCTTCCGAACCTGTTCCCGATGCAACGACTCGGCAAGGCAGAAGGCCTCAGTGACCAGTGGAACTTGGTGTTTCATGCCTGCTCCGGCGCGCAGTGATGAAATCGCCGGCACGCCTGCCCGCGACGCCCGCCACGGCCTGTGTCAGCTTTCAAGCAGCTTGTTGACGCGCTCGACCAGTGTGGCGATCTCGAACGGCTTTGATAGATAGTCGTCAAAGCCCTGCTTCGTCAATTGCCGCGCTTCTTCGTCGTCCAGATACCCCGAAATCGCCAGAACACGCGTGTTCCGCGTATCCTGGCGCTCTTTTACCCGGTGGCACACCGTTCGTCCATCCATGTCCGAAAGATGAATGTCCAGTATCAACACGTGGGGGGTGTGCTCGACGACCATGGCGCCCGCATCGAATCCTGTCGACGCCACAAACACCCGGTAGTCGCCTGAGCGGGCCAGTGCCGACGGTATGATGTCGAGATAATAGGGATCGTCGTCAACGACCAGGATGCGGTATTCATCTTCCTCCAGGCGTTCGAGCGGCACGCCGTGGCTGATCATGAATTTGCGCAGGCTGCTGTAGGGGATGCGCCGGTCTCCGCCGGGGCCCAGGCGATAGCCTTCAATCTGGCCCAGATCGAACCATCGTGCCACGGTATCCGGCGAAACGCCGCAGATCGCCGCCACCTCGCCGCTCGTGAAGACCTTGCTCTTCATCTCCGCCATGGACCGCCCCTCACTTGGAGAAATTAGTGCTTTTCGGTGTTTGCGGAGCATTATTGCATAAAGGGCAATTTCAGTCAATGAAGCGAA
>DAOSJS010000184.1:0-8062 GCA_035367355.1 Candidatus Hydrogenedentota bacterium
CAAATGGGATTGGTCTTCAAGATGTACGCCAATGAAAGCCAGGGCGAAAAATGGCCGAGCATGGTCAAGGCTTTCCCGAACGTCATGCTGCCGACGTGTCGTATAGACAATCCTGCTGCCGTGTACAACTGGATCAACCGCTTCTTTAACGGCCCGTCGGTGTATCCGGAATATCTGACAGACGATAACGTCCTCATTTGCCGTCTGATGGGGACGGCTGGACCCGTGTGGAATCCGACGGCTGGCGGAAGCCCAATGTCATGCTCCCCAACGGCGGTATCGACCCCTGCCGTTTCTGGGAAATTTCGTATGAGTACTACGGCTGGGCTCTCACCGCCGATAATGTGGTCCAGCCAGGGAGGGATCTGAACCGGTGGCCGTTCCCCCAGACTGATTTCGACGCCGGGTTCATGGTCGCTGCGGAATGTCTGTTCTCTGGCCGACCTTCCGCGCAGCCAGGCGGCAGCATGTTCCCGAACAATGGGATCTCAGTTTCTGCCAGAAACAACTGGGAAAATAACAGACGTGGCAATGCTTTCGAAGGGGACGTCACCTACACGAGTTATCCGACGATGTCAGAGAAGACAATGTATCGTCTCCGCGAAGGCATCGAGCGGTTCATGATCACCGACATCAACAACCCGTCCGGCAGCGCGAAGGCGCAATCGGAAATCCCGGTAATGTGGGACTTGGCCTGGACGACGTCGGACCCAGTAAACGGCTGGAGCTATTTCAACCACATCCCGGGCGGCAGCAACGTGCTTTACATGGACGGACACGTCCAGTTCGTTCGCTTCCCGGGCGAATGGCCGGTCTGCAAGGCGTATGTGCAAATGATGAACCTGCTGGCGGTGCTTATGGGGTTACCGTGATGTGACGCGCGGCTTCGAGACCGGGCTCGCCGTGGCCTGTCTCGCGCAAGCCGAAGAGGAATGCTGAAAACGTCTAAGGGCGCGCGGGCATCGTACCGCACGCCCTTTGTCATGCCCGGGCAACCCGGGTCCATCCAAATTACGCAGCGCGTAGCGCAGGCATCTTGCCTGCGTTCTTCTCTTATGTAGGGGCAGGCCCCTGTGCCTGCCCTGGATCAGGGCGGATGCATGGGGGCTATCCGGATGGGCCGCCTCCGGATTAAGACAGGCGGGATTCTCTCGCAACCTGTTCCAATTCGTGGCACGCGGGACGTTCGACGCGTATACTCTCGGGGGAACATGAATTCCAGGCACGACCCACAGGGAGAGACTCTATGCACCAGATAGCATCGCTCCTCTTGATTCTGACGGCGCAGACGTCCGGCGAGACCGTATTGGCACAGGATGGTTCTACCGCCTGGGTGATTGTCGTCGCCGAAGATGCCCTCGCCCCCGAAAAAACCGCGGCCGCGGAACTGCAGGAACATCTCCAGGCGGCGACGGGCGCGGTGTTTCCAGTACAGCATTCAGCAGCATCGGAAGCGAAGGCCATCGTCGTGGGGCCATCGCCGCTGCTGGCGGAAGCGTATCCGGATCTCGACCTGGGCGCGCTGGGCCGGGACGGGATCGTGATGAAATCGAGTCCGGCGCGCATCTATCTGGCGGGCGGGCGGCCACGGGGGACCCTGTATGCAGTCTATACCTTTCTGGAAGAGGTAGTGGGTTGCCGGTGGTGGTCATCGACCGAGCGCTATGTGCCCGAGAAGCCTGCGCTCACGGTGCCGGCGCTGGACACGGTCCATGTGCCGCAACTGATCTACCGCGAAGCGTTTTACCGGGACGCGTTTGACGGGGTTTACGCCGCTCGAAATAAATGCAACGGGCATTTTGAGAAAGTTCCGGAAGAATACGGCGGACACTACAATATTCTGGGCTGGTGCCACACGTTTTTTCAGCTGCTGCCCCCGGAGACGTATTTTGCTGAACATCCCGACTGGTACAGCGAGATCCACGGCGAGCGGCGCGCAGAACGCACCCAATTGTGCCTGACGAACGAAGCAATGCGCGCTGAGTTCATCAAGAAAGCGCTGGAGTGGATTCGCCGGAATCCTGAGGCGGGGCTGATCTCGATCTCCCAGAATGACTGGCACGGCTACTGCCAGTGCGCGAACTGCCGTGCCCTGGATGAAGCGGCAGGGTCGCCCTCGGGTTCCCTGCTGCACTTTGTCAATGCGGTGGCCGCGGAGATTGAGAAGGAGTTTCCGGACTTCCTCATCTCGACACTCGCCTACCAGTACACACGAAAAGCGCCTGTGGGCGTGACGCCGCGGCACAACGTGATCATCCGGCTGTGCTCGATCGAGTGTTCGTTTTCTCAGCCGCTTGCGATCGGGGACCAGAACATCGAATTCAAACGGGACATGGAGGCCTGGAGCGCAATTGCGCCGCGCCTTTTTGTGTGGGATTACGTGACAAATTTCCGCGACTACATCATGCCGCATCCGAACCTGCGCGTGCTGGCGCCGAACATCCGGTTTTTTGTGGCGAACAAAACGGCGGGCCTGTTTGAACAGGGGGATTCGGGTTGCTCGATCAGTGATTTCCCTGAATTGCGGGCCTGGCTCCTGGCGCATCTGATGTGGGAGCCGGAGCGGGACGCCGACGCGCTGATCGATGAATTCCTGCACGGATACTACGGTCCCGCCGCGGAGCCGTTGCGCGCATATATCGACCTCATCCACGATGCCGTCGAGCGCTCCGGCGTATATCTGCGGTGTTACATGAGCGATACAAAGGAATGGCTGCCGGTAGAGGACGCGATCCGAGCCATGCAGCTGTTCGATGAGGCGGAAGCGCGCGCCAAAGAAGATCCCGTGGTTGCGACACGGGTGGCGCGGGCGCGCATGCCGCTGGATAACGTGGTTTTGAACCGGCATCGTGAGATCGCGCGCGCGGCGAAACAGGCCGGGGCGGCGGTCGAAGTTCCAGCCGACCCCACGGCTTTCGCCGAACAGTTTATTGCCCGGGCAGAAGGTTTCGCAGCCAACAGCTATCGGGAAGGCCGCGATTTTGCTGAATACGCGCGGATGCTCCGCCTGCGTTTCCGTCCGGCAGGGCCGCTTCCGGCGGCCTGCGTGGGCCTTTCCGAAGATGATTATGTCGTGATTGAAGACAACCTGTTCAATCTGCATGGAGTCAAGAGCGGATGGAGCCAGCTCGTGGACGATGCCGCTGCAGCAGATAAGGCCGCGGCGCGCATGCCGGCAAACCATACGCAGTGGGCGGTACAGTATGAGCTCCGGGACGAGGTGTCCGAGGGGGAACGCTGGCAGTGTTACGCGGAAGTGCGCTGTGATGCGAAGGCATCCTCGGGCGTGGCGCTGGCGGTTGGCTTGTATGACGCGACCGGCAAAAAACACATAGTGCAACGCCGTGTGCCGATCGCCGACGTGGCTGGCGCGGACTACAAAACAATCGATCTTGGTACGCATGCGCTCGCGCCGGGGATGTATTTCTGGGCGGCGCCCGTGAACAACCCCGACGAGGTCGACGCGATTTATGTGGATCGGTTCTATCTGCTGCGCAAACGTTGAGAGTCGGCGGCGCAGACGTCGAAAATCCTGCGTTGTGTTTGAATTCGAGTTGTGCTGTAATCTGGCGTTTCAATGATGGCATGAAAGGCCGTAGCAGCCGGGGAATACTGGGGAGCTGAGATCGCATGAGCTACGCGGAGTTGGTGGAACAGTTCAAAAAAGCGCGGGTTATGGTGGTGGGGGACATCTACCTGGACGAGAATGTCTATGGCGCCGTGACAGGCGTCAGTCTCGAAGCCCCAATCCCCGTGTATGAAGTGCATGAGAAGCGGCACAATCCCGGTGCGGCGGGAAATGCCGCCTGCAATGTGGCCTCACTGGGCGCGACGACCTACATGGTGGGTTACGTTGGCGATGATGTGAATGCGGCCATCGTGCGCCGCGAATTTGCGGTCCGCAACGTCAATACGGACTACGTGGTGACTGATCCGACGCGCCCGACGAACACCTACGGCAAACTGCGCGCGGGCGGGTTCAATATCCCGAGCCAGGAGATCCTGCGGACCGACACGCCGTCTCCCACGTTCATCTCGGGCGCGGTCGAAGATCAGGTCGTCGCCCATATTGAAAAACTGGCGCCAGAGGTGGATGCCATCGTGGTTGTTGACCAGGTGTCTTCCGTGGCGACGGAACGCGTGCTGGCAACCGTGGTGGACTGCGCCCGCCGGCACAAGGTGCTTACGGTGGGCGATTCGCGTGCCCGCGCGGGCGCCTTGAAGGGATTTGACGTTGTGGTGCCGAACGATCGCGAGGCAGGCATCGGCGCCGGCATTGAGGTGGTGGATGAGGCGAGCCTGGATGCGGCCGCCGAACGGCTGCTGCAAATCGCGGCGGGCGCCCTGATCACACGCGGACCTGCGGGCATTCGCGTGTACCGGCCTCAGGCGGAGCCGGTCGATGTCCCGATCGCCATTGCGCCGGATGCCGTGGTGGACGTGACGGGCGCCGGCGACACGGTGACGGCGGCTGCGGCGCTCACGCTGGTGGCGGGTGGTTCGCTCGAAGACGCAGCCGTACTGGGCAATGCGGCGGCAGGTGTTGCCGTCGTGCAGCCGGGCGTCGTCACGGTATCAAATGCGGAACTCCTCGATGCACTGGCGTCGTCGGGCGCGCCCTCGAAGCTCAAGACCGTGGATTCGCTCAAACGCATTCTCGAAGAGCTGCACCGGGACGGAAAGCGCGTCGTCTGGACGAACGGCTGCTTTGATCTTATCCATGTTGGACACATCACGTACCTTCAGCGCGCGTCGGCGCTGGGCGATGTGCTGGTGGTCGGCCTCAACAGCGATACGTCCGTAAAACAGAACAAGGGCCCCGATCGCCCCATCATTCCCCAGGAGAATCGAGCCGTTGTTCTGGCGGCCTTTGAGTGCGTGGATTACATTGTCATTTTTGATGAACCCACCCCAATGCGGCTGCTGGAATACCTCAAGCCGGATGTCTACGCCAAGGGGGGGGATTACTCGATTGACACCATCGTTCAAGAAGAGCGACGCTTGGTCGAAGGATATGGCGGAGAGATCGCCATCATCTCGGGAGTCGAGGGCCAGTCCACCACGCAAATCGTCAGCCGAATGACGGGGCACTAGGCATCGAAGCGCTGCTGCGGCAAAGAGCTATAACCAGTTTATTCAAAATGCTTTAGGGTTGTAAACCTCGAAAGGCATCTATGAAATCCCGCGATTTGCGCGGGATTTGCGGCAGACAGGCTGTTTGCGCAGTTTTGTCAAAAATGCCTGATTCGAGTATAATTTATTGTGACCTGAGGTTCTCAACGGGGGATTCCCTATGGAACTCAAAGGCGAGGCAGTGGCGATCCCGCCTCAGCAACTCATGCCCGTGCCCGTAGCCTGCCTGAGGGAAGAAACGGTCACGAGCTTCAGCCTGTATATTCAGACGCAGGGCGGGCAGCCGCCTGTGCTTTACCGGGACAAGCATCTGCCTTTTACGGACAACGACCGCCGCCGCCTTGAAGAGCACAACATCAAATACTTGTTTGTGGATACCCGCGAAGAAAAGGCGTACCTGCGGTATCTCGAGAAGAATCTCGGGGCGATTCTGGGCGATCCCGAACTCCCCCTCGAACACAAGACGGATGTGGTATACGTGTCGGGCCGTTTCCTCATGCGGGAAGTCTTCGCCGATCCGCGCGCAGGAGACACGGTTAATCGAAGCAAGGCCTATGTGCAGTTGACCTATGAGTTCCTCTCCCAGGAGAAAACCGCCTTTGCTCAACTCCTTCGCATCACTTCATATGACTATTACACCTATACCCACAGCATCAACGTCTTTGTGTTCAGCATTACCCTGGCGCAGCGCGCGGGTGCGTTTTCGCCACAGGAATTGAAGGACTTCGGCACGGGCGCGTTGCTGCACGACATCGGGAAAAGCCTCATCGACCCGTCCATCGTGAACTGTAAAGGCAAGCTCACGCTGGAACAGTGGGAGGAGATGAAGCGCCATCCCCTGCTGGGGTGCCGGATTCTGTCGGGGCACAACGGGATTAGTGCCGCCGCGCTGGATATTGTCCGCTACCACCACGAAAAGGTGAACGGTTCCGGGTATCCCGAGCAGCGCGACGCGAAGACGCTCTCTCCTCTGATTCGCATCTGCACCATTGCAGACATTTTTGATGCGCTGACGACCCGGCGCTCGTACAAGGACGCCGTGACGACGTTTGAAGCGTTGAGGATCATGAAAGATGAGATGGCGGATCAGCTTGATGCTGATTTATTGCAGACGTTCATCAAGATGATGGGTTCACCCTGACCCGCCGCGCGCGCTTAGCGGGGGGCAGCTTCGAGTATGCTGGGCCCGGTGCTGGTGCCGATGCGGGTTGCACCCGCCTCGATCAGCGCGATGGCGTCACCATAGGTCCGCACCCCGCCCGCGGCTTTGATGCCCATCTGCTTCCCGACAACTTCGTACATGAGGGTCACATCCTGAATGGTGGCGCCGCTGTCGCCGAATCCCGTGGAGGTCTTTACAAACGCAGCGCCCGAACGCAGGCTCATCTGGCATACGGCCACCTTTTCTTCTGTGGTCAGGTAGCTGGTTTCCAGGATGACTTTAATGGGGATGCCCCGTACGGCCCGGACGATGCTGGCGATTTCTTTTTCGACATAGTCGTGAAAGCCCGATTTGAGCGCGCCGATGTTGATGACCATGTCGAGTTCCTGGGCGCCATGCCGTACGGCTTCCTGCGCTTCTTCGATTTTGATCCGGGCGGTATTGGCTCCAAGAGGAAATCCAATGGTGGGATCCACCACGACGGCGGTGCCTGCGAGCCGTTTGGCGCAGTAGGCGGTCCAGATGGGGTTGATGGATACGGATGCAAATCCAAACGCCGCTGCTTCATCGCACAATTCGGTGATGTCGAGCTGGGTGGCATAGGCTCGCAACTGGGTGTGGTCGATCATTCGTGCCAATTGTTTTTGTGTCAGACGCAACGAAGGTTTCAGGGGGCTGTCGCTGACCATGATTCGCTTCCTGTGTTCGCGCTTTCGAGTTCCTTGTCTGTGCCGAAAGACGTGGTATTGTAGCTCGAAACCCGACATAAATTCTCAGCTGCGTTATCCCAGGCCTGGCGTGGATGCGAATCCCTGCGTGAGAGACAGCCTTTTAGGCGCATATATCCGGGCAAATCCGGCCTGTTTCCCACAGCCCGGGCGAGTGTGGCCCGGCAGGCTTAATCCAAGTGGTCTGTTTTCGCCAATTTGCAGTTGAAGCGAGATAGACTGGTTGGTAAAATTCCGTCACATCCCCTGGCGGTTGTGGAGCGGACTTGCGGGCATGAAGAGCAGGTTTCGGGAGCATGGTGTGCGGTTCTGCGCGTTGGCGGTCCTTTTGGGCGGCGCAATGGGTTGCATGGGCTGCACGCCGTCCGGACGGGCGGCCGTACCCTCGCAAACGTCAATGGATGCCGCGCGGGAATCCTCTGCCGATGGAGAATCCGGTTCCGTGGGGGCCGCAGAGCCTGCGGAACCCATGACGGCGGATACTGGCGGGCGTCTTCATCAGACCCTGCACTATCAGGCGATGGCTACGGATTTCGAGTTCACGCTGTATGCGGAACCCCGGGCCAAAAGCACGACGGAGGTGGTGCGGATTGCAGACCTCGCCATGCAGGCCGTGCGCGACCTCGAAGAGCAAATCAGCCAGTGGAAGCCGCAGAGCCAAGCCACCTACATCAACCGGCACGCCGGCGTGGAGCCGGTCAGGGTGTCCTTCGAAGTCTTCAACCTCTTGCAGACCTGCAAGACGGTGTATCAAGAAACCGGCGGAGCGTTTGATGTATCGGTGGGACCCCTGCTCAAACTCTGGGGGTTTTACAAAGGGGAGGGCCATCTCCCTTCGCCAGACGAATTGCGCGAAACCGTGGAACACGTCGGTCTGGACAAAGTCTTGCTGGACGAGGCCGAACGGACAGTGTCATTTTCCGTACCGGGCATGCACCTCGATTTTGGCGGTATCGGTAAAGGCCTCGCCCTGGACGCCGCCGCGGAAGTAATTAGAAATTATGGGGTTAGCTCGGCAATCCTCCATGCGGGCACGAGC
>DAOSJS010000185.1:0-8019 GCA_035367355.1 Candidatus Hydrogenedentota bacterium
AAATGACCACTGCCAGGAGGTGATGTTCGCCGTCCCGGGCGCTGATGCGTCGGCAAAAACGACGGGCGAACCGACAGGCACAACCGTCTCCAGTGCGCTGAAATCAGCGATGGGCGCCACCCGGGGACGCACCGTGATGAACTTGTGTTTGGTGAGGGTTGCGCTCTCGTCCCCGGCCTGTACGGTGAGGGTTATGTCGAAGGAACCCGCGGAGTCATATGCATGAGAAGGCGCCGGGGCCGCGCTGGTCGTCCCGTCGCCGAAGTCCCACGCCCACGACGTAATGGTTCCTCCTCCGGCGATTCGGGAGAGATCCTGAAAAATGATCGCATCGCCTTCGTATGGTTGCAGCTCGTTGGCGGTGAAGCCGGCCGAGAGCCGCTTGAGCGCATTTACTCGCACAAATTTATCACTGGCGCCTTCCGAGACTATCCGCACGGTGCCGCTGTTAGTCCCCGCCGTAAGAAGCGAGCGGTCCACGGTTACGGTAATGGCGACGCTGTCCTGGGGACCGGAGGTGGCGCCGTTGGGCGGATTTACCGCGATCCAGTTTTCCATGGCGATGGCACGGAACAGCGCGGGGGAGCTGGGGCCATAGTTTCTCTTGACCTGAAAGGTCAATTCCGTGGCCGTCGCGCCGAATTCAAGTACAGTCGGCTCTACGATAAGGGCCACGGTTTCGTTGCCGCCGATGTTGGGCGCTCCCGGGCAGCCGAAGAGCATGATCGGAAGAGTGAGCAGGATAGCAATGCCAGCGATTCGAGTTGGGTGTTCCACGGCAGCAGATCCTTACGTTATGGGGAAAACGGGACCCCCTCCATATTCGCGCACCGTTCGAACAGTCTGCATTTTTTCCATGATGCCATGTGGCTGTATAAACGTCAATATGAGTTGCGTCTGCATGGGTTTCGTGTGCGCCGCCGTGAAGGAAATCCAGCACGGAATACAAAGGTGTCTGCAATAGCAATTTGCCTTTTTATGATCCGCTCTTTTATAGTCGGATGGCGCAAATGCCGGCGTATACTGTGACCAGGCGCTCATCGCCGGCCAATCGTACTGGGCCATTGGGACGAACAGGAAACCACCGATGCCTGATTCTGCGTACAGCGCTATGGCGCTGGGGGATATGCGGCCCGAGGCGAAGGGAAGGCTTGCCGAATCGGAGCGGGCGCTCACAGCGGACCGGGCTCTGGAGGCCCAGCTGGCCATGCTTTCACAGGCAGCCCATTGCGCCAGCGAGGGTTTGTGCCTGGTCTCGGAAGAGGGCATCATTCAGTTTGCCAACCTGCCTTTTGCGAAAATGCATGGCGCCAAGACCGATTCGGTGTGTGGCCGGCACGTGTCCGACTTCGCTTTTCCCGAATCCGCAGACTGGCCCTCCTGTATTGCACTGGCGCGCGAACAGGGGGCACTGACGTCCCACACGCGGCACCGGCGGAGCGACGGGACCACATTTTCGGGCATGATGCGGGTCTTTTTCGCAGGGCCTGAGAGGCGCAATGAGCCGTTTCTGATCCTGCGCATACAGGAGGCACCCGAAGGCAAGCGTCTTGCGGAAACGCTGGACACCACGAAGGTCAGCTACCACGATCTCGTCGAGACAGCGCCGGATGCCATCATTTTCATGGATCTTGCGGGCAAGATCCTTTTGACCAATGCGATTGCGGCGGAACGGCTTGGATTTGACAGCATCGGTGAGTTGTGCGCGGAGCGTGAATCCATACTTGATCTCATTGCCCCCTACGATCGCGAGCGTGCCGTACAGGAAATGGCGGCCTGTGTCGCCCAGGGCAACCACTACGGCATCGAATACGATTGCCTCGCGAAATCGGGCGAGATTCTGCCGGTTGAAACCAGTACCAATGTCGTGCTGGACCACGCTGGCCGCCCCGTCGGTTTTATCAGCATCGCCCGCGATATAAGACGGCGTCGAATCGCCGAACAGCGCCTTCAGCGGCATTTGCATGTGGAGCAGCTGCTCACCGGCATTGCTACGCGATTCATCAGCCTGCAACCGGAGCAGGTGGAGAACGCGATTGCAGAGGCCATCGGGCAGGTCGGGGAGGCGATCGGCGTCGACCACATCACCGTCGGCCTGCTGAGCGCGGGCCAGAAACGGCCGCTGCGCCGGAGTGACTGGGGCCTGGCCGGTTCCGTACCCTCCCTGACGGACATGCTGCAGCGGTCGCTCGAGTGCTTCCCCTGGATCATGCGCCAGCTCCGCAGCCGGGAGTGCATTCGTTTCTCGCGTCTACGGGATCTTCCGGTGGACGCGCAGGAGGAGCGCGCCTTCCTTGGCATCGGCCCGCCCCGCTCCCTGCTGATCGCTCCGATGATGAGCCGGGGCGATCTGGCGGGATACGTCTCGTTCGAAGTGATGCGGGAAGGCCATGAATGGGACGAAGCCGTATCCACACTGATTCTTATCCTCGCAGAAGTGTTTGCAAGCGCTATCAGCCGCAAGCAGACGGAAGAAGCCCTGCGTGAAAGCGAGGAGCGGTTTCGGCAACTGGTGGGCAGCAGTCATGCCATGTTCTGGCTGGCGGCCGCGGATTTCAGCCGGGCGCTGTATGTGAGCCCGGCGTTTGCCGAAATATGGAAGATGGAGATCGACCGGCTTTATGCGGATCCGCTGTGTTTTCTGGCGGCGGTTCACCCCGACGATCGGGAACGTGTGGCCAAGTCGCTCACAGATGAATTCCAGGGGGGCGGAATCGAATTTCGCGTGGTTCGGCCGGATGGTTCGATGCGCTGGCTGGTGCATAAGGGCTTTCCCATCCGGAACAGCGACGGCGAAGTGTTTCGGTTCGCGGGGTTTGCGGAAGATGTGACTGCGCACAAAATTCTCGAAAAAGAAATCCTCGAGATCAGTTCCCGGGAACAACGGCGGATAGGCCTGGACCTGCACGACGGATTAGGTCAACATCTGGCCGGTATTCTCTGCTTGAGCCGGGGCCTGGCGAAAACTCTGGCAGGAAAAGGACTGTCCGAAGCGACCGACGCCGCCGAGATCGCCGACCTAATCCGGGAGTCGATCGCCCATGCACGCGCCCTTGCGCGCGGCGCCTGCCCGGTTGATTTGGAAGCGGACGGACTGGCGAACGCCTTACGGAAGCTGGCCGAGCATACAAGCCAGATCACCGGTATTGAATGTGTTTTCGAGAGCGATGAGAGTGTGCTGATCAGCAGTCCCGATCAGGCGGAGCACCTGTTTCGAATGGCGCAGGAAGCGGTCACCAATGCCATCAAGCACGCCGAAGCGACCCAGATCCGCATCCTGCTTATGGAAACGGGCGTGGGAAAACTGTTACAAATTGAGGACAATGGCAAAGGCATTGCGCAAGCTCCCGCGGCCGGTGCGGGGATGGGGCTGCGCCTGATGGAACACCGGGCCAAGCTGGCGAATGGGACCTTTGTCGTTAAGCGGCGGTTTGGCGCAGGGACGGAAGTCTCCTGTCTTTTCCGCACCACCCCAGCGGGTGCGGGGACGGACGAGGGCAGTAAAAAATGAATGGCGCGGACCAGCCATACCAGGTTTTGGTGGTAGACGATCACCCGATTGTGCGCCGGGGATTCGCTCAGTTGATCAAGCAGGAGCCGGACATCACCGTGTGCGCGGAAGCCGAGGATATCCCCGAAGCGTTGGCCGCCCTGGAAGCCTGCCGCCCCGATCTGGTCATCGTGGACATTGTCTTGAAGCAGGCGAACGGCCTCGATCTGCTCAAACAGCTGCCGGTTGTGGCCCCGGAAACCAAGGCGCTGGTGGTGTCGATGCACGATGAACAGATCTACGCCGAACGTGTGCTGCGCGCCGGGGCGCGAGGTTACGTGATGAAACAGGAGGCCGACGAGGTCATCGTCACGGCCATCCGGCGCGTCCTCCAGGGCGGAATTTATGTCAGCGACCAGGTCAACGCACGGATTCTCATGAATTTTGCGCAGAATCAAGCCCGCTTTGAAGCCAGCCCGGTGGAGTTCCTGACCGACCGTGAGTTGGAAGTTTTCGAACTGATCGGTCAGGGAAACTCCACGCGGCAAATCGGTGAGCGCCTGAACATCAGCGTGAAGACTGTCGAGACGTACCGGGCCCGCATTAAAGAAAAACTCCGCCTGGAAACCGGCGCGGAATTGCTGCAAACCAGTGTGGAATGGGCTATTAAGAAGTCACTGACCTAGCGGCGACAGGTTTCTATATTCGCATTTTTCGCGCTTTTGCGGCAACCTATCCGTGCGCGGCTCCTGTCAGTCAATCCCCTACAAAACCCTAAGACAACTCCCTACGCAAAGTGCCGCCGAAGCCCGATTGTCGATTAAAGGGGGAAAATATTAAATAGTGTGCAGGATGTGGAGAACCAGGGGAACTGAACAGCGGGGTGATGATGGGGATGGGCGTTGAATTGAACGCGAGGGACTATACGGCGAACTCGTGCCAGGCCTCCTTGTCCGTGTGCGTGTTTGGCCCTGAGCCGGACATCCGCAAGATCCCGGAACTGGGCGCCCGGGCGCAGAACCGCTACGATTTTTGCCTGTCGCGCGACCTGCGCTCCCTCACCATGCAGATCACGAGCGATGAAGAGCCTGCTCTCTTCTCGCTTCGCGATACCGGGGTGGCGGTATCGGCCTGGCAGAGCGAGGGAATCGCGCGTTATGCAGGGATCGATCGTACTGCGTATTTTTTGCTATGTGGCGCGCTGGGCCTGCTTCAATACCGGGCGCTGGCGTTAAACCCGTTGCTTCAGCCTGACGATTTTCTGCATGGCGCCGATTGCGGATGCCTCTTTTCCACCTGCCATGCAAAGCACGAATATGCCCTCCTGCTTGAACAACCCCGCATTTGCGGCGGGTGCGTGCAGTTTTTTGACTGCCTCGGATGCGAACCCGAAGTGGGCGCCTTGCTCGATGTGATTGGCTTCATCCACAACAGCCAGCCGAGCGCAGTATCCAGCAATTAGCCACACGTCTGCATTACGCCCGCCTGTTCTGTCGCCGCAGGTGCGCGTTATCACGCCCAGCCGTTCAGTCAGCGCGTTCAAATGCCCGGTTTTTGGTTTGCCCGGATCCGTGTGTTACGCTGGTCGTGTTATCGCGGGCGTGAAGCGCCAGTTCGCTACCGGAGAATCCGCCAATGACCACGTCCGCAGGGAGGGACTGCATCATGCCGGAACAGCTCGCTTTACTTGGAGGCCCTAAAGCCGCCCCGACGGATCCGGAGCCGCTGATCGCATGGCCGCTCATCACTCGCGAAGATGAGGAGGCGGTTCTTGAGGTGCTGCGCTCGGGCGACATGTCGGGCACGGGCATCTCAAAGCAGTTTGAACGTGAATTCGGCGCCTGGCTGGGCGTGCCGCATTGCCTGGCGCACTGCAACGGCACGGCATCGCTCCAGGCGGCCATGTTCGCCTGTGAACTGGGCGTGGGGGATGAATTGCTGTGCCCGAGCATGACGTACTGGGGTTCGGCGCTGCAGACGTTTGCGCTGGGCGCCACACCGGTTTTCGTCGACATCCTTCCCGACACCCTGTGCATCGACCCCGCCGGGATCGAACGGTGGATCTCGCCGCGCACCAAGGCCATCATGGCGGTGCATTACGCGGGCTACCCGTGCGACATGGATGCCATCCTGCCCATCGCGGAGAAGCACAACCTGAAAGTAATTGAAGACGTGTCGCACGCCCACGGGACGCTTTACAAAGGCCGCAAAGTGGGGACTTTCGGGCATGTGGCGGCCATGTCGTGCATGTCGGCCAAATCGTTTGCCGCCAGCGAGCTGGGCATGCTGGCGACCAGCGATCGGTACCTGTACGAGCGGGCCATCGCGTACGGCCATTACGCGCGGCACGACGACCTGACCGACCCGCGTTTAACCCCCTTCGCGGGTTATCCACAGGGAGGGGTAAAATTCCGCGCGAACCAGCTTGCCAGTGCGCTGGGGCGATCGCAGTTGCGCCACTACGATGCGCGCGTGGCCGAGATTCAGAAGGCCATGAACTATTTCTGGGACCTGCTCGAAGGCGTGCCGGGCATTCTTGCCCACCGCCCGCCCAAAGACAGCGGTTCCACGATGGGAGGCTGGTACGCGGCCAAGGGATTGTACCGCGCGGAAGCCCTGGGCGGGCTGAGTATCGACCGGTTCTGTGAAGCCGTGCGCGCTGAAGGCGCCGATACCACGCCGGGGGCAAACAAGCCCATGCACATCCACCCGGTGCTGAACGAATGCGACATCTACGGCCACGGCAAACCGACGCGCATCGCCAATGCAGACCGGGACCTCCGGCAGCCGCCCGAATCGCTGCCGGTATCGTTGAACAGCTACAACCTGTGCTTTTCGATCCCGTGGTTCAAGCGGTACGAGCCGGCCATCATCGAGGAACAGGCCGCGGCTTTCCGAAAAGTCGCCGAAAACGCCGACCAGCTCCTGTAACCGGCGGGCAGCGCCTGTGATGCTGTCCGCCCGGGCCGAAGCCAGGTATTCGGTGGCCGGGATGACTCAAGTAATTGTGCTCCGGCCGTGACCAGCTCATTTGCAATGAAACTGGATTTTGTGATGCGCCTTGTGGACGCCCATTGCCATCTGGAAGATGAATCGCTGTACAGCCGGTTGGACTCCGTGCTCCGCGATGCCCGGGCCGCCGGGATCGTCCGGATACTGACTTGTGCCGTGACGCCGGAGCAGTGGCCCAGGTCGGCTGAAATTGCACGGCAGTATCCGGAGGTAGCCTTTGCCTTGGGCGTCCACCCCTGGTTTGCGACGGAGGAGAGCCTCCAGCAGCTGGATGGACTCCGCCGGGCGCGGGAGCTGGGCGCCTCGGCTATTGGCGAGATCGGACTGGACAGCAAGGTGGAATCGCCGTCCATGGAACTGCAGACGGCGGTTTTCGAGGCGCAACTGGCCATTGCGAAAGAACTTGCGTTGCCGGTGATCATTCATTGCCGGGGCGCGTTCAATGAGCTGCACGCCTCGCTGAAGCGCATCGGGGCGCCAACCCCGGCGGGAATCATGCATGCCTTCTCAGGAAATGTGCAGCTGGCGCGCACGTTCGTACAGCTCGGGCTCAAGTTTTCTCTGGGGCGAAGCCTGACGTATAAACCGTCAGCCAAGCGCGAAGAACTCCTGCGTTTCATCTACCCGGAACATCTGCTTCTGGAAACGGACAGTCCGGATATGCCGCCGATCGGCGCAGAGCCGGGCATACCCAATGAGCCCCGAAACCTGCCGCTGAATCTGCGGGGGGCGGCCGAACTGCTGGGTTGCGACGTTGCAGAGGTCGCGGAGGCCACGACGCGCAACGCGTCGGACCTGTTCACGTTGGGGCTCTGAATGGACGCGAGATTTGAACGTACCCGCCTGCTTGTAGGCGACGCCGGCCTGAAACGACTCTCCCGGGCTACCGTGGTGATCTTTGGTTTGGGCGGCGTGGGCTCATATGCCGCTGAAGCCGTCGCACGGGCGGGCGTGGGGCACCTGGTACTGGTCGACTCGGACTGCGTCGAACCCACAAACCTGAACCGGCAGTTGCTGGCCCTGGAAAGCACGCTCGGACAGCCCAAGGTCGAGGTGGCCCGCGCGAGGATCCTCGACATCCACCCCGGGGCGCGCGTCGAGGTCCATCAGACCTTCGTCACGCCCGCCAATGTCCATGAGTTTCTTCGGGAAGGCCGGGAGGTGAGCTATATCGATGCCATCGACCATCTTCTGGCCAAAGTCGCGCTCCTGAAACAGCTCCACGAAAGAAGGGCGCGGTTTGTGTCGTGCATGGGCGCAGCCAGTAAGCTCGATGTCTCGGGCGTCCGCGTGGCCGACATCAGCGCCACGGCTAACTGCCGTCTGGCCCGCAGGATTCGTCTGAGGCTCCGGCGGGAAGGAATCACGAGCGGCGTGCGCTGCGTGTATACCGAGGGGCCCGTGGCGCCGGGCGGAGAGCCCCAGAACACAAATACCCGCGTCCGCGGCACCATTTCGTATCTTCCGGGATTGATCGGCCTTACAGCAGCGGGAATTGTCCTCAACGAGATCCTCGC
>DAOSJS010000186.1:0-8008 GCA_035367355.1 Candidatus Hydrogenedentota bacterium
GTGGAGCAAGCCCTTTGGATGCCAGCCGTCAGCGGCAACGGCTTTTAACGGCTGGCGCCCGGCGAAAACCGCCTTTCAACTGCCTGCCGTTTATGCCATTAATCGGTTATGAGGAAGACGAACCGGCAAGGATAGTTGCGAATGCGGGATCGGCTGACAAAAGCGCGGCGCAGTTGGAATATGAGCCGCATCCGGGGGAAGGATACGACGCCTGAGCGGGTTGTCCGGTCGGCGCTTCACCGCCTGGGCTACCGATTCCGGCTGCACAGCCGGAAATTGCCCGGGCGCCCGGATATTGTTCTGCCCCGGCACCGCTTGGCCGTGTTTGTGCATGGCTGCTTCTGGCATCGGCACCGGGGTTGCCGAAATTGCACCACCCCAACCAACAACCGGCGGTTCTGGGTGGCCAAACTTGAAGGCAACGCCGCCCGCGACCGGATGCACATGCGAACCCTCCGAAAACTGGGCTGGCGCGTGGTCGTTGTCTGGGAGTGCGAAACTGAAAAAAAGGGGTTTGCTCAACAGTTGAAGAGGCGCATTGCCAAGTCAACGGGCAACCGGCCTCCCCTGGGAAAGGGACAGGGCGTGGCGCAGCGGTCTGGCTTGCGGCAGGTCAGCCCTGGGCGGCGATCGCAAACATCTCAACCAGGGCACGAATCTTCCTGAGTCCGAGTCCGGAACGCAGTCTTAGTTGATCCCAAGTCAAAACTGCGTAGGAAGAAACCAGTTCACGGCGACGGTTGCGAACCCACTCACAGCCTGTGCGAATTTCGAGTTCCCCGAGGGTTCGAGGGTCGCCCAGGAATTGGTGACGAAGCTGTTCCCAAGCGGCGGAAAGGGCTTCTTCTTCGGTTCGCGGTGTGATGAAGGCAGTTTGCGCGAGTTCGGCCTGCCAAGCGCTATTGAGGGCAATGTCTTTCTTACGAAAGGCTTCCCAACATTCTGCCTTCTTGGAGGCCTCGCCAGTGTTCCCTTGTTGGTGGTCGAGGTGTTCCCAAGCCTCTTTACAGACCGCTTTTAGGGCCTCGCAGAGCGCTTGCGACAGTCGCTGTTCTGACCAGATCCGATTGAGGTCGATGCAGCGCCCGGATTTTTCGGCAAGCCACGCTACGGCGTAGGCGACACTGTTGGCTCGGTAGCCCTCCAACTCATGGGTATCGAACAACTTCTCCGCGGTCCGCCAGAGGATGGCCTTGGCCACCGTGTGGCGGAAATAGTCGAGGTTGACTTTCGGCTCACCGTCGTCTTCCATGCGTTCTGCGAAGCGGACGAAGTTCTTTTCCGCACCGAGGCAGACCAGGTGGGGAAGCCCCATCCAGGCGTGTTCGTACTTTGCGAGGTCGGTCTTGGTGAATTTCTGATTCGGCGGGTTTTGCATCTCCCAGTCACGGCGCCGCGCAGGCGTGCCCTGGCGCGCCCTATCGTCCAGGTAGGAGCCGCGGGCGCGCTCGTAGTACCAATGGGTCCGGACCTGGAGGCCGGTGATGGCAGGTGCGATCACTTCTCGCGACTGCGTTTCCAGGTCGCGGTGAAAGGTTCCGTTGGCTGCCAAGTCGGCCGCGTTCACTTTGTTCTGGCTGTTGGCGTATCTGGCGATGAGCGGCACCAGTTCACCAAT
Source organism: Candidatus Hydrogenedentota bacterium (assembly GCA_035367355.1). Lineage (GTDB taxonomy): Bacteria > Hydrogenedentota > Hydrogenedentia > Hydrogenedentales > SLHB01 > UBA2224. The sequence continues at coordinate 1,619 of DAOSJS010000186.1, forward strand.
GCGATCCGGTTCCCTCAGGAGGGTGAGCTTGACTTGCACTACCACAGCCGAGATGTCCAACTGCTCCACCCTCGCCGCATGGTAGATGCTGGCGGTGGTCTGGCCGCCGTTGACAATCTGGAAATCGCGAACCCAGGCGAGGCCCGTCTGGCCGTCTTTCCGCTGTTGCAGGCGAACTTCGGCGGCAGTGCAACACAGGCCATTGTTATAAGCGAGAAAGCGATGCGGGGTCTCGCGCAACGTCTGCTGCAGGCCTTTGTTGACTTTGCCCTTTACTTGAAGGAACGCCCTTACGTTCCGCTCCAGGAGCCGCTGGCCGTATTCACCGTAAATGCGCGACAGGACTCGGCCGGGCATGAATGCAAGGTAGGTCTGATATTCATTGGTGTTATTGACGCCGGCGAGACAGGGGATCGCGCCGCCGAATTTATTTTCAAAATCAAGGTCGATGACTTTACGCTCTCCAACTCGCAACTGGCTCAGTTTCTTGAGATCCCAAAGAACATAGCGAAGCTCCAAGCCAGCAAGCCTCCTCTCTATGATGTTCCCGGCTCGTGCCACCCCGTTCGTGAGGAAAAACAGGCGGACAGTAGTGAGAGTATCCCTGGCTTCGTGGATTTGGCGTGCGACGTCGAATACGTCACGGCGATCGTTAACTTGAGTGTGAAAGCCCTGGAGTGCGCGGCGAAGGAAGCCCCGCAGGAGTTCGAAATGGCGGCGCGTATCGGTGCTTCCGACGGTTGGGACCTCGTCTTTGGCCTGGTACAGGGCGACGAATAGATCGAGTGTCGCGGCATCGCCGGACAGAGCCCAGGCATTCAGCTTGGCTGCGGGCCAGCGGCCGCGGCTTACTGCACGGAAGTTGACGATTTCGGTGCCGTTGACCTCATTGTATTCGGCCAACTGTTCGAGAACCCACTCCGTGAACCCGCTTTCCAGTTCGTCGGTGTGTGCGTCGGCGGCGCACCGACGGCGGACCTCCTCTCGAACGTCCTGCGCAAATTGTTCAAGTGGGGTTAGTGGCTCTGGTTGTTCAAGTGGGGTTAGTGGCTCTGGTCGTTGTTCTGGCATGTTGTATCTCCGGTTTTACTGGTTGTGAGCGGAAAAGGCGGCTGCGGCCTCCAGAAGTTGGAGAAGGCGGCTGCGCTTGTGGCTGCTCAGCCCTTGTGCCTTCAGCTTCTTCCAGGGAAGTTTTGCGTAGCTGGCGACTTTTTCCCGGCGGCGTGATTGGTCCCAGTCCAATCCCGTTACCGCCTCCAAGTCGCCGATTGCACGGGTGTCCATGGCGAACACCTTGCGGACTTTGTCCCAACGGGATTGTTCGGACTGGTCCCGGCCCTCGGGCGGGGTGGAGTCGCCGTTCTCATGCTTCGGCGCCGTCCCTCTACCTTTTGGCCTCCGGTCCGGAAGGCGGCTCAACTGCTGGATTTTCCCTGCGACTCTCTTCCTCACGGGGGCGTGCGGATCGGGCTTCCAATCCTGAGCCTGCTTCAGGAAGTTCTCGTCGCCAAGGTCCGTATAGATCAGGTCTTCGTCCATGCGAATGCGGGCGAGGAGTGGAAATCGAACGGCCTGGCCGCTAATGATGCCCTGTCCAGGTCCGAAGCCGGGCAGCATCCGGGCGTCCTGCTCGCTCAGGTTTTCCATGATTTGTTTCACGAAGTTCTGATCGCGCGGATTCACGAGACGCAGAATGAGGAAGGAGTTGCACTGCGAGAGGATCGTTTCATCCACGCGGCTGGGGCGCTGGCTGATCAGGACGAGCCCGGTGCCGAACTTGCGGCCTTCCGTGATAAGTTTGCGGATTGTCTCCAGGGAGGGCACGTCGGATGCGCCTTCACGTGAGGAGGGGATGAACGTGTGGGCCTCCTCGATGACCGCGAGGAATGGCGGGATGCGGTTCGAAAGGTTGGCGCGGTGCTCGTAGATCGCCTCCAGCAGAATGGAGGCTATGGTCGTTTGAGTCAGGTGGTCGTAGCCGCCGAGGTAGAGGATGGAAATCGTCCTGGGGGAGATGATGGCTTCGGGACAACCCTGGGGATCCGGCATTTGCTCGAATTTCAGGTGGCGCAGACGCTGACGCATTCGTTCGTTTGTGAGTTCCATTCGTTCAAGGCGGTTTTCCACAACGCCGAGTTGGCGACGGCATACTGAGAGCGTGGGCAGTTTGCGCCTGTCAGACACCCGGCTGGCTTTGCGTGCGATGGTGTCCCTAAGGCGTTTGATATATCGCAGGACCGACTCTCCCTCCTCGGGATCAACCTCCGAGAGGCACTCGGAAAGGACCTCCCGCTGTGGTTCGGTTAGTCCCTCGGTCATCTTGTTGATGAGAATCTCGACGATATGCCGATTCTGCTCGGTCATGGCAATGTGGGGGTATAAGAGGCGGACGGTCGAGCCTTGAAACAACTCGCGCTTTTGCCACAGGCCGAGGTAGTCCCCGTGGGGATCGAGGATGAGGAGGGGATAGCCCAAATCAATTAACTCACGCAGGATTCGGCGGGCCGCGACGGTTTTGCCTCCCCCCGTCATGGCCAGGATTGCCATGTGCCGGGCCACAACCCGATCCACGGAAATGGAAATGTCAACGTCCTGACGGGCGATGAGTGTGCCGATACGCATCGGGGTGTGACCCGGGATGCCGCCCGCCAGCAATTCCTTGATGGCTTTCGCCGGGGGATACAGGACCTCTGCTGCCGGTTGGACCGGGTACGTGAGCGGGTAGAGGTTCTTGAAGTTACCGTCGGCGGCGGTGCAGCCAAGGATCAGGACGCCAGCTTCGAGTTGATCGCGGCTGTTGGAGAGTATGGTGTCTTGGAGCGAAAGGCCTTCGTTAGACAGTTCCTGCGCGGCCTCGTAGGGAAAGAACGGGTTGAAGCGGTTGATGGTGACGACCCGGCCCCACACGTAAATGGATTGCTTGCCTTGACGCGCCTCGTCCGGGACCTCCATTTGGACTGCGACCAAGTCGCCCACCCGTGATTTGAAGCTCTTGAGGATGAATGAGAACTCACTTGTCGTTGCATTGCCGACGACGGTGCCGATGGGGGTCCAATTGTTGTTTTCGGTCATGTTTCCTTTCGTGTTAGCCTTTGAAATCCGGACGGAATAGCCAGTCGCGTTTTGTGCCGCAAAGCATTCGCTTTGCGGCTTCGATGATCCTGGGGTTGCCGTTGTCTATGGCGTTTTTCAGGAGTTGAACTGCCATGGTGGAATTGATGGGGCGGCTCATCCAGTTGGGAACTTTGGCGAACTTGTCTACGATGTCCAGGCCGGCCGGGAAGGCGTAATTGGGCATGAGGCGGCAGGCATGAATGACCAGGCGGATGCAGGTTTCATAGCCGGCGGGCGGCGGGTCGAAGAATTCGACGCGAAGCGGCTGGACAAAGTGGCCGACCCCGACGTAGGTGACTTTGGGCAGGGGGTACAGGCCGATAATATCAAAGGAGTATTGAGGGCGCTTCGACTCAACATTGCGATCAACGGCAACGGGGGTGATGTATTCGCCTTCATTGAGAATTGCATGGAAAAGCAATGAGTCGGGGATGCGGAAGTCACGAATGCGGCGCACTGCCGCCTCGAGATCGGTAGCGCCTGGGGAAACCGGAAATTTGTTGAGGTCCCGCAGGAGGGTGGTGCTGACCAGCATTGATGCTGAGGCACGCTCGACGACGGAGGCGACATTGGCGCCGGAACGGGCGAGGGCCTCCAGCATATAGAGATAAACGCATACGAAAGTGGCTTCACGGCCCTTGCGGTTGCGTTCTTGCGGTGGCAGGAGAATGTCGATGCCCCGCTGTGAGAAAGCGGGGAAGTACTGATCGGCGTAGGCTGAGACCGGATTGACCAACGCGCCATGGAGGAAGAGGAATTCCGGCTTTGGATGGCGCTCAAGACACTGCACCGCCGCGGAGGTTTCGAGGCAGAATCGGGCGGCGTCGCGTAATTTGGAGGGGTCCTCGAACAGGTCATCGAAGATGCCCTTCGAGCTGCTGGTATCGAACAACTCGGCTACAAGCTGCTTCTCCATGTTGAAGGTCTCGCGGTCCTCGCCGGCGTTGCCCGGGGTTACGGTGTAGCTGCCGACGCGAACGGCAATGGGTTCGGTGCCAAGACTGGTAACGTTTGCCATGCCGCCGTCAACGAAGCTAATGGGCTTGCCGGCGACTTCCGCCCACATCCTTCGGTGGTCAATTTCGACGGCGTGGATCAATCCTGCGTTCTCCAGCATGTCGCGGATCGCGCCTGCCAGCCCCTCAAGCACCTGAAGAAATTCCTTCTGTGATGCGGAGGACTGGTTTAGGGAGAGTTTCACCATCTCGGCCAGGATATGCGGCTCGCGGAGACGTTCCTTGACCGTGAGCTTCTTGCGTCCGGTATTGAGGGGTGAGTCTGGCATCAGGCTTGTCCTCCATTCTTCAATCGGCGTGCCCCAGCCATCTGGGCATCCGAGCAATAAAACTCCTCCTCGCGGAGGAGGCCGCTGTCAAATCTGCGGAGTGCTTCTTTGGCAACGGGCACAAGTTTCACCGGCCAGCCGCTTTGGGCAAAGACCGGGGAGATGGCGTCCGGGGCAAGGCGGGCGACCAGTGGCATTTCAGTTTGCCCTGCAAGCTGACGTTTGCCGTTTTCAGCGGCACTGTCCGGATGGAGTCTGCTGTGAATGAATCCGATTGAGAACCAGCCGCGCTTGAATTCGGGATCGGACAACCTTCCGAGGGTATTATTACTGACGGCTCCCAATAAGGGCAGCAACCATTCCACCGCCTGACGTTCGTCGCGGGGGAGAGGTCGGAGTTTTCCTTTACGGACCGCGGCACGACGCGCGTCAGCCAGATAGCAACGAACAGCATGTCCCACCGCTTCGCCGAGGAGTGGTGGCACGGCGTTTCCGATCAGGCGAAACTGATGGGTGAATGCCACCGGGAACTCAAACCAGTCCGGAAAAGACTGGATTCGCGCGGCTTCGCGGGGGGTGAGCGAGCGAACCTGGGTTGGGTGTATAAACATGAGCCCGTCTTTGCTCATGTGGGCCACAATTGTGGAGCAAAGCCGGTTTCGGTGCTGCCGCGTATATCGATCCTTAAAATGCTCCTTGCTGTATGGCCATTCGAATTGGAGATGACGCTCCCGCATTGCGACGGCTGAACTTTCGCCTTCCCGGAGCCGTTGAAAATCACGCAGATCGCGGTCACTATGGAACCGGGCACAGTGGGCGGTCAGTTTCCTGGCACGATGAACCTGGAGAACGCTTTCTAAATAGCGCCCGGTGTAGCGGGCGAGGTGGAACCGCCGGCGCCGGAAGTCGTATCGGCGGTGTTCCTGCATATCACCGGCGGCAAGTGGGGGCAGGTCCCCAATAGCTTCCCAAAGGGTAACCGGCAGCGGCAGAACTGCCTCTGACTCATCCTCTGAAGCCGCGAACCAGGGGGGCATATACCGGCGGGTGGTGAAGATGGGGAGATCGAAGCGCGTGCCAATAATAAGCTGCCGAATGCGTTTCTGCGGGACGCCGTAGCGCCAGGCGTGGACTCGCTCCCCATGCACGCGATAGCCGAGCGCCCGCGCTTCCGCTTGCACTCGCGTAAAAAATTCACCGCCAGCGGCACTCTTGATGCCCTGGACGTTTTCCATGACGAAGACCTTCGGCTGATAGTAAGCCACGTAGCCGAGAAATTCCTGATAAAGTTCGCGCCGGGCGTCCGTAATGACGCGGGGGCCATGATTGGCACCGTCGCGGCGGCGGGCGGGCGAAAATCCCTGGCACGGAGGCCCTCCGATTATGAGGTCGACACGCGCGTTATGGATCAAGGCATCCAGGTGTTCCGGTTTAAACACGGTGAGGTCTTTTTCCAACACGTGAGCGATGTGGGGGAAGTTATGGCGATGAACCGCGATTGCCTGGGGATTGGAGTCGATCGCAGCGAGTGTATGAAGCCCGGCGCGCTCCATGCCAAGGGTAAACCCGCCGCATCCGCAGAAGAGATCAATAACGCTGAGCTTGGGATCCGTGGATGAGGAGAACCGCCAGGGCGGTGCGCCTTTGGGAAGCGGGAATTCGTCGGTCTTGCGACGGCTCATTGCTCGATTCCGCAGGTAAGCCGGGAGATGGTTGTGCGAAGCGCTTTGGCGAGCCGGGCCACATTTTTTATTCCCGGGTTGCGCAGGCCGCGTTCGATGCCGCTGATGTAGGTGGGGTCAAGGCCCGCCAGCCCGGCCAGCGTCTCTTGCGTCAGGCCCTGGGCTTCGCGCTGCGTGCGGACGGCGCGGCCCAGGGCTGACAGCAACGGATCTCGTTTTGGCATGTGCACCAGTTCACGCCAAAACCGGGCAAACGTCTATGGACTATCCGTCAAGTCAGACGGGGCGGCGCGCGGGTGGGGGTCAGGC
>DAOSJS010000187.1:0-7941 GCA_035367355.1 Candidatus Hydrogenedentota bacterium
TGAGGCAGACCTGACCCTGTTCTGCTCCAGAAGCGTCTTTGAGGAGGAGTCCGCGGAATGCCGGATGGCCGCCTTCGTGGATCATGGAGTGGATTTTGAGCAATTCCGGTCGGCGGGTAATGGGCCAGTATCCGAGCCCGGCGACGTCCGCGCGATTCCACACCCCAGGGTCGGTTTTGTCGGTGGGATAGACGCCCACACCTTCGATCCGGAACTGTTCCTGCAAACCGCCGCGGCGCTGCCTGAATGCGCGTTCGTGATGGTAGGCGCCTGCTCATTGCCTGAAGGATGGTGTAATCTCCCAAACGTGCATTTCCTCGGGCGCAAAGCCTACGACGAGGTCGCAGCCTACATGGCGGCGTGCGACGTGCTGATCATGCCGTGGAACCGAAGTCCATGGATAAAAGCCTGCAATCCGGTCAAATTGAAGGAATATCTTGCCGTGGGGCGGCCGGTTGTCAGCACGCCGTTCGATGAATTGGAACATTATCAGGGACTGGTCTGCGTCGCCGATGATGCGCAAAAGTTTGCCGAAGGGATTCGTACCGCCCTGAAAGCCCAACCGGACGCAGACGCCATGCGCCAGCGTGTGGAACAAGAAACCTGGACAGCGAAGGCGAGGATGGTGCTGGAGAATCTGCAACAGGCTGGTGTCTCATTTCGGGGTACCCCGGCAGCCAGAAGAAGAAACGGCGCCGCCGGGCAAACCTCAGCTGGAGTGCTGAGTGAAACCAGGGCGCCGGCACATACCAACCACAAGCGGCAGCTTCTTCCGCTGGGACTGCTCCTTCCCTCGAAACGAGGGAGTTATTGGAGAAAACGTCACTTTGCCGCCGCAGGCATGTTGGCGCTTCTCGCAGTCTGGGTCACTCGCGATGCGTGGGCGGACATTCTCCGGCTGGCCAGCCGGAACGAAGAATGCAGCCACATCTGGCTGGTCATACCGGTCGCATTGTGGCTGGCGAAGGTACGGCGGGAAGAAGTGAGTGTTCCCCGGCGGTCGAGCTACCTGCTCGCGCCCCTTCTGGTCGTGCTCGGGTGGGCACTCTATTCTCTTGGCGACACCTTCCTTTTTCAGAGCCTCTGGCATCTCGGGGCAGTGGTGATTGTGGTGGGATGCGCCCTTTCCGTGCTGGGCGGAAGCGTGCTTCTGCGATTCTGGCCCTCGTTCGCCGTGCTGGTGTTTCTCGTGCCCGTCCCCAAAATTGTCCAGCAACAGATCGGGCTTCCCATGCAAGCCTACGCGGCCCGAATCACTGCTTTTATTCTGGAAACCCTGGGCACCCCCATCGCCTTGAGCGGCAGTGTGCTCCAAGTCAATGGCGTTTCGGTTGCCGTGGCGGAGGCATGCAATGGCATTCGCATGCTCTTCGCCCTGACCCTGGTCTGCTTTCTGTACGCATTCAGCACGCGCCTCAGCACACAGACCAGGATCCTGATAGTCCTGATGAGCCCCTTCGTAGCCATTGCCGCTAATGTCCTGCGGCTGATTCCGACCGTGTGGCTGTACGGATACACCAATAGCCACACGGCCGATATGTTCCACGATATCAGCGGCTGGGCCATGATGCCAGTCGCATTGTTCGGTCTGTTCAGCGCGGGTGCGTTGCTCCGATGGACCTTCGCCAAGGACAGCGACCAGCCCGAGGAGGCGCGCCAGAGCGTGGCGTCCAGCACGTAAACCGGTTACGGTTTGAGAAGACGGAGAGCCATTTTGATGAGATTACTGGCACCGGCGCTTTCGCTCGCGTTACTGGCGGCCATAGTGGTCGACCAGGGGTACCGCCACCAGGTGCCTTCGGGAGCGGAAACCTATCATGCCATCGTCCGCGAAGCGGCCAAGACGATCCCCTACCAGCTCGGAAACTGGGTTGGGGTCGATTCCGAGATTTCCCGGGGCGCTCTTCAGATCCTCGACGCCAACGTGGCCCTGAGCCGCTCATACCGGCAGGTCGGCACCAATCGGGCGGGTACCTTGCTCATTGTCCAATGCGCCGATGCCCGAAGCCTCCTGGGCCATTACCCGCCGGTATGTTATCCCTCGCAGGGGTGGTCGCAAATCTCCGCCAAGCCGCACGATATCGAAATAGATGGAGTCGCTCTGCGCGCGACCGAATACATCTTCGCCTACGAAACCCTGGCTCAGTTCACCCGGCTTGCTGTGCTACACTTTACGGTGCTCCCGGACGGGCGGACCGCGCCCGATATGGATCCGCTCGAGCGCGTCGCGCGGGAGCGAAAGACTAAATTTCTGGGTGGTGCAAGCCTCCAATTTGTATCGGATGCGAGCCTTTCTGAGCAGGATCGCGATGAAATCTACGACTTTTTGTTCCAGGCTGCGAAAGCATGGATCGAGGAAGTACAATCGGGAACCCAGAGAACATCATGAATCAACAACGATTGCCATCTGTACCCAATCAGTCGGGCTACCCGGCCTCGGCCAAGGCGCCCGGCACCAGCCCTGAACAGAACCCGCTGCTTCTGCTTCACCGGCTGTTGCGGGGAAGGTATGCTGCGGCGATCATTCTAGCGATCTTGCTCGGAGCCGCCGGAGCGGTGGGCGGTTACATCGCGCTGGCGCTGGAATACCAAAGCACCGCCCAGATCCGCATTGCCCCGGTCATGCCCAAGATCCTTTTTGAAAGTGAACAGAGCAGCGTGCTGCCTATGTTCGATTCGTTTGTGCAGACGCAGGTTTCACTAATCCAGAGCCGCCGCGTCGTTGATATGGCCATGCAGGGCTCGACCTGGAAAAGCGTCGGCGGCGAGTATTCCCTCCCGCGGGTCGCCGATTTCATGGAGCAACTGAGCGTTACTCATCCCCGGAACACCGAGATCATCCTGGTGACATTTACCGATCACGAGCCGCGAACCGCCCAGGCCGGGGCTAAAGCCGTTGTTGATGCCTACATGAACATTTATGGCGGTGAAGACCTCAATACGGCTACCCAGCGTTTCGAGTTGCTGGAAGAGCGGGCCAAAGCGCTCGGCAATGAAATCGATGGTTACCAGGCGCAGATGTATGAGATTGCGAACGAATACGGTTCCAATGCCCTCGACGGACTCTATGCGTTTGAGGCGGAGGAGCTTCAGAAGCTGCAAACCGAGCTTGAGTCCGCAAAAATAGAATTGGCGACATTCGAATCCGCGAGCAAAGAAGGCTTGCTGCCAAACATTGGAAAAGACCCCAGCCGACTCTCCGTGGAGGAGATCGCAACTGTCGACAGCTGGATGAAGCAACTTCTTGACACCCGCAAACAGCTCCGCTGGAGCATGGATGAGATTGCGACCCGGTATAAAGAACCTGAGCAACGCCCTGAATACCGCCTGGCACGGGAACGCTTGAGTACCCAGGAGGACGAGATCGCGAACTACGCGGCGTTGTATCGGGAACAGGCCGCGGCCAATGCCGGATTGCCCATGGCGGGAGCCAACGACGCGGAAACCCTGAAGGCAAACCTGGAACTGCGCGTTCAGCGCCTGCAACAGCTTTTCGATGAAAAACGAGAGCGTACCCTGGCGCTGGGCCGGCAAAACCTCCAGATCGAAAAACTCCGCAGCCAGATTGCCCGCGCACAGGACAGCCTGGACAAAACCAACGCGCGCATCGAACAATTGAGCATTGAATCTGCCATTGGCGGCCGTATCGATCTACTCGCCGAGGCGGACATGCCTACGATGCCGTCTAATGCGCGCCGGCGCATCCAATTTGCCATTCTGGGCGGCATGGGCGGCGCTGGCTTGGGTGTCGCCCTGGTCATGCTGCTCGGCCTGGTGAACAAGCGCATACGCGATGTGGTGGATGCGGAGGCCACGCGCCCGAGACTTCTGGGGGTCCTCCCCGAACTTCCCGAGAGGCTTTCCGACCCGGCGGAGGCCATGCTCGCCGCGCAGAGCGTTCACCACATCCGAACGCTCCTTCAGATCCAGGCGGGCACGAAACAGCCTCTTTCGCTTACGGTCACCAGCGCAACAAGTGGTACGGGAAAGACCAGCCTGGTTTTGTCCCTGGGTTTGTCGTTCGCGGCCGCAGGAAGCCGCACTCTCCTTATCGACGGCGACGTGATAGGTACGGAACTCACACGTCGAACACGCGCCTTTGGATGGCGGATGCTGGGGCAGGTGACTAGTGAATTCGACATAATCAGTGAAGAAGCACTGCAGAAGGCGATAGAGTCATCTTTCGAGGTGATAGAGTCATCTTTCGAATCAAATTCCGGCTCCAGACAAAGTGTTCCTCCAATCGCCAACGAAGAATTGGCGGATGGCCTATCGATTCACAGCGAACCGAAGTACGGACTAAGCGACGCCCTTCGCGGCGAACCCATCGAAAATTGCATCAGCTCCTGGGGGTTGCCCAACCTCAGCATACTTTCGGCGTACGGAACGTCTGGGACTGCCGCCAACGGCTTTTCACCGGCATCCGCCCGCGAGCTTCTGGACCAGCTCTCCGACACCTTCGACGTTGTGCTCGTCGATACGGGGCCGATACCCGGTCAGACGGAATCGTCCGTAATGGCCGCCTGTACCAGCGGGGTAATCATGATGGTCGCGCGTGGCGACCACGACGCAGATGTGCGCAAAGCCTTGCACCATCTGGAACTGATCGACGCGCAGATTGCCGGACTGGTCTTCAACCGTGCCCGCAATCGAGATATGGAGCGGTCGGGTTACTCCTCGTCGCGAACCAGTGCAAGGTCTGCCTCCCCAGCGCCGGAGGCCGGCGAAGAAGCGCGCGATCTCACGGTCGAGGCGAAGGCTTACGCCCGGTTCGACCCACTCACGCAAGCTGTTCTCTGCATGTCCATGGATGCATCCATTGCCAGGGGAATCGTTAGGGACGAATCCAGCTCGTAAAAAGGTAGGTCATGCGAAAAAGACGTCTGCTTATCGTTGGGGGAACATTTCTTGTTGTCGCGCTGGTCGCGGGAGGAGCCGTATACTACCGCCATACCTCCATGAACAGACAGGCGCTGGCGTGCCGTGCGCGCGGTCTGGAAGCCGCTCAAGCCGGCGACTATACCACAGCCCTCGACCAGGTGGGCCGGTATTTACAGCGATACGGCATGGACGAGGATGTGGAGGCTCTATTCGCCTACGCCACGGCGCGCCGGAACATCCCCGCAGCCAACAACAAGCATCTGCAGCAGGCCATGGCTGTCTTTGCGCGAATTCTTGAGCTGGATCCCGGACATGCCGAAGCCCAGAACGCACTCCTCGACCTGTACACGTCCGTGGGGTTTACGGAAGAGACCCTGGTGCTGGCCGACAAGATCCTTCCTGCCCCCGCAAATGGAGTCCCACTCGAAAAACTCCTGGCGGTCGAACATATTCCGGCACTTCGCGCAAAGGCGCTCACCCTCGCCAAGAAGAGAAAACTCGATGAGGCTCTGGAGCTCGCGACCTACGCCGTCGACCTGGCGCCGCAAGATCGGGAAAACCACCTGCTGCTGTTCTCGCTCATGGAACGGGCCGGCAAACCGGCCGATGAACTTCTGGCCTATGCAGAGAAGATCGCATCCATCGCGCCCACGGAACTGGAAAACCACTTCCTCGTGTTGGCAAAGATGCAGCAGGCGGGCCGGCCCGGCGAAGAACTTCTGGCCTACGCCACCGCGCAGCAGGACAAATTGGCGTCGCAGGAAGGATTGCTGCAGGTACTGCAGGCAACCGCGCACGAAATCGCCGGAAATCACGAGGATGCCCGGCGCCTCCTTGAAGAAGCAGCCGAACACATCTCCCCCGATCCCAGGATTGTGTCTCTGGTCAATAACTTTCTCAACCGGGTAGGCAGTTTCGATGTGTCGACCAAATTACTCGAACGAGCGGTCGCGGAATCGGGCGATGACCGGCTGCGACTCCTGCTGGTTCGCCAGCTCTTTGAGCGAGGGAACTCCGGTGCCGTCCTTGAAAAAACGGGTGGCATGCCGCTCGAACAGCTGGATTCTCCCCTGCTCGCCATCCGCGCCCTCGCCTGCGCAGCGGAACATCAGACGGAACAGGTCAACGCCATAGCCGGTGAATTCGACCGGCGGGAAGGAGATGCGGCGGCGCGGGCATGGGCGCCGCTGCTGCGCGCGGTGTGGGGAGGAGAAGAAGCCCCGCCGGCGAAAGTGATGACACTCTGTGATGAGGCCATTGGCCTTCAACCAGACAATCCCTTTTTGCACTACCTGCGCGCCGTTGCCTGTGAGCGTCTGGGCGAGTCCGACCTCGCCTTGAGTTCCTGGCAGGACGCCAGGCAGTACGCGCCCTCCTGGGCGGAACCAGCCATCCGGGCCGCCTCTCTCCTGGATTCCATGGGAAACAGAGCCGAAGCCGTGCGGCTCGCCACTCAAGCCTTGAAAATGGCCTCCAACAACATCGGCGTTGCTGCCGAAGCTGCTGTAATCATCGGAAGTGATCCCGACTGGCTCAGCGATGACGGGAGGCAGCAGTTGCTGAAGCTGGTCGAGCAGGTTCAAACCGCCCGCCCACTCGAGCCCCGGACGCTCCCGCTCTATGTCGACCTGCTGGCCCGCAACGGAGACACGGCAGGCGCGGCAGACAAGATCAGACAGGCTCTCAACTCCCAGGAGACGCTCCCGGATGCCGAGCTTCTACAACTGGCCCGCACGAGCGACGCGCATGGCCTGGATCTGGCCGACGCATGTTATGAAAAGGCCGCAAGCTCCTCTGCCATCACGCCGGCCGTGGCCTTTGCCAAAGCAGTTGCCGCCTACAACGCAGGTAATGGCGACAAAGGCCTCGAAATTCTGGCCAACGCGGCCAAGGCTGCTGAAAACACGCCCGGCTGGGAGACCGTCCTGCCCGAATATCTCGAACGGACCGGAGCGCCGGATGCGACTGAGGCGTGGGCGAAAGCAGCCGACCAACACCCTGGCGCCGCGGCCGTGCAGCGGCGCGTGCTCGCATCACGGGCCGCCTGGCAGGACACGGACCTCATCGGACGCGTGATCGAGCGTGTGAAAGAACAAACCGGCGAGGAGGCCGTAGGCTGGAGGGTGGCGCGAGCTCGCTGGCTCCTGATGACTGACTCCTCTGAGAAAGCCGCCGCCGAAGCTGTCGCACTCCTGAACGATGTCATCCGCACCTCCGCGCCGCAGGCCGATCGCCATGTTTTACTGGCGAGCGCATTTGAACGGCTGAATAATTACGAAGGCGCCCAATACAGCCTCACCAATGCCCTGCAGATTGCGCCTGAATCCAATGCCATTCGTTTCCAGCTGGCGCGCATTTCTCAAATCCGGGGGCAATCGGATCGAGCACGGCAGTATATTGAAGATGCGCTGCGCAATCCGGCGGTATCCGCAGGCGACAGACAACGCGCCGCCGCGATATTCGCCTCCCAGAACGAGATCGGCCGCGCTATCGCACTCCAGCTGGAAGCGCATCCCCCAGAGGACCGCGAAAACCCGGCGGATCTCTTGCTCGCCGAGCTCTACCGGCGCAGCAGCATGCCGGACAAAGCGGAGGCGATCTGCACACGGATCCTCCAGGAGGCACCCACTGCGCAGGCCGTTCAGTTCACCGCCGACCTGCTCGCCTCCCAGGGGCGCACGCAGGAGGCCGAAACCGTCCTCGCCCGGCTGGATACGCTCGAGACCGAACCCGGAATCCGTGAGCTGATCCAAGCCGATTACCACAGCCGCTATGGAACCTCCGAAGCTGCCAGGCGCCAGTTTGAAGCCGCTCTCGCCGCGCGCCGTAACGATCCCGCTGTCTGGAAACGGTATCTCGTTTTTCTCGCGCGCAGCGGCGCTGCCGCAGAGGCCGTCGGCCTGTTCAGTGACGCGGCGGCCGCCTGCCCCAATGAACCCGTGTTTGCCCAGCTGGCGGAAGACAGCGCCACCCTCAGCGCGGCCGCGAACCGTGCCATTGCACTGCCGCTGATCGTGGCGGCCATCGAGGCGCCCCGGCGCCACGACACCACCTTCGAGG
>DAOSJS010000188.1:0-7926 GCA_035367355.1 Candidatus Hydrogenedentota bacterium
GATACGGACCGGGCCAGATCGGCATGGCACCCGGTCCCCGCCTCTCAGCCGCCCTCCTCTGACGGCAAGACAAAAAAAGAGAGACGGGGCGCTCCGCCTCTCTTTTCCATCGCGGGTCTTCCGGTTTATCCATCGAAGACCATGTCGGTTTTCCAGACATTCAGAATGTTTCCGACCGGAACCATCCCATCCCCTTGGGCAATGATGGTCAGAAAGCGATCGGCGACCGCTGGCTGGGGGAACAGCGACAATTCAAAGCGCCCGGCGACGTACTGAAACAGCTCGGGCTCGGGGGAGTCGGTGAACTCGACGATTCCCTTGACGCGGAAGACCGCGGCCGGGAGGGATTCGACGACGGAAAGGAATTTCTCCCGATCCAGCGGTCCCGGGATCTCCAGGGTCTCGCACCGCAGCCCGTCGTGAACGTGAGAGTGGTGAATGGGAATATGCCCTCCTGGCGTCACAGGCAATGCATCTTTCCCCCGCCCCTGAACGTCCATGTCGAAAATGAAGGATGGGTTCAAATTTCCCCGTGTCGTCGTGAATACTACGGCCCTGGGGTTGATCTCCTGGAGCCGTTTGCGCGCTTTTTCCAGGCCCGCGTCGCTGACGAGGTCGCATTTGTTCAGCAGCAGGACATCCCCGGCCCGGATCTGGTCAGCCGCAATCTCAAAGCGGGACAGCGTGAAATCGAGATTGAGCGCATCCACCACCGTGACCGTGCAGTCGTATCGTATCAGATCTTCCAGTTCGCCGATTTCGTCGAGCAGATTGAGGGGGTTGGCGGCACCCGTGGTTTCGAGGATGATGAAATCGGGTTGGAAACTCGAAAGGATGCCGTGCACGGCCCGCTTCAGATTGCCCACCAGGCTGCAGCAGACGCACCCCTCGTCGATCTCGGTAACCGTGTAGTCGAGCAGTTTCCCGTCCAGGCCGACCTCGCCGATTTCGTTCTGGATCACCGCGACGAATCGGCTGCGCTGGATCTGATACTCGATGAAGTGCTGCAGGAAACTCGTCTTGCCCGCCCCCAGGAAGCCCGTCAGGATCGTGAGCGGGGGGCGCTCATCGATCCCCAGGCTTCTCTTGTCTAATGTCTTGTAGCTGCTCGTTTGCCGTGCGTTCCACCATCGCATCCCCTCGTAACCCGGGGGGATGGCTTCCCCCTGCCGCCACCGCACGTCCCTGCCCGGGGGGCGATGCGCGCCGGAAAGAGCTTCGAAAAGCCCTTCAAACCGGCCTTCGCCGTACCCAAGCCCGGCGAGGACCTCTTCGATCCCTTCTGCCGGAATTTTTCGGATTGTCCCTGCAGGGTCATAGACGATTTCCGTGCCCGGGAAAGACCGCTCGAACAGGCTGTCGGGAGCCCGCTCGAGATGAAACGCCAGCGAAGCGGCCAGAACGCCGAAAAAAGACCGCGCAAGGGGTAGGGCCGGAAAATCCTGATCGCGTCCGCCGGGCTCGATCACCTGCACCATCAGTCCATTTCGTGGCAGGCGGATACCTGCCTCGGTTATGCTGCGAAGCACCGAGAGGCTTTCCATTCCCAGGTAGAGCGCCTGCTGCCGGTCATCGAGGGCCAGAAACAGCGTGCCAATTCCGAACAGCGATGACATCTCCTCGTGCTTTAGAAACTCGCGGACGAGAGGAATGTAATCAGGGCGCTGGGTGCAGGCCGCGGCCCGCAGGGAGCAGCGCTCGACAAGCACTTCATCGGCGACGGGGAAATAACTCAAACCGAATGTGCCGACCACCCAGTCCGGCGCTTGTTCCATGCCGGTGAAACACAACCCGAAAATGCCCTCACAGTCGGCGATTCGAGCTGTCCAGCCTTCCGCTCCCGCCGTAACCGACTGCTTCAATCCCCGCCAGCCGAGCGCATGGCGCACGCCGGGCACGAACTGGGCGCGCACCAGGATGGCACGCATCAGTTCCTGCACGGCGCCTTCCGGATCGGACATGATGTCGCCCTGGAAAAAATGACGCAGTTCCACAGTTGGCCTTCTTCAGACTTCACAGGGACAATACTGCCTGGCGTGGCCGGCCCACGCCAGCCCCGCCAGACAATATCCCATCACGGCCATGAAAACGATCCGCTTTATGATGTCCCTTCTTTTTGGAGAAACATCCGTCTAAGTGGTTGTGTCCTCTTGCTTTCAGTATTCCACCTTACCGCCCTTGG
This sequence comes from Candidatus Hydrogenedentota bacterium, assembly GCA_035367355.1. Taxonomy (GTDB): domain Bacteria; phylum Hydrogenedentota; class Hydrogenedentia; order Hydrogenedentales; family SLHB01; genus UBA2224. The sequence continues at coordinate 2,183 of DAOSJS010000188.1, forward strand.
GACCGCCCCACGAGAACTTAACGATTTTACCACCTTTCCAGCCCATCTGGAAAATCCTCACTGTGCCCGTGGCCGCCGGCGAATGCTCGCATTTCTCCACCGTGGATTCCAGCGTGTAATACGTGATGCCTTCCTTTTCCTCGGATTTCGTGACGATCGGCTTCGTCATGTCGCACAGCGTGAGTTCCTTCGGCACGACACCGGGCACGGCGTATTTTTGCAGCACCATATCACGCTGGGTCCGGTTGGAGAATTGATCGATCACCTCTTTCATCTCCGGGCTTACTTTCGGCCCGAAGAATCCGAGCAGACCGCTGATCAACAGCAGCACGAGCAGAAGAATCCCTTTTCTTCTCATAAGCGTCGCCATAGTCTCCTCCTGTACGGCAATGATCACACGTCAATCCCGAAGCCGATCCTGTCCCCGTTGCCCAGGTATGCCGTGTCCGGCGTCCGGTGTCGGGCCGTCCCCTTCTGGACCGGATACCCGCGCTCGATGAACTTTTTGGCACAGAGGACTCCTGTGCAGTGGTTACAGCCGATTTTCTGAAACCCGTATTTGCCCAGGGACATCACCAGATCGTCATATTTGGGGTCCCAATCCTCGAAGGGGGAGATGTGAAGGCCCCCGTAGATGCCGTAGAGCTGGTTTTTCTCGTACGCGATCTCCCGGAAGGCCGTCTCGGCAAACTGGATGATGCCGAAGTGGCAGCACCCCGTCGTGCTGACGAGGCCATGATCCTTCACGTTGGCATAAACGGCCTGCTCCCCGTAGACCCGGCAGATGATGGGAACGGCGAAGACGAAGGACGCCAGGCCGGGGATGATGGGATTGAGCCCGGGTTTGACCTTGATTAGTTTCCCCTTGTGGCCGGCATCTTTCAAATACTGCAGACCCTCCGGGTAGAACCCCTCGGGAATGTATGTGGTGATGGTCGGATCGTACTTGTAGGTGACCGGCACACCCCAGAAGTGATCGAAGTGCTCGTGGGATATGAAGAGGGCCTCGATTTCCCTGTTTCTCAGCATCTGGTCGATCCCTTCGCGCTTGAAGCACTCGTGCATCCATTTATAGGACCAACCGCTGTCGAGGAGGAATTTCCGTTTCTTGCCGCTCATCTCCTCCACTTCGATCAGGGCGGCGAACCCGCCGGCGTTTTCCGGGCTCACGGACAGTTTTTCAGTGATCGCCCATGCCTCATCGACGTTGTGCGGCAGCAGGTGCCTGATCTTGGCGATGCCCGATTCGAAGGAGCCTTTCCCCAGTCCGGTGCCGTCACCGAACGGCGGCCAGTTATAGCTGTACTGGTTCACCAAGAGCCCGCCGGCGCCCTTGATGTCTCCCATCAGAACGGAATTTTGGAACCAGCTGGTTTCGGAGATGTTGGTTACCTTGATGCTCTTGCAGACGCCGATGTCCGCCATTTTCCGCTTCACCTCGGGAAAGTAGCTCTTGCGCCAGGGGCTGTAGGAATAGACGCCCATCCCCAGGAGGCCGCCCCCGAGAACGCCCGCGGCGGCTCCCTTGAAAAAGTCCCTGCGGCTGAATTTTCCTTTATCTTCCGACATAACTCCTCCTTGTCGCAGTTTACCGGATAACGGTTATGGATTTGTACACCCAGGGCAGAATTTCCAGCGTGATGAAATAAACGGCAATGCCGCACAGGGCTCCCACGCCCAGCCCCCAGCCCAGGGACGGATTCCACCGGACATCGGCTACCGCTGCCTTCTCGGCGGCGTGCTCTTCGGCAATTTCTTCCGCCGTCTTCGGCACCATCTTCCATGCCGGCCAGTTATCCATGAACCAGTGATGGGCCAGCCAGATGTTGATGAGCCAGATGGTGGGGATCATCGGGAACTGCTGCTCGTGCATGAACCCCTTCTGGGTGCCCAGGAAGTCGTGCGAGAACATGTAGTACAGGATGTAGAGCAGGACGGCAGCGACGATCGTGATGCCTGTGCGGATCAGCACGTTGACCGGCAGGCTGAAGCGCCGCGGCCAGTTGTTGCAGTAGAACGTGATGAAAATGGCCGGCACGAGGAAGAAGACCGCCATCTCCCCGACATGCAGCCAGCGCCAGTCGGGTGCGTTGATGAGGCGAGTTCCGCGGATGGCCGGCCCCCAGGTGAGCTCCTGGGCGAAGTAGAGGAAGAAGAGCATGGCCCAGGCCATGGCGATGATCCCGAAGAAGGCCGTCACGCGCCGCAGCCAGTCGGTTCTGATCAGCTTGAAGGGGAAACGCTCCCAGATGGTTTCCACGATCCAGACCATCACCGTGCAGCACATGATCCAGGCCACGTGGAAGTTGCCGGATACCGTGTTGGCAAACTGCTCCCAGTAGGGCGGCGCGATGGAGGTGAAGTACTGCCACGGGTAATAGAGAATGCCCATATGGGAATGCATGGTCATGAAGAAAATCACTGTGCTCAGGAAGAAGGTCATCACCAGGATGCTGATGCCCTTGCCGGGCTGCTTCATCTTCTGCCACGGCACTTCCTCACAGGCCACCACCCACGCCGGGCTCAGCCAGGAGGCGATCGCGGCAAACATCAGGCAGGCGAGCGATGCGTACTCGAGGGCAAAGAACTCGGTCATCCGGGGCAGCTGCATGAGCCTGCCGGGATTGAAGTAGGCGATTCCGAAGTTGCCCAGGAGCCCCTCGAAAAACCCCTTGATGAGAACGTAGAGGATGAAGACGGAGATGAACGTCAGGATGCTCCCTTTTACGACCGGGTGCGTTTTTTCCAGCCAGGCGCGCTTGAAGGGCCAGTAGTTGAAGATGTAGACCATCCAGATCAGCATGATCAGCCACCAGCGGGTGTACATGTAGCCCACATACGGCGTGTACATCCGCAGCCAGCCCCTCGGGTCCTGGAAAATCCACCACGTGGCGTAAAACACTGCCAGCGTGAGCAGCAACGCGACGATGGCAGGAATCGGCTGGCGCCAGCGTGGCACCAGCTTTCGCTCCTCCAGGTACCCTTCACCGTAAAGCCTCAATTCCTTCTCTTCCATCGAAGAACCTCCTTTTCCTTTGGTCATGCGGTTCATGAACGTCAGCTGTCTCCAGGAGTATGTGTTACCTCCTTTTCGTTTCCAGCCGAGAGAAGATCTCCCGGGCAATGTCTTCGCGCGCCCGCCCTGCGGTCTCGATCCCGAGGCGGGCGGCCTCTTCATAAAGGAATTCCCCGGCGTCGGCCAGCAGCGGCTGGCAGGATTCAAAGGTAGCAAAATAATCCTGCATCTTTCGCTCCTCACCGGAAATCATCGAAACGTCCAGAAGCTTCGCGAGACCCGTGAGCATGTCCCTGCCGAGAAAGTCCCTCCGGTCGCGATCGAACGCCATACGGTAGTCCTCCTGTGCGGACGAGTTGTCCCTTCCGCCGCATACGCTTCTTTTTCGGGAGATTCTCTCTCAATTGATCACTTCGCCACTGCGAAGGGTCCCCTCAAGATAACGGGCAAGGACATCTGCGACATTACCGATTACGTTGTCGAAGAAGCGGATATGGTGCTCCCGCAGGTGGCACTGACACTCCTGTTTCGCCCCTCCGCAGATGACGACCTCCACTCCGAGCCGGCCGAGCATGGCTGTCTGCTCCGCGGAAGTCATTCCGCCGACATTCATGGTCCATCGCTCGAGAATACGGCCCCGTTCATCGATGGAAAAAATGGCGAATTCCGACGTCGTATCGTAAAGCGGCGCGATGCGTCCGTTGAGTTCGCAGACGGCGATCTTTTTCATGCGCAACGCTACGGCAGGATTTATGCCAGTGGCGGAAAAATAATATTGCCAATGATTACAAATAGATAAGATAATGGAAGGCTTGACGGGACGGCGGACTCGTTGCATATGTGTTACAGGCACAAGGCCAGGCAGACGAAAACAATAAAATATCGCAATCACATCAGCGGCATATGATTGATGCAGAGGATTACGACATTGTTGCGTTGGCTGCAACGTCAGGTGCGTTCATCCGGGAGAAGGCTGTGCTTTTTCATGCGACGCCACAGAGTGGTTCGGTTGATCCGGAGTGCCCGGGCTGCGTCAGTGCGGTTCCAGCCGTGGGATTGCAGCGCTTTCTTGAGGGCGGTTCGCTCGACGGCCTCGCTGACGCCGGCACCGGATGTTTCCGCCATCGCCTCGCTGCCCTTCGGATTCAGAAGATAGGCGGGCAGAAATTGCACGTCGAGCTTCTGAGTCCCGGCCAGAATGACGGCATGCTCGATGATGTTCTTGAGTTCCCGGACGTTTCCCGGGTAATCGTAGTTCAAAAGGATCTTCATGAACTCCGGCGTGACCTCAGGCCTTGCCACTCCGCGTAGTCGGGCATGCTCGTCCAGAAAATGGCCGATGAGCAGGGAAGTGTCCGCAGTCCGCTCCCTCAGGGGGGGAATTTCGATCTCGATGACGCTGAGCCGATAGTAGAGGTCTTCCCGGAAGTCCCGATCGGCGGTCATTTGCCGGAGGCGCCGGTTGGTCGAGGCGATGACCCTCACGTTGACGTTCACCGGATGCGTAGAGCCCAGCGGGTAGAACTGCTTCTCGTCGAGGACCTGCAGAAGCTTGGCCTGCAGCTCCCTCGGCATCTCGCCGATTTCATCGAGGAAAATCGTCCCGCCCTCGGCCAGCTGGAAACGCCCGGGCTTGTTGGTCCTGGCATCGGTAAATGCGCCCTTCCGGTAGCCGAAAAGCTCCGACTCGAGAAGCTGGGGTGGCAGAGCGGCACAGTTGACCTTGATGAAGGGCCTCTCTCTGCGACGGCTAGCGTTGTGAATCGCCCGGGCGACCAGGTCTTTCCCGGTTCCCGTCTCCCCCTGAAGCAGGATGTTCGAATCCGTCGGGGCGACCGTGTTCAGGACGTCGAAGACTTTCCGGATCCGGTCATCACGCCCCACGATGTCCTGGAAGCGCCAGGAACCGCGGATTTCCTTTTCGAGGGACACCCGGACCGAGTCGTCGAGGAAGGATTCGACACCGCCGATGACGTTTCCATCCCCGTCCAGGAGGACTGACACGGTGATATCCACGGGGATTTCACGATTTTCCTTGCTGAGAATGACATTGCGGATTTTGACTATCTGGCTCTTCTCCGCTATGGCCATCCGGAGGGAACACTCTTCGAGGCACCGATTGGTCCGGAAGATTTCATAACATTTGCGGCCGAGGGCCTCCTGCTTCGAAAACCCGGTGATGGCCTCGGCCTGGGCATTGAAGAAGCGGATGGTCAGGTCCCTGTCGACGCTGAAGACGCCTACGGCCACGCTGTCGAGAATCTGGTCGCAGTCTTTTATGAACACCATCCTGCAAGTCCGTTTACGGCTGCGGGTTCAGGTTACCAGCGGACCGATCGAAAGTAAAGGGCGACAAACCGAATCGGGCCGACCGATCCACGGGAGGGTGCGCACCCGGAAGCCGGGGGCTCCCGCAAAGACCTCGAGCGGGGAAAGTGAAATGCAGGCTCTTCCAATGGCCGGCTGCGGAGAGTCGCCCCCGAGACCCGGAAAGCATGAAACGGGCTGAAGGTTTGTCTCCAGCCCGTTCCGTGCCATGGCTATCCGAATCGTTCCGGTGTTCAATCCCGTTCCATCCCGGTCTTCCACACCTTCCAGACGTTCCCGAGCAGGTCCAGCCCCGTGTCTGCCCCCTCCCCGCCTCGAGGGGACGTTACTGCGGCCGGTCGGCAGAGAGTTCCTCGCCGAGGGCCAGCCTGCAGAGGTCGCTGATCATGAAATTCTTCAG
>DAOSJS010000189.1:0-7922 GCA_035367355.1 Candidatus Hydrogenedentota bacterium
ATGCCGGCGCAGGGGATCTTGCGCTCGAGAAATCGCGACACCAGACCGTCGTAGCGGCCGCCGCCACCGACTGAGCCAAAGCGCCCCTCTGCGATCGCGATCTCGTACACTGGACCGGTGTAGTAATCCAGCCCCCGTGCAAGGTTGGGCGCGAACCGCGCCTGAGCCGCCGGAACGCCCAGCGCGTCGAGACAGGCCGCAAGCTGCGCCATCTCGTCCAGTGCTTCCGCCGCCCGCGCGCTCGCCGGGAGCGCCTCCCGCATCGCTTCAAGCACTTCCTCGCGGGTGGCGCCGGTGATCGCGATGAACGACAGGATCGCATCGATGGTTTTCGCGTCCAGATGCACGCCGGGGATCGGATCGCCCGACTCGTCGATGCGCCCGCTGCCCAGTTCCTGGCGGACCAGATCGACGCCCACTTTCGCGAGTTTGTCGATGACCCGCAGCACGTGTTTTCCGCGTGCCTCGCCGGCAATGGCGCACTCCTCCAGCAGGGCATCGATGAGCTTGCGATTGTTGATCAGGACGCAGAAATCCTTCGCGCCCAGTTTTTCCATGATCTCGCATACCACCGCGATGATTTCCGCGTCGACCGCGACCGATTCCGAGCCGGCCGCGTCAATATCGATCTGGGTAAACTCGCGAAAACGCCCGGGCCCCGGCCGGTCTCCCCGCCATACGGGCCCCATCGCATAGCGCCGGAACGGGGCTTTCAGCTTGTCCGGATACTGCGCCATCATGCGCGCGAACGGCACCGTCTGGTCGAAGCGCATCGCCACGAGCTCGCCTTCGGGCGTTTCCAGACGGAACAGCTCTTTATTGGTCTCTTCACCGCCCGTGCCCAGCAGTGCATCAAGATATTCGAGCGCCGGTGTCTGCAGAGGCACAAAACCGTACTTGCGAAAAACCGATTCGCATACTTCCATAACGGCCTTCCGGGCCAGGACCTCTTCCGGCAGAAAGTCCTGAAACCCCTTCAAAACACGCGGCTCTATCAACGGCTTGTCGTCAGGCATCCTGTTTCCTCGCAGATTCAAGCGAATTGGGTTTGAATGATGGCCAGAGTGTACACGCAACCGGCAAAAGCCTTCAAAATGTGCCCGGTTTTCCTGATACCACCTGGAGGGCGTCAGGCGGGATTGTCGAAAAACTGGATTCGCCGGCCTCTGCTCTGGTATGACAGTCCTTTGGAGCGAATCGTAGAGGTGTGGCCATGCTTGAACACGCGCTGCCCTACAAGAAGATCATCTTTGTGTGCGTCAACCAGCGGCCGCCCGGCGAACGCGTATGCTGCGCGAGCGCCGGCGGGCTCGTCCTTTATGCCCGGCTCAAAAACATGATCAAAGACCGCGGCCTGCAGGGACGCATCCGGGTGGCCAAAAGCGGCTGTCTGGACCGCTGCGAAGACGGGCCCAACATCATGGTGTTCCCTGATAATGTGTGGTATTCGCACGTGGCCGCGGCCGACCTCGAACCCCTGGTGGCGCGGCTTACCGGTTCCCTTGGCGCCGAAGACCAATAATCTCGGGATTACCACGGCAGAACGCCGTCTCAGTCGAGCACCACGACCTCGCGCTCGAGGTTCACGCCGAACCGCTCCTTCACCGTGCTCTGGCAGAGCCGGATCAGGCTGCGGATATCGTCAAACGTCGCCCCGCCGTCGTTCATGATGAAATTTGCGTGCACCGGGCTCACCAGGGCGCCGCCTCGCCGCGTCCCTTTCAATCCGCAAGCTTCAATGAGGCGTCCTGCGTGCCCATTCGGCGGATTCTTGAAGACGCTGCCGCAGCAGTTACCCTGTGGCTGTTTTTCGCGGCGGCGCTGCAGGTAATGCTCGTATATCGCCCGCTGATCGGTCTCCGCTGCGCGAAACTGGAAGATTGCCTGTAAGATCAGGTCCCCCGGCGGACAGAAGGACTGGCGCCGGTAGTCGTAAAGCGACGGCTCCATCGCGATCGTCCGGGTGCCGCCTTCTCCGGCCACTTCGACGCTCTCGACCCACTGGCACGTCGTCCCGTTCACTGTGCCCGCATTCATGTAGATGGCGCCGCCGACCGTGCCCGGAATGCCCGTCAACCCGCCCACGCCGTCGTAATTGCTCGGCAACAGCACGTCCTGCACCAGATCGTTCAATTCGACCCCGCATTCGACGCGGTACCGGTCGCCGCCGAGCGGTTCCATTCCCTCGAGCGCAGCAGTCACCAGAACGACGCCGTCAAGACCCTGGTCGCTGATCAGCACGTTCGAGCCGCCACCGAGAACAAAGCGCCGTACGGGCGCGCCTTTGCTTCGCTGGGCGGCCATCCAGGCATAGGCTTCCCGCGCCTCGTCGATGGTGCGCGGCAGCAAGGCCCAGCGCGCCGGACCCCCGACGCGGTATCGCGTCAGCGGCGCCAGTGGATAGTCCGGTTCGGCAAATGCAAAGGGTGGTCGTTCCATCCCACAAGAATACCGCAATCCGGGGGGTGGTTTCCCGCCGGACGAGCGAGCGCGCGGGGAAGAAGCGGCGGCCTTACTTGTCGAAAGTCAGCCGCCACACATCGTTGACCACGGGCCAGGTGTTGCCTGCCACGACCCACAGGCTGTTTTCGTACACGTAGCAAGTGGGTTCGTGGCGCGGCGCGAAGGTGGTCGAAGGCTCCAGCCGGGTCCATTGCTTTCCGTCGCGGGTGCGCCAGACGTCGCCCAGGTTTGCGCTATGCTGGTTACTGAACCCCCCGATGAGCCAGAGTTCGCCCGCATACGGCTGCGCGATGAACCACATGCGCGGAGACCAGGGGGCATGCTCCAGCACGCACTCCCATGTCACGCCGTCGGTCGAGGTCCATACGTCGTTGTAGGTCGTGTATTGGGTGTACAGCTTTTCGGGCGGATCACTCGTTTGCTGGATATAGCCGCCCATCAGCCACAATTTTCCTTCATACACCGCGACGGCGCTGGCGGTGCGGTGTCCGAAAGGGGCGTTTTCCACTGCGCAGGTCCAGTTTACTCCGTCGGTGGTCCACCACACGTCAGCGCCGCTGCCGAGATGCCACATCTTGCCGTCGTGCACCACCACTTCCCCGTACCCGCGCACGCCGAAAGGCGTGGTCTCCGCCACCCGGGTCCAGTCGACGCCATCGGTCGAGGTCCATACCGACCCTTTGATGGCCCACATTTTCCCGTCGTACACCGTCATCTCGCTGTAGCCGTCGTAGGGCGTTGCCTCATTCACCAGGGTCCAGGTCACGCCATCCGTAGAGGTCCACAGGTCGCGCGAGAGGACATTGTCGTGGTAATAACCGTTGCTCAGCCACATCTTGTTGTCATACACGACCCCTTCTGCGGTGTCGCGCGGACTGAACGCGGCCTCCCTGGTGACGAGGGTCCACGTGGCGTTTGCAAACGCCGGTTGCGGGGGAACGGGTGCTGAGTCCTGCGCCGTTGCTGCCACGCACGACAACAAACACGCGATGCAGGCCAGATGAACGAGTTTTCGCATGAGCTTCCTCCAGACGTGAAAAAGGCGGGATCCGGGGGCAGGATCCCGCCTTCACTCTACCACAAAGCCGGGGAGAGGCGTGCGAGGGGGTCAAGAGGGTCCGGCTTGCGGTGAATCGGGGGTCAACAGTTCACGCAGCACCTGTTCCTTGTCAAACGTGCCCACAATCCGGGCCGCCTCACGGCCCCCGCGAAACACAAGCGACGTGGGCAGATATTGAACCGCGTGCTCCCGCGCCAATTCAGAATTCTTGTCCGTGTCTATACCTAAAAAGAGCACAGCGCCAGCGTGGTTGCGGGCCAGTTCATTTACGATCGGGCCCGACTGGCGGCATGCGCCGCACCAGGGCGCGTGAAAATAGGCAAATACCGGCTTGTCCGAGGCCTGTACCAGTTCATTGAACTGTGCAGACGACGTCACCTCGACAATGCCCGAATCCGCTTCAATAACGGGCTTCGATGCGGGCGCGAAGGCAAAAGCAATCAGCAATCCCATCAGCCCGCCGTAGATCGCTCCCCGCCGCGGGTTGGCGGTCAGCGGACACCCGCCGGTCTCGCACGAGCGCGTGCTGCCCATGACGGCGCCCAGCCCCGCGCCCAGGGCCACGCCCAATACAATTCGAAGTATCGTTACTGCCATGTGCTCGACTCCTATCCGGAGCGTTCCGTTTTCCTCGCTTGCCGGCTATCCAAACCATATTGGAGTGCTCGAGAACGCGGATTTATTTCCTGCAGGTCAATTTTTGCATATATTTTTGCATATATTGACTTCAATTTGTTGTCAATATGCGCTAGTTTGCGAATGGGCACGTGCCGGTGGGGCAGCTGCCGCCGCTGCTGCTCCCCGTGCAGACCGCCGGACGGGATACCATCCGCTCGGTGTCGGAGCTGCCACACACACTGCACGGGGGCGTCTGGACGGATGCACTGGGCACCAGTACTTCATCGATGGCGTTACATTCGTTACACTTGATGGAGAAAATCGGCATGTTTCCACTCCTGCTGGTCGTAGTTTATGGTATCAAAATAAAGAGAAGCAATTCCGGGGCCAAGTCGGGCTTATTGTTGGGCACTCATCATTAAATTATTAGTACATAAAAGTTTATGTGAATTTGGCAGACGGCGTAAGTTTTCGCGTGTAAATGGCGACTTCCGGAAACGCAACGTTGCGGAGCGTTGCGTGCCGTTGCGTAACAGTCTACCTGGAACGAGTAACGGTCCCGAAGGCCTGAAGGCCTGCTTCGATGGCCTCCGCATCGCCGGTGACTGCGATGGTGAGATGGGATGGATCCACCTGTTCCTGGGCGACCCGCAGGATGTCTTCCGGGGTCATGGCCGCAAACGCTGCATACGAGCGGGCCAGGTAGTCGGATGGCAGTTCCATCAACTCGAGATACCACAGCCAGCTAATGACCTCGGCGAATGTCTCCAAGTCGAGGATCGTCCGCCCCGTGAGATGGGATACTGCCCGCTGAAGCTCGTCCGGGGAGGGTGGTGCGGCGCGCATGCCTTCCAGCACGTCCAGCATGGACGCCAGGGCCTGCGAGGTCTGTTCCGTTTGCGTCGAGACACTGCTTGCGAAATAACCTCCGCGCTTGAAAAAGGTGAACCCGCCATAGGCGCCGTAGGTCCGGCCCTGTGCCCCGCGCAGGGCCTTATTGAGCCGGCTGTCGAATGATCCGCCGTAGATCTCGCTGAACAGCTGCGCCGGGAAGTAATCGGGATGGTCCGGCGCGAAGGCGAGTTGCCCGATTCGGATCTGGCTCTGCACGGCGCCCGGAATCGAGGTGAGGTACACCCGGGCCGGTTCGGGAGAGGGCGGGAGGGCTGCGGAGACGGTTTCCCGGCTTATGGTGGGCGCGGTCCACGCGCTGAAAGCCTGTTCCGCCCATCGAACCGCGGTTTCCGGGTCAAGATCGCCGCCAAGGTACAGGACGGCATCGTCCGGCCGCGCGATCGCCTGCCACCAGTGAGTCACATCGCGGCGATTGAGACGCCGAACGTCGCCCGGGCCGCCCGTGGCAGCGCGGGCGTAGGGGTCGGCTCCGAAAAGCCGGCGGCGCAACTCGATGTCGGCGCGATACGACGGATCGCTGTGCGCGTAGCGGAGCATCACGCGCTCCTGGCGCCGGAGCTGACGCAATTCGCTGCGGGGGAATGTGGGGGAGATTACCAATTCGGCCAGCAGGTCCAGGCAGTCCGGGCCGGTCTCGCTGAGCCCGCTGACGGCGAGCAGGGAGGCGTCCATCACAACGACTTCCTGCACCATCAGCGCGCGCTGTTCGATGAATTGAGCGAGCTCATCGGCGGAGCGGTTTTCGGTGCCCTTACTCAGCGCCTTCAGAGCGAGGGCGGTCGCCCCCGGCCTGGGTTCCGCCCGGGGCCCTTCCCTGAAACCCATCGCGGCGAGGAAGAGCGGCGATTCGCGGTCGGGAATCACGACCACGTTCAGGCCATTGGCAAGCTCGTGTTTCTGCGCGGGTATCGTGGGGATTTCCGGCGGCGTGCCGCTGACGGGCGGAGTCGCGGGAAATCCGACGGGGCGCGTCCAGGCAGCTTTGTGCCAGGGCGCCTCGGCAAAGGGCGGTGGCGCCAGGTCGACGCCCGCACCCGGTTCGTAATTGAAGCTCCGGTCGGGCAGCACCCGCACCCGGGTGCGCCGTTCCGCTGTCAGGCAGGTGGAGGCAACCCGGCGAAGGTCTTCGGCGGTGACGGCTTCGACGGCCGCCGCTTCTCGATTGACCCAGTCGGGATCGCCGTGCAGGATGGCCGCCTCGCCGAATTTCCACGCGCGTTGTTCCACCGTCAGGCATCCCGAGGCAGCCGCCCGCCGGAACTGCTGCTTCACTTTTTCCAACTCGCCGGGAGTCGGGCCATTGCGCTGAAATTCGGCAATATGGCGGTCAAAGGCCCGGAATATGGCGTCACCCGGCCTGCCCAGAGGGTTGAGCTTGCCGAGGTAGTACCGCACGGGGTGTAATGCCCCCACGAATCCCGCGACGCCGTCCTGCTCCAGGCAGAAATCCTGGGTCAGGAGCACAACGCATAGACCGCGCTCGCGCACAAGGTCCCGGTACATCCGGCTGTCTTCCCCGTGGGCCAGGAGCCACAGCACCATACGCAGGGGAATCGCGTCGGGGTGGCTGGCGGGGACGCCGCGATAGACATAACCGGCCAGCGGCACCGGGCCACGGCGTTCGGGAAGGCATAGATCCCGTTCGCTGGTTTGTGGCGGTTCCTTGCCGCGGACCCGGGGCGGCTCTGCTCCGCGCGGGATCCAGCCGAAATACCGGCGGGCGGCCGCCAGCGCGGATTCATGTGTCACGGCTCCGGCGATAACCAGGGTGGCATTGTTGGGCACGTAATAGATGTCCCAGAACCGGCGGACGTCGGTGGGCGTCGTGGCGCGCAGATGGGCGAGTGTGCCAATGGGCAGCCAGCGGTACGGGTGCTGTTCGAACAGCGCGGCCATGACGCGCTCGGGAAGGGTTCCATACGGCGCGTTGAGGTTGGCGGTGCGGCGCTCTTCTTCGACGACGTTCCGCTCGGTCTCGAACGCGTCGTCGCGGACATCCAGAAACGCCATGCGCTCGGCTTCGAGCCAGAGGGCCAGATCGAACTCAGCCACGGGAACCGTATTAACGTACGCGGTGTGGTCGAAATAGGTGTAGGCGTTGGTGTTGCCGCCCGCGGCCTGGATGAGATCGCCGTGCTGGTAATCCCCAACCGCCGCGCTGCCCCGGAACATGAGATGTTCGACCAGGTGGGCCATGCCCTGGCGGGTTTCCGGCTCGTCTTTCGACCCCACGTGGTACCACACCTGAACGGATACCAGCGGGTTCGAGAAATCCTCGTGCGTGACGACGGTGAGACCGTTCTCCAGCCGCGCCTGGACGAGGTTCCAGGGTTGTTCCCCGGCCCAGACACCGGAATCTGTGGCCAGATGCGCCAGCGCGGTCACGCCCGCCACGAGAATGATCTTTGGCAGTGCTTTCATTGTGATTGCCGAAGCCATGCGCCGCGCTGCCTGACTGGCCGTCCGGCCTCTGTTGCGCTACGACGCGGGGCAGTAATCGCGCACGGAAAATGCGGCTAGATCGTCAAGCACCCAATCGGCCAGTGATACGTCCTGGCGGGGCCGTCCGGGCCGTGACAGCGCGACACAATGCATGCCGGCGGCCTTGGCCGCCTGAACGCCAACCTGGGAATCCTCGAACACCAGGCACCGGGCGGGGTCGACCTCGAGGCGTTCAGCTGCCATAAGGAAGCACGCCGGGTCGGGCTTCCCGGGCGAATAGTCTTCCGAGGCCAGAAAGAACCGGATATCCTGGCGAATGCCCATCATATCGATGCCGTCATTCACGCCCGCGGTGTTGGAGCCCGATACAATACACACCGGATAATCCCGGGCGAGCGTCTGGAGGAGCTCAACCGAGCTGTGG
>DAOSJS010000190.1:0-5467 GCA_035367355.1 Candidatus Hydrogenedentota bacterium
CACGATCCCCATCGGCGGCCTCTGCGGCGATCAGCAGAGCGCACTCTTCGGCCAGACCGCCTTCGGCCACCTTGAAAGCAAAAACACCTACGGCACCGGATGCTTTCTCCTTGCGAACACCGGCGCGGCCCCCGTACAGTCAAACCACGGCCTCATCACAACCATCGCCTGGGACCTTGGCCAGGGCGTGCAGTACGCCCTGGAAGGAAGCATCTTCATCGGCGGCGCCGTCATCCAGTGGATTCGCGACGAACTGCAACTGATCTCCAGCGCAGCCGAAAGCGAATCCGTCGCGGGGCAGGTGGACGACACCGGCGGCGTGTATATCGTGCCCGCGTTCGTTGGCCTCGGCGCGCCCCATTGGGACATGCACGCGCGCGGGATCATCGTGGGTCTCACGCGCGGAACCAACCGGGCACATATCGTGCGCGCCGCACTCGAATCGATTTCTTTTCAAACCCACGACATCATCCGCTGCATGGAATCCGACACCGGTGCGGCGATACCTCTCCTGAAAGTCGATGGCGGCGCCGCCGCGAACAACCTTCTGATGCAACACCAGGCCGACCTGCTTGGCGTTCCCGTGGTTCGAGGCAAAATCACTGATACCACAGCACTTGGCGCGGCCTTTCTCGCGGGGCTTGCGGTCGGCTTCTGGCCGAATCAGGACGCCCTGCGCGGGATTTGGAAGGAAGAACGCACCTTTATTCCGCAATGGAGCCCCTCACGGCGCCTCGAAGCGCTAAGTGGTTGGAACCGTTCGATTAAGGCGGCCAAACTGCGCTAAATAAAGATTGTGTAAAGAGTTGACTCACAGATGGTTGCGTTCTTTTGCCCTGCCGTGGTACAATCCAGATGGTCAGCGCCACATGTGGCGTTTCTCCTTCCGCGGAGGCCCACGGAACTTGGTTCCTGGGCCTCTAAAATAACTTGCGGCGGGTTGAGCACGGCTCCCCGGCACGAGTTCAGTCATAAGAGGCCGGTGCGGACACGCACCGGCCTCTCTTATCTTGTCTTGTGCAAGAAAATAGCTGCCGCCCCGTTTCCCTGCATTGTTCACAAGATCAACTCGCGAACGACGAAGCCGGCACGTACGGATGCGTGGAACTCTGCGACGGCGCTGCGTTCGTGCGTTTCGCGCTAGATGCGCCGGTAAACCATCCCGGGAATGGTCCGTTTCCGCTCAGTCAGCACGGCGCCGAGGATGCGTCCCTTCGCGTGGCGGAGCACATCCAGTGCGCGGTTCACCACTTCCCGGCGCGTTGCGTCGGCTTTAACCACGATCACCACGCCGTCCGCGTAGCGGGCAGCATTGATCGCGTCACCCGAAGTGCGCACGGGGGAGGTGTGCAGCACGATACTGTCGAAACGCTGCCGCAGATCCGACAGTGCGGTCTGCATTCCACGGGATTCCCAGAGATAGCCGGGGCAGTCTTCGCTTCCTCTGGACAAAACATAGAGATTGCCATCCTGGTTGAGCGTTTCCTCGAGGTCAGCCCGGCCTGCGGCCAGGTCGGTCAGGCCTTTCGGCACCGCGCCTTCAGCGCGGCGCGGCGCAAAATCAATGTACAGCACCCGCCACTCGGGGTTTTCCGCGCGCGCTTTCGCCAGGGCCGCGGCCACCGGCCCCGACTGTTCGCCCGACACGGCGCTGGTCACCTCGATCAGTTGATTCGGAGCGCCTTCCTGCACAGCATCGATCATCGTGCTGAGCCGTTGAGCTTCGTCTTTGTTCAGAGCTTGTCTGCGCCCGGAATGGAAAAACGACGCGAGCGGCGGCACCTTCAGATAATAATCGACGTCCTCGGGCGTCTTCAGCCCGTGGTCCAGATATTCGAGGAAAAACGCCAGCGCCACGCCGCCCACAATGCCCACCACCAGCGCGATGAACAAGTTCACCAGTTTGCGCGGGCTGACCGGGTTCACCGCCACCGTCGGGTTTTCCACGACGCGAATACTCGAGATCTGTTTATCCCGCATCGCATCCGCGACAATGGCCTCCTCGCGCTTCTCGGTGTAATACACCAGCGTGTCGGCGGTGGTCTCGGCCGTGCGCTGCAGGTCTCCCAGCTCGCCTTCGAGCTTGTTCAGCTCCTCGATGCGCCGCTGCAGGTCGGTGATCTTGGCCTGGGTGGTGGCCCGTGTCGCCTCAATGGCCTCCGACAGCCGTTCCGCGGCCCGGTCGATTTCATTGAGAATGGCCACGACCTGCGGGTGTTTCGGGCCCAGATTTTCGGTAATGCGGTTGCGCTCGAGCAAAAGCTCCAGCAACCGGAGCTGCAGCTCGGTCACCACCGTATTCTCGGTTTTCCCCGACAGCGTGGCGATCAGCACCTGGTCCGACTTGCCCGAGGCGGCCTGCTGCGCCGCCTCCTGGCTCTCAGTCAGCTGCAGCAGCAGCTTGCGCGCTTCGGTATACTGGCTGAGCAGAAGCTCTTTCTCGGCTTCCAGCGACACCACCTGGTGCTCGCCGCGGAACGCTTCCAGCTTGTGCTGCGCCTCCACCAGCTCCCCGGTCACCCGCGCCACCTGCTCCTCAAAGAACGCAGCACTGCCGGGCTGATCAAACACATCGACGTGTTTCTGCCGGTACGCTTCAAGCAGCGCCACCAGCACATCGTGCGCCAGTTGCGCGTCGCCCAGCCGGCATCGGATCTCCAGGACATATTTTTTGTCATCGGCTTTGACTTCGATGGACTCTTCGAGGGCATCGATCGCCTGCTGCCGGGGGTCCGGACGGCGCTTCAACCGCAGCGCATACTCGAGCTCGCGAAAACCGCGCACCGCCAGCTGCACGGGGCCCGTTCCGCGCTGCATCGCGCTGCTCAGCTCCAATTGGTCCACCACTTTCGCCAGCACGTCATTTGCGTAGATCAAGTCGATCTCGGAATAGACGTCCTCCCGTGACAGCTGCATCATCAGCATTCCCGCCTCGCTATGCACCACGGTCGGATCGGGCTGGGAGGTCGTCCGCCCGCGGATCAGGCGCACCTTCGCTATTGATTCATACGCGGGCGGCCACAGGTAGTTGCCCACCAGCACCACGCCAAATACCAGGATAAGGAAGACCAGGATAAACGCCTTGCGCTTGAACAGCACCGTCAAGACGTCTCTGAGGAAAAGCTGCCGCTGGTCCATCTGACGCTCCTCTTGCAGTTACCTTACCGCGGAATGCGCCCAGGCCGTCCGCGTCAGGGAGCGACCACAAGGCCGCCGGCCTGAAACGGCGTGACAACCGCCGTCGCCCCAATGTTGCGTGATTTCGTATTCACCTGCTGTTCGTTCATGTAGTACGTGGCATTGACCCCGAGGGAGTTGTCGAACGGCACGATACGATCGATGTACCGCTCCACAAAGATGTTCGCGCGAACGATCAGTTTCTCCGGCACGAAAACGACGTCAAACGGCTTCAGCGGAATGTCGTTTTCCGTGTAGCCCTTGCTCATGGCCGCGCGCAGATTGGTCTTGAAAATGTAGGGTTTCCCGTCAGGGTTGCGGCGCATCACAATCACACTGTTCAAACGCCCGCTGTTGGCCGGGCCCCGCGCCATGATCAGCGCCTGCAATGCCGTCGGGCAGCTGTCGAGCGGGTAGACTCCCGGCACACCAACCTCGCCACCGACGTAAATCCGCGCGCCCGTCGCCTGAACCACATCCACGGACACATCCACCGGGTTGTGGATCAGCCCCCGGGCAGCCTCCTTGAGCATCGAGCGGAGTTCGTCCACGCCGTAGCCCGCCGCCTGGATTTCATAATCCACCCGGGGCACGGAAATCCGCCCGTCCGAGCGTATCTTGGCGACCGTGTTCATGCCGGAGAGGGCCAGATTGATGTTCGGGAAGACGACCAGGCCCACCGTGGGCGGGTTTTTGAGCACTTTCGCCGCTTCGTCCGCGATGGCCTGGGACGCCTCGGCCACGGTCAATCCTGAAATCTTCACTTCCCGTTCGAGCATGGGCAGGCTGATCGCGCCGTTGGGCCGGACCGTCACATCGCGGCTGATGCTCTCGAGGCGGTCGACATTGGCGAAATCGACGTTCACGCTGATCTGCGGGTCGCCCTGGATGATGCCTGTCTTCTCATACAGCGCGGTCAGGCGGTCTTCCAGCTGTTTGGTGGTCAGACCCGCGGCCTGAACGTCGCCGAGCTCCGTCGCGCTGATCTTGCCGTCCGGACGGACCGTGCGGTTCATGTTCAGCGGCCAGTTGTTCAAAAACGAGATCCCGAGTACGTCGCCGTAATCGATCACATACGCTGCCGTGGAAGTCGTATCCGACGACAAACGCACTTCCATGTTGTCGCCGACCTCGATCTTGTAATCCCAGGGCGTCTCGCCTTCCTGAATGTTGCGGATGCTAAAGATCAGTTGGACCTGATCACCCACTTGCAGGAGGTAGGGGTCTGATTCCCCCGCTGTCATCTGCTCGACCTCTTCCGGGGTCAGCTCACGGGTCTCGCCCTTCGGGTCAATCACCCGGATGCCGGAGGACGTCTGGCATCCCAGCATTATCGCCAGGCATGCCACGAACGCAACGCCGCCCACGTTCCTCAGTACCGCGAATTTCATAAATCTCAGCCTCCCCGGCCCGCGCTGGCCGCTTTGCGCTGCTCAGATTTCCCGCCTGCCCTGCCTGCCGTGGCGCCCTGCCCCGCCAACGGGGACCGGGTGGCCGGTTTGGGTTTCTCTCCGGCATACAACTTCCGCCCCGCCTCCAGGCTCTCGCGCTGAAGCGCCGGATTATCAAAACGAATCCGCCCGGCCTGGCTTTCCTGAATGGACTCCGGTATGGGCGCGGGCATTAGACCGGTTTCGTTCAGCACCTGGAGCACATACGGGCCCGCATAATGCAAGGCCTCCCGCTGAATACCCGACGCCCGCGCGCTCAATTCGCCCAGCGCCGACAACACCGTTTCCCGCGCAACGATCGCATCGACTTCGGCCTGCATGACATAATCCGGATCCAGGCTCAAGCCCTCCACCGTAAGCCGGTACCGCTCGCCGGGATTGCTCAGGTAATTGGGCGCGGACGGTTTCAACACTTCCGCCGTGATCTTCACGAGGTAGTCCACGGTTTCGAAGCGGCCCGCTGCCTCGCTGGAATCGTCGCGCGTCCGTGTTCGGGACGTATCGCCGATATTCCGGCTGCGGGTGGCAATACCGACTTCGATTTCCCGGTGGCGCTGTTCGAGCAGGAGCAGGTGGCGTTCATCCAGGCGGAATCCATGGTGACGGAGCGTTTCCTGCCCGCCCGCCGAACCGGCCGCCAGCGCGCAGAGCACACCGAATGCCGCAGCCACCCACCGCCCCCGCGGGGTGCGCGGTGGCGCGCTGGTGCGGGCGCCTGCTCTTCGTTCACTACCAGCCATGGCTGCCATCCAAAGTCCTGCTCCCGAAACCGTCAAACCTCTCCAACATCGGCCGCATCAGGCCGGCAGATCGTCATAGCCCCCTGCCGCAATCCAGTC
>DAOSJS010000190.1:5477-7854 GCA_035367355.1 Candidatus Hydrogenedentota bacterium
GCCGGCCTCCAGCGCCACCGCCGGGCGCCAGCCCAGGAGCTGCCTGGCCTTCGTGACATCAGCCAACACGCGCTCGATCTCGCTCTTCGCCGGCCGAATCGCCCGGTCGTCTTGCGAAATGGTCACCTCGCGCTGCATCAGTCTCGCAATGAGCTGCGCGAGCTCGGCGATCGTCAGGGCCTCCGTCGACCCGAAGTTTACCACTTCGCCCACCACACTCTCGTGTTCCGCCATCAGCAGGTAGGCATCCACGATGTCGTCCACATACGTGAAATTGCGCGTGGGCGTCAGGCTGCCGAGCTTGAGGTCGCCCCCCTTCAGAAGCTGCAGGATGATGGTCGGAATAATAAGAAAACGGCCGATCCGGGGGCCATATACGTTGAAAATACGCACGATCGTCACGGGCAGACCATACGAAAGGTAGAAACTCTCCACCACGTTGTCCGCCGCCAGCTTCGACGCCGTATAGGGGTTATAGGCCCGCACCGGGTGTGTTTCGCTGATCGGCGTATCGCCCGCCGTTGTCCCATACACACCTGCCGACGAGGTATGCACAAGTCGCCGCACATTTTCGTGGCGGGCCGCGTTGCACACGTTCAGCGTTCCGCTCACGTTGGTAATCACGGTCTCGTCCGGGTTCGAATACGAATAGACCACGCTCGTGATCGCGGCCAGATGGAACACCGTATCCACCCCGATGGTCGCATCGCGCACGAAGGCCCCGTCACGGATGTTGCCGCCGACGATCTCCAGGCCTTTACGCAGGTCTTCCGGAATAGCCGCCAGATGCCCGATGCTGCCCCGCATATTGCCGTGGACCATCGCGCGCACATCGGCGCCCGCCCAGAGCAGCCGTTCACAGAGATGGCTGCCGATGAATCCCGCGGCTCCGGTGATCAGCACTTTCCTGTCGCGCCAATTCATACGCGCTCTCCAGCCTGGCCGGCGCCGCTTACAGCACGAACGGCGGCCCCGGCCTGCACTACACGTTTAACCCGCGAGCAACGCTTCAAAAAGCCGCTCGTATTCCGCTGCGACATGGTCCCACTGATATTGAGACCGCGCCCGATCGAGGGCGTGCTGCCGAAACCGGCTCACTTCCTCTGGATGGTCTGCCAGCCACTGCATCTTCGCACGGCAGTCGCCCACATCCTTACTTTTGAACTGCACGCCCGCCTCAGCCACGGCCTCGACGTTGTACGCGATATCGCTCACCAGAACACAGTTCCCCGCGCCCATCGCCTCGAGGATCGCCGGGTGCGTCCCGCCGACCTCCATGGCGTTCACGTAGGCGTACGCATTGGCCTGCAACGCCCGGTAGATGTCGCCGTACAGCGCACCCGGAAAGATGATCCGCTTGTCGTTCGTTCGCGTCAAGCGCCGGATATAGTCGTCGGCAAAGGGCGCGCTGCCCACCACCATCAGATGCATATCCGTCTCGACTTGCTCGAAGGCTTCGACCACCAGGTGTGCATTGTTCTCGGGTTCCAGCCGGCTCACATACAAAAAATACCGCTCCGGCTCAATACCGAATTCAGCAAGCAGCTCTTTCCCGGTGCCGCGCTCCACCAGGTCCGCGCCATACGCCACGAAATCACTCTCGCAGCCGAATCGATCCCGGTAATAGGCCTGAATCACCTGGGAATCCGACACGAGCCGATGAGGAAAGCGTGCGGCCAGGTGCTCCGAAAACCGGTAAAACGCCTTGCCGGCCCAGCCCCATTTCGCCCGCTCCCACTCCAGTCCATCGGGATTCATGACCACTTTGGCCCCAGCCAGGCGCGGCATCCACGCAACACAGCTGGTGGCGCAGTTGCAGTACAACACGACATCCGCACGCTGAAATAACACGTGGCAGGTTGACAGCAGGGCATGTGAGAGTGTGTCAAAGGCCCGGGTATGGATCGTCGGCAGCGTGATCAGACGCACCCCCCGGTATTCCTCAAGCGGCTCCGGGTAATTGGAACTGCGGCAATAGACGCACACTTCGTGCCCTCGCTCCACGAGCCGAACACTCAGCTCTTGGGCGAACGTTTCAAACCCCCCGTAATTCGCTGGAATGCCGCGGGTTCCCAGGATCGCGATTCGCATGCCGGTAGCACGTGTCCTCAGTAAATGCGCGCCCCTGCTTTGGGTTCAGGGCTGGCGTACTGCCAAGGCGCTAAAGTAAGAATACCACAAATGAGGCTTTATTTGTCAACTAAATCCCTGTCAGCGTGCCGTTCCGGCCGCACCTGGGGATCAGGAGCTGCGCTGCGGCGGCAGGGCAGGGGGCCGGCGGCAGCGTGTTCATGCGGTCTAGTTTTGCCACTCAACCGGGAACGGCGGCGAAACCCCGTGGCTCCGGCGCGGCGCCCAGGGAGGGTTTCGTTCCAGA
>DAOSJS010000191.1:0-7814 GCA_035367355.1 Candidatus Hydrogenedentota bacterium
ATTTTCGATTCTTGCGCGGTTTTCACACCAACCCAAACCCGACGGGGGGGTTTTGGCGCTTTTGACCCACTCCTGAGTATAGGTAGGTATTCCGGGGAGGTTTTGTCCTGATCCCCTAATATTAGCCTTTTTGTTAATTTCTTCTTATATAGTACAGTAGGATATGGTGCACTTTTCAGGGTGCACTCAGGGTGCAATCCATGAAAAAACACCACCGAAAACAAAGGACTTACATAACATACAGTAACACGTAGTGAAATCTATAAAGTATTCTGTTTCATGCTATTACGTGTTACTGCGCATATGCAAAACTTCGACTTAAAATCCGTTGCCCGAAAGGGATTGAGGGTTCAAGTCCCTCCTCGCCCACCACCTCAACATGATGAATACCAGGGACAGCCCCTGGAGCGCCTGTCTATTCCAGGGGCAAATCCCGGCTCGAGCCCTCCGCCCTCTCTCCTGAGGCAGCCTTTGAATTCATGCTGCAGCCCCTTTGCTTGAATCGGTGAGGGGAACCGGGGATACTGAGCCAGCGGGCGCAGCGCTTTCACGCCGCCACCCTCTCGATCGCGCGCCCTTCTTGCCCGTTCTGTTTGCGGCACGCATGGACAACGGGCACGTGAAGCCCACAGAGAATGCGGCGCAGGAAATGGCGTGCACTCCAGGACCTGCGCCTGGGTCATATCGAATGCATTGTTCTGCTTCGAATTCACCATGAGGAGTATCAGCGACGTGGATATTTCAACATCGGCGAATGCGCTCAGGGCGAGTCCGGACTTTAAGGGACGTGTGATCATGATTGGCTGCGGGAGCATCGGCCAGGCGACGCTGCCGCTTGTCGGCCGGCATCTCGACCATGTTTACGAACGGATGACGGTGCTGTCCGCTGACGAATCGGGGCGAGGCATCGCGGAGCGCTGCGGAGCGAAATTCATTCACTGCAATCTGACGCCGGGCAATTTTCGCGCCACATTAAAGAAATACGTTGGCGACGGCGATCTCATGATGAACTTGTCCGTCGATATCTGCAGCATTGACCTGATTCGATTCTGCGCCGAACAGGGCGCTCTATATGTAGATACTTCGATCGAACCCTGGCCGGGCGTGTTTGACAACCCGATGCTGGAACTGCACGAGCGCACCAACTACGCCCTGCGTGTGCGATTACTCGAACTTGCTGCCGAACTGGGGCCTGATTCACCCACGGCGGTGGTTGATCACGGGGCCAATCCGGGGCTGGTCTCTCATTTCGTCAAACGCGCTCTGTTCGATCTGAATCG
Source organism: Candidatus Hydrogenedentota bacterium (assembly GCA_035367355.1). Lineage (GTDB taxonomy): Bacteria > Hydrogenedentota > Hydrogenedentia > Hydrogenedentales > SLHB01 > UBA2224. Next base: position 1,281 of record DAOSJS010000191.1, read on the forward strand.
CGCCATTCGCGATGACAACACAAAACCCTCCACGCGCGAAGAGTGGGCGGTTCTCGCTCGTGATCTCAAAATAACCACCATTCAGGTCTCGGAACGCGACACACAGGCCAGCAAACGGCCGAAAAAGCAAGGTGAATTCATCAACACCTGGTCCGTGGACGGTTTTGTGGACGAACTTGTACAACCGGCCGAACTGTCCGTCGGCACCTTCGAAAAGCGGTGGCCCAGGGGGGCGCGTGAGCATTCCCCCGGTTCCGGAACGCTGTATTTGACCCGTCCCGGGGCGAGCACTTTTGCGCGCAGCTGGGTGCCGTCGATCGGTGGTTTTCAGGGGATGCTCGTGACTCATGACGAAAATTTTTCGATCGCCGACTATCTGTCCATTCGCGATGGCGATGGCTTCCAGTACCGGCCCAGTGTGATGTTTGTGTACCACCCGTGTGATGACGCCATGCTGTCTGCCCTGGAACTCGAAGGCAGGGGATGGGCGATGCAGCCTTCCAGCCGGCGGCTGAGGATAGACATCGTCGAGGGAATGGATGAGCTTGGTGTATTGCTGACCGGCCACGAAAGAAACGCCTACTGGTACGGCTCGCAGCTCACGATCGAGGAGGCCCGGCGGCACGTGCCCTATGCGAACGCGACAACGATACAGGTTGCGGCCGGCGCCATCGCCGCCACTCTATGGGCCATACGCAATCCGCGGCGCGGCGTGCTTGAGCCGGAAGATCTGGATTTCGACGATTGCCTCAAGATAGCGCTGCCTTATCTCGGACGCATGGCTGGCGAGTTCACGGAATGGACCCCGCTCGATGGCCGCGGCAAATATTTCCCCGAAAAACTGGACGTGCACAACCCCTGGCAGCTCCAGAATATTCGCAGCAGGCAGTGGTATGGCGAATGACGCGCGGCCGGCCTGATGCCGCCGCACCGGCAAACTGGCAGGCAGAACCCAATCGCCGAAACAGCACACAAGCGTGGTCGACGCGAACGGAAGTGCGTGAGAACGGATTCACTGGCCTGTAGCCGTGTACCGTGGCGTTGAATTGGCTGCACTCAACAAACGCTTCAGACTTCAGCTTGCAGAACCGGTGGGGACTGGCCTTCCACGAAGTAGCGGTGCCAGAGTTCGAGACTCATCATGCGGCCGACGAGGGGGAGGCACGCGGTGTGGCCGACGAAGAGGCGGTTGAGAAGGGTCTCGAGCGCGCCGGGATCGAAGTACGGCAGCCTGGAAGCGGGCGCATCGAGGAGCAGGGTGCGGATGAACGACTGAAGAGGCGGGTTGTGTTGCACCCAGGAGCCGAAATCGATGGCGACGCGGGGTTTTGTGGCAGTAAATGGCAGGAAACGCCCGGTTGCGTGGCCCAGTGCGGTTTTGCCGTAGGCAAGCAGGTGGCGAACGACAGGGGAGTCAGCGGGGATGCCCGTGCGTTCGTAGACGAGCGCGGCGAGTTCGGGTGCGGCTAAGTTGATGAGGCGTCCGGCCGCGAGCTTTTCTTTGGCGCGCAGGAAGGGCTTGAAGCAGGTGACGAGGTCGATGACGCGGGGATCGAAGAAGGGGTGGCGGACCTCGCAGCGGGAGCGGAGCAGGACGGAGCCCATGACATTGCAGCGGGGCAGGCGATTGCGAAGATCGAGGTAATCCAGGCTGTCGAATGGGTTGCTCCGGTTCGCGGGAGGCACGCTTTCGATGAGAGCGTTCAGGGTGGCAAGGGCGTGCTCGCGGGCGAAAGCTTCGTAATCGGGATGGAGTACCTGCGGGATCGTGTTTCCATCGGGGCGGACAACGGGGGCAACGAGCGCTCTCATGGGCATTTTTGTGCCGGCGTAGCGCGAAGGGAGCAGGCGGAAGAAGAACGGGTCAAAGAACCGGTAAAGCCCATCGAATGAACTGGCGCCGTCGATAGCGATGCGTGCATCGCCAGGAAGGCGCCTGGCGATATAGAGGATAGGGGAGTCGATGGGATTGTACATGCCATCGGTAAGGTAAATGGCCTCCTCAGTCCATTCCATAAGATCCCGGGGCGCAAGTGTCCAGGCCTGATTGGGGAGGCCCAGTTGTTGCGCCACGACTGTCCCCACGCGGAGGTCTTCGCTGTTCTGGCTGCCGAGGCTATAGGTCCGCAGAGTCGTTCTGGTTCCCATGGCGAGGGCTGCGATGCAGCGGGTGTCGAGCCCGCCACTCAGGGGGAGTTCAATGGGATGTTCGGCTTCGATGCTTTCCGTGACGGCGTCCTGCAGGGCGGTTTTGAGCGCGCGCGCGGCGTCGTCGATGGTGTGGAACGCCGTTGATTTATCGTGAAATTCAAGCTCCCAGTACCGGCGGGTTGTGGGTGGCTGGCCGGCGCGGAACGTGAGGATGGAGGCAGGCGGAACGCACTGGATATTTGTGAAGAAGGTTCGGTTATCGAGGGGAATTCCGAAGAGGATGTAGTCGCAGAGGCCCCGTTCATCCACGGGAGGCGGGGCAGGCGCCAGAGTGAGCAGGGCCTTCACCTCGGAAGCAAACGCGATGCCGGTGTCGTTTTGAAGGTAGTAGAGGGGCCGCATACCGAACCGGTCGGAAATGAGCAGGAAGGCCTCCGCAGGCTCGTCCCAGATCGCCAGGGCAAAGTGTCCCCGCAAGCGGGTGACGAAGTCGACGCCGTATCGGCGGTACAGACTGACTAGAGTCGCCGCAGGATGCCCGGGTTCACTGGGGCGGAATTGTTCCGAGGCGCCGCCTTCGGAGTCCGCAATAGCGAGGATTTCGCCATCGATCCCCAGGACGATGCCGTCGTCCGCGATGACCCGGCGGCTCTGAGGTTCCCAGGCGTTGGCGTCGCAGGCGAGGGCTGCCTGTCCGGCACATACGGTGTCCATTTTCCGGGCGTGCCGTGAGCAGGCCATAGGGGCAGCCATTCCACGGATGGTATGTTCTTCGGCGGCGCCGTGCTTCGCCACGTACCCAGCTAAACCTGGCATGTCATTCTTGTCCTCGCGATGAAAAGGATGTGTCGTGCCCTGCTCATACTTATTCTGTTCGGCCCAGGCGCTCGCGTCTGAACCGATTAATCCGTGCGCGGAGGCCAAGGCGATCCAGGAGAGCGGCCAGACCTTTTTCGGTCCATGCCAGTGCGGTGCGGAGCATATTGAGGCTCACGTTGGAGAATGTCGGCGCGAAAAGGAACAGAGTCTGTGTTTCTTCGTTGACGTTGCCAAAGCGCTGCTTGTAGGGATAGTCGCCGAACCCGAAATCGACTTCGCGTATATCGGTCGCGCCGCAGATGTCTTCAATCATCTTCACAAAGAGCATGGTGCCAGTGCCAAGCTTGAATTGGCTGAAGGCGGGGTCACGGCCGGTGTATTCCACATGGAACGTTGTGCCGTAGCTGGTGCCTATCCAGTAGGCGGCGGGTACGCCGTGCACGTACAGAATATAAGCCCGCCATTGGTTGCGTTCAGCCAGGAGCCGAAGCTTTTTCAGGGTGGATTCGGTTGTGGCAAAACTCGCACCGAGCTGGCGTTGGTAGGTCTTCCGGGCGATCTGGTCAGCTTCCTGGCAGAACCGGTCAACCTGGTCCGGGCGGATAAAACGCTCCCAGCTCAAGCCCTCATCATTATTTTCCTGGTCCATGAGAGCGCAGGCTTTTTGCAGCGCGTTGCGGTGTTTTCGTTTCATGCTCTGGAAGAACGCATCGCTCGAATCCGGCAGGAGAAGTCTCCAGTGACGGCCTGACCATCGGACGTGGTCGCGGCAGAGACGGTTTGGCCGCTGCCTGGCGAGCTCAGCCAGGGGCGCGTCTGCAGGGATATCTACCAGACGGATCACATCTACTTCGCGCCGAGCCTGCAACTCCAGAAAGGCATTCAGCAAGAGTTCCGCGGCCTCCGGCGGGAAATCCCCTTGTATGGCCCCGGGAAGCACGGTAATCGCACGCCGCCTGACGGTGAAGAGGGTCGTGTAACCGAAGCTAATCGGAAAATCGATGGTGGCGATCCGGCCGGCAGCCAGACCCACAGTCTCGCCGTTCCAGGACACGAAAGCCACGCACGGTTCGTCGTTTCCGGGAGAAACGTCAAAGCTTGCCAGATAGAGGTCGATATCCGAATTCGGGTGCACCTGCAGCTTCTGCCATTCCTCCCGCATATCTTCGAGCTGATCGCGCGCGCGAAGCATGGTAATGGTGTACTCGGACTGCAGCTCGTTTCCCGGCATACGGCAATTCATCCCATTCCTGACGCAAGCCTCGCGGCGAACCCGGTCAGGCAGGAGCCTCCGCGAACAGCGCCTGGCCCGGTTGAGGCTTAAATTCTCGATAGAGATGGCTCGAGCATATCATGCGCGTGGGCCATTTAGAAACAACCGTCCCCTCTCCGGCCGCTGATCCTCTGGCGCAACGGCCCGGCCTGCATCAGTCCGATTCTTGTGCACCATCCTGCGTGAGCCGGTTCCGAAGATGGCGCTTTACACGGTCGCGAAGCCCCAGTTTGGCAAGCAGGGCGCTCGCGCTTTTTTCGACTGCGGAGAGCGTGGTGCGCACGGCATTCACCGTGATTCCGCGCGGCGTCGGAGCGAAGATCAGCCGGGTGACCGTGGGGCGCGCGGTATCGCAGAAGCGCCGTTTACACGGATAGTCGCCTGGGCCAAAATCGACCTCTTTCACGTCTGTGTGCTCGCACACGTCCTCAAGCAATTTGGCCAGCAGAATGGTTCCGGTCCCGGGATTGAAATCTTGAACCGACGGATCCCGGCCGGCGCTGTACAGGTAAAACAGGTCGCCATAGCGCCATCCGAGCCAATAGGCGCACGGTTGATTCTGCACACTGAGGACGTAGCCTCTCCAGAGGCCGCGCTCGGCCAGAACCCCCAGCCACCGGCGTGACGCGGGAGAATCTTCGAAGCTGGCGCCTAAGCGCCGTTGGTACGTGTGGCGCGCTATCGCCTCCGCCTGTTCAGCAAACGCGGCGACTTCCTCGGGGCGCGTGAATACGCGGTACGTAAGCTCACCGGGTTCCTCCTGGTTGAGCAGTTGGACGGCTTTTTGCAGCGGGTTACGGTGCTTGCGTTTCAGCCGGTTGTAAAAGATATCCATGGATTCCGGCATGACCAGCCCGAAATGCTGGCTGGACCAGGGAGTATGGTCACGACAATAGAAAGGAGGCTGATGCCCGGCCGCGACGGCCACCGGGGAATCCTCGTCGATGTCGAACAGGCGCACGACATCCACTTCGCGCTGGCGGAGAAGAGTTAGAATCGTGCCCATAAGCGCTTCGGCCGCTTCATGAGTCTCGGCGCCCTGGATGCCCCCCGGAGGGATGTTCAGCATTCGTACCTTCGGGCGCAGCAGGGTTTTAAAGCCCATCCCTAATTCAAACGGCAGGGGATGGCTGATCCCCAGAAGCACGCCAGCGGCCTGACCCTCGTGAAGCACCGCGATGGCACAGGGACGGGCACACCCCGGCGGATCGTCAAACCGGCTCAGGTAAAGCTCGATATCGGCATTGGGGTGCCGTTGAAATGGCTGGAAAAGATCCGCCGCCGCCAGGATTTCTTCCCGGGTCCGAAATATCTTGATTTCATAGTCTGTCGAGGTGCGGTTGATCACGCGTGATGTTCTCCCTCATTCGATTCGGTTCGCATTACTCAGAGTCCTGTGCGCCGTCTTGCGTGAGCCGATTCCGCAGATGGCGCTTTACGCGGTCGCGAAGCCCCAGCCAGCCCAGCAAGGCGCTCACGCTTCTTTGGGCCAGGGAGAGCGCGGTGCGCACGGCATTCAATGCGATTGCACGCGGCGTGGGGGCGAAGATCAGCAGGGTGACCGTCGGTCGCGTGGTATCGCAGAAGCGCCGCTTATATGGATAATCGCCGGGGCCAAAATCGACCTCCCGCGCGTCCGTGTGCAGGCATACGTCTTCAAGCAACCTGGCCATCAGAATGGTTCCGGTCCCGGGATTGAAATCTTGAACAGACGGGTCGCGGCCGGCGCTGTAAAGGTAAAACATGTCGCCATAGAGCCATCCAAGGTAGTAGGCACACGGTTGATTACGGGCGCTGAGGACGTATCCCCTCCAGAGGCGGCGCTCGGCTAGAATTCTCAACCACCGGCGGCTTGCCGGCGTGTCTCCGAAGCTGGCGCCCAGGCGTCGCTGGAACGTGAGACGGGCAATCTCCTCGGCTTGTATTGCAAATTCGTCGACTTCGTCGAGGCGTGTGAACACGCGGCAGGACAGTTCACCGGGTTCGTCCTGGTCCAGCAGCCGGACGGCTTTACGCAGGGGGTTGCGGTGCCTGCGTTTCAGCCGGCTGTAGAATACGTCTGTGGATTCCGGCACGGTCAGTCCGAAATGCAGGCCGGCCCAGGGCGCATAATCCCGGCAGAAGAAAGCCGGGCAGCGTCTGGCTGCGGCGGCTACTGCGGAATCGTCGTCGACGTCGAAAATGCGTATGGTATCTATTTCACGCTCCCGGAGAAGGGTGAGAAGCGCACCCATAAGCGCTTCCGCAGCGTTGCGAGTCTCAGCGCCCTGGATGGCGCCCGCGGGGATGGT
>DAOSJS010000192.1:0-7778 GCA_035367355.1 Candidatus Hydrogenedentota bacterium
CATGCCCGGCGCCAGCCCGTTGTCCCAGTAAGCTTCCGCCCACGCCAGGGCCGCGTCAAACGTTATTTCACGCAACAGCGCGGCATCCTCGGGCGGAAAGAACTCCGGCGCCCCCGCAATCGCAAGATCCAGCGTCGCTGTCTCGCCGCTCTGCAGTTCAAAGGTGAATGCCACTACGTTGCGCAGCACCTCCGGAAACAGCGGGTTCGCCGTGTGCGTCTCCAGGGTCTCAAGTGTATCCACGCGCACCTGCGGCCCGGCCCGAAAGACCAGCGCCGCCCGGCCCTCCGCAAACACTGCGTCCCCATCTATACGCAACCCCATCGAAGGCTCCAGCCAGCGGGAAGCCGAAGCCAGAAAGGGGCTGTAATTGCTGTTTTGCGTGCCGTGCATCCGGCCGATGAGCGTATACAGCGGTATCCGCTGCGGTTCCCCGGTTGTATTGCGCACTGTCATCCGCACCACGGCCACCTGGGGCTCACGCCCCGTGACCGTCTCCTCATCCCGAGGCAGGATCGTCAATGCGGTCTGATGTACCTCGCACGACGCCGCGTTCCACACACTTTTCACGATGGGCTGATAGCCGCGGTGCAGGCTCCGCCTGACCGCGTACATGTCCGGCAGTTCAAACGGTTCCCCGCACGCAAAACCCAATCCGAACGCGTCTCTCGCGCGCCCCAGGGCGATCGAAAGGTCTGGCTGCACATGCACGAACTCCGCCGCGTAGCGCGGCTGGATCGGCATCCGTTTCGTCATCGGTGCGGCCATGCCGCCCAACTCGTCCCACGACACCTCGTGCTGCTCCGCGGCCACGCTGTCGAGCGTGGGGGAGAGGAGAAAACGCTCCCACGCACGTTCATAGGCCGGCGCCGCCTGCTCGCGCGACAGACGATTTCGTTCGACCGCTTTTACGTCTTCACGCGCCGCCTGACGCACCAGATCAAAATCCGGCGCCTCCGCCGTGGGCGAAAGTGTCACCTCATCGATAGCCGCATCCGCTTCATGCCCTTCGAGCACGCCCATCCACCGCGTGACGCAGGGGAGCGAACCCACATGGAACCATTCCGCCTGGCGCGGCAAACCGGCCCCGCCAGACAAGCGGTGGCGAAGCACTCCATCCACATACAGCGCCCGGCACGGCACGGATTCGTCCCAGCAGACCATGAGGTGATGCCACTCACCCGCGCGCCAGTCCACCTTGGCCGCGAGCCCCTCGATCGCGCCATCCGGGCCGAACTGCACCATGCCCTGGCCGTCGCCGCCCAGAAAGCCCAGGATGATGCGCGCCCCGCCATCCGGATTAGTAATCCCCCAGAAAAAACGTTCGCCAAACGAGTGCACGCTGTCCCAGTTCGGACGCACCCACATCGAAAGCGTGCCTTGGGTCGGGTCGAATCCTCCCGCAACCGGATACGTCAGTACCGCCCCTTTTTGAAACTCCGCCGCCTGCCCACTGCGCCCCTCCGTCAATCGGACACCCTCATTCCGGAGCGGCGCTTCACCGCCCTCCGAGACAAAGCCGCCGTCAAACAGAATCCGCGCCGGCGCGGCCGCCTCGCCCGCTTCCACCTCGCTCGCCTCCATCTCGCCAGCCCCCATCCCCGCCAATCCCACCAACATCGCAATGACCAGACTCATGGCTCTGCTCCTGTCTACAGGGACACCACAGCGCATTATATCCCTGGCACCACCGCCACCGCCGCAAGGGGAGCGGGAGGTGGATTCCACTTACGCCCGCGAGACTGTAGAACGCCGCAGCGGCGATCCGGGCTCAATTTTGGCGTGGATCGACAAAAATGTCCATCTGCAACGGACGCGCCAAAAAAGATTTTGGAAGCCATTACTGCAGCAACCGTCCCCGTATTCAAATTCTAAGTGCACGGTTTTAGGTTTTGTTTTTTCCAGGAGGTGAGTTTTAAAGGAAGACCTGTCATGAACAAAGACATCGGGACCCCTTCGGTATTCTTGGAGGTGACGATCAACCAAGAGCAAAAGGAATCCCGATGTCCTTCATCCATCTTACCTCAATGGAGTGCACGAAGATCGAATTTTTTGCCGCACAGGGATAGAGCTACGCAGCGATTGCACGCGAATTGGGTCGGCATTGCGCGACAATCTGCCGCGAATACCGGCACAACAAGAGCTCCAGCGCTGGAACATTGCCTCGTGCGCGTTTCTAGCGCTCAACCGGCGGGACAGAGGTCAGGTCTTACCTCTCTTGGGGACCACACTCTCTCTTGATCATCTCCAATGCCCAGTCCAGTGCGTCGAGCACTCCCTTTAGCTTCACTGGGTCTGCCAGCACAGATAAATCTATCGAAGGGTTTATATTTATGTCGTCCTCGGGGATGGAAATGCCGGGAATGGCATTCAACCGTTTACGCAATTCGTGGCGGTTTTCGTCGCTGTCGAAGTAGGGGCGCCTTTTCATGGGGTCGAACAGGATGAGGATACGCCCATTTGTGCGGACATAGACCAGATAGTGTGACATCCCCGCCAGGTCCAAGACCGGTGTATAAGTGCCAGTCGCTCTCCCCTTTCCCCACTCAATTCTTGAAAACCTCTCTTTCGCCCACGCGAGAATTTTCCTGGCAGTTTCGGCTATGTCTTTCCCGCAATTCTTGGTTAACTTTTTGAAGAAACGCTCCTCATCCCACTGCCGGCCGCTTCGCGAGGGTTTCTTGCGCTCGGCCTCTGCCGTCAGACCGATCACACGAGGCACAAGGGTTTTCTGCCCCTGGCCCACATACTGTTTGATCTCGACAGCCAGGACTTCCGCGGGGTCCATCTGTTCATTCAAAAACTCCACGATGCGGCGCAGTTCGCGGGGAATACTGTCCGCGACAAACACGAGCCGCACCTTTCCGGCAGTCAAATTCGTTTTCACCTGTTCCCAAAACGCCTCCTGATCGATCTCTTCGCCGAAGCACTCCACGAGTTTGGCCTCAGGCTGGACGTCTTGTTCCTCGCAAAGAGCGTCGAAACGGGCCTGAATCTTCTCGACGGGCCAATAGGCGACGCCGTTTGCGGCATAATCCAGCATCTGGCCTATCACCTCGCGCCGGATGCGGTGGTCGGTGCTCCGCTTGACCTCAATGAGCGTGGGGACGCCGTCTTGGTCCAAAAAGAGGTGGTCGAGAGACCAGAGGTCGCGACCTTGCTCTTCCCCGGGCACACCGTACTCTCGCGCTATCAACAACCACTTCCTCGGAGAGTCTGGATTCATCTGCTCCCCCGCCAGCAGGTCGGGATAGTCGGCCAGGAGCTTCTGAAAGATAGCCTCCGTTTCGTGCTGTGCCTCTTCCATCCGTACCAGTTCCTTGTTGCCTTTGATGAGAAAAATTCCACCAGACATTACTTATTACTCCTTTTCCTTTGCAGGCCGTCGTCATCCCCCGCGCCAAGATCGCATGTACACTGGGCTGTTGGCAGCGTTTAACTAAGTCACAGGATGCCATCTTCCGCCGTCTGAGACAAGGCTGCCAACGCCTCCGTCTGGAGGGCGCGGGGGGTGGTACCTTGTTGTCATGCCGGCCTCCGAGAAACCACGGTTAGCCCAATCTTCATTAGGGCACACGGTCTGCGCAATTTGGCCAAACGGTTAATGTATGACCCAGTGCAAGTTGCAATTTGGAACAGTCCAATTTAGATTTACAGGCAGTTTGCCTGGTCGTCACACAGGGGATCCTGGCAAGGACATTAAGCTCGAACGCGGGGGAGACAATTTCAATTGAGCAAGCGAAAATCCAGCAGAACTTTCAGCGCCGAATACGAGCGGCTTCGCAATATCGACGGCGTCTTTTGGGGAAATGAGGACGATTATCTGCAGTCTGAACGCGACCCATTCGGGGCGCTTCGAGAGCCAAGGCAAGCCGAGGTGCTCGCCCCGGGGGATAGGCGGTATCCGGAGGAAGGCTATCAACATATACCCGACACGGAATACGTTTTCGGCGATTCCGGCGTTCGTGTTTACGAGGCCGCAAGGAAATCCGATGAAGCCCTGGCCGAAGTGCTATACGAGACCCTCGGAATCGACGCACGCCAGCTGGGGGAAGGGAATTCGAGGCTTCTCAATCTGGCAAATCTCACGGAGCGGTTCGGCACCGAAGCTTTTGGCGCCTATTTGCCGTGGCACGCTTTCGCGAAGAGCCGCCGAACGCCGTGGGGCATGTACCTGTTTCTCGACCTGCTGCTCGCTTGGGCGGCGTCCCTGTATGACAAGTGGCCGGCCTCTAAGCCGACGTTTCTATACGTGCTCAGGCTCGTAATCCAGATCGTATACAGGCACGAACTCTTTCACTATCACGTTGAACGCTTCTCTACGCGACACGAGATCATGATACGACAGCCTGTCTACCGGCCATACACAGAGAAAGTCATTCCTGCCGTTGCCCGTACAGAACATTGGCTGGAAGAAGCCCTGGCCCAGGCAGTGGTGTTGAATAGCCGACTGGTCACAAACCGCGCCGGCATGCAGATAGCGGCCCTGCAGAAGCTCTTGGTCCCAGAATTCAAGTGCTTCCCCGCAGGATACTGTCACTTTGAGTGCCTCGCCTATGGTGGGCCCGACATAGCGCATCGCGTCTTTGCAAGCCAGATCCTGACTGCAACTACCTCGAGGGAGTCTTTCGTTACTGATATTGCAGTCCCCAAGACTGAGTATTCTGACGACGACAAGAAAGTCCCGGGTTACTTGGCCTGGCGCCCTGACGTATTCTCGCGTTTCCAGCTCGCCACCCCCAAAGTCAACAGATTCTGGCGGTTCGCGAACAGAAACAACGTCACCACGGTACGTCAGGGCCCCGGAGACCACCAGGTCCTTGAAGTTGGCGGAGAACGGTTTCAATTGAACGTGATCAACGGCCATGTGGACAAAGCCTCGCTCAAGAAGCTCGCCAAGATACGGAACTGCTCGGTGTTCAGTCTGATTCAGGCCATCAACGCGTGCTAAGGCACGCCTGCAAGGAGGTCCTGCGATGACCGAACTTGGACGTTTGGAAAAGGTTGATTTGCGCAACGCCTGGGCGACGGAAGCCGGGGACTTCACCCCTTGGCTGGCCGGGGAAGAGAACATCCAGTTGCTTTCTGAAACCGTTGGCCTTGAACTCGAGCTCCAAGCCACCGAGAAGGAGGTTGGGCCCTTCCGCGCGGACATTCTGTGCAAGGATGTGGCTACGGACCAGTGGGTCCTTATTGAGAACCAATTGGAGCGCACGGACCATACTCATCTCGGCCAACTGCTGACGTACGCGGCTGGTTTGGATGTCGTGACGATAATCTGGATTGCCCAGCGATTCACTGCGGAACACCGTGCTGCCCTTGATTGGCTTAATACTGTCACGCGCGAAGAGGTCGGTTTCTTCGGCTTAGAGATCGAACTGTGGCGCATCGGCGACTCCCCCCTTGCCCCGAAGTTCAACATTGTCTGCAAGCCGAACGAATGGTCACGCGCGGTGAAGACGACAACAGAGTCCACCGGTCCCTGGCTCGAATTCTGGAGCGCGTTTCGGGATTACGTTGAGTCTCAAGGCAATCCAGTCAAATGCCGTCAGCCGGGGAGAACGGGATGGATGAGTTTCGCTGTAGGGCGTTCGAACACGGGCCTCTATGCTGGGTATAGCAGAACCGACGCTCTTTGGTCTGTCGGCCTGTATTTGACGGGAGAATTTCGTGAAGAGTTCTTTCAACAACTGCTCAAGCGCAAAGACGAGATTGAGCACGAATTGGGATTCGAACTAGTCTGGGGATTCCCCGGCTTTAAAGACAAGTACATATCTGTCCGAGCCCCTGGCATCGAACTATCTGCCCGCGAACAATGGATCGAACAGCATGAGTGGCTCCTGCGAAAGCTGATAATGATGGACAAGGTCTTTCGGTCCCGAATCGCTGTGCTGCGTGCGCCAGGAGAACCGGAAAGTACAGATGCATAGGGAATCCCAAGTCTTCAGATTTTAGTGTAGCCCCGAGACGGGTCGCGCAATGCATTCAGAACCGGCTGGGGCCGTACCCGCGCCTGGAACCGTGATCGGAGCCGAAAAGGGTGACCTGTTTATTGTGAAACGGACACGTGCGCACGTCCGAAATCACTGATCGGATTGCTCCGAAATACCCGGCTTGTGGTGCCCCTCCAAGGAGGAGCACCACAAAAAACCTCGTAGACCAAGCCTCTTGCCTCTACCCAGAGGTCTCGTGCTGCCATCCCGCGAACGGAAGAAATAATTGTCGCTTAGCGGAATTCCTGATCGTCGCCGGATAGGCAGCATCTTTTGAAAGGCGTCATGTGTCATCATGCCAGAGCTGTTCAGGTATCGGCTCGCCACCACCACCGGCGATCGCCCACTGCGACCAGGTGCTCACGCCCGACTCTTGGACATTGCTCAAATGTGCTGCAAAAGGCTCAAGCTCTATGCTCAATCTATGAGCACTGTGCTCAATTTGCAAGAGAGACGGTGGGGTACGGGTACCCCGGCACGCTGGCTTTCCCTGATATCCGTTGCTTTTGACATAGATCCGGATTTGGCACGTGATATGCTTTTCAATACCCGAATACTTCAACCGATTGGCGCCTCGTTTTGAGGGCACCTTTCTATGCTGGAAAACCTCATTGCGTGATTGTAGTATCCGTTATATGAATACTTATTCACTACTTTGAAGGGACTTCCCCGCGATGCCAGACGAATTCCTCGCTCATGTACATAATGGCCCGCCAGTGAAATTTCATGCACTAGATAAGCACCTTCATGAAACGGCTGCGACTGCAGCCAGCTTTGGCGAGGCTTTCAAATCGTCAGAGTGGAGTTTCCTGGCGGGGCTCTGGCACGACATTGGTAAATACCTGCCTGATTTCCAGCGGAGACTTCGTGGGGGGGATGTCCGAGTGGAACACTCAGGCATTGGCGCGGTGCTTGCTCATTCAAAAGGCGACGCGGGGCTGCCTCTCGCGTTTGTAATTGCGGGTCACCACGGCGCTCTACCCAATTTGATCGAGAGTGAAGAGGACTGCCCTTCACCGCTCAGGGAGAGAATCCGGAAAAACCAATCACGTTTGCAGGAAATCGAACCGAGCCTTCCCTCCGAGATCGTTGATGCAACTCTGGCGCCACTACCTCCGTACGTACACTCAGACAGGAAGACTGTGGAATTCTGGACACGCTTTTTGTTTTCCACCCTGGTGGACGCCGATTGGCTTGACACGGAGGCGTTCTTTGAACCAGAGAGGCGCGCCTGTCGAGGCTCTCGGGACGCTCTTCCCAGACTTTGTGGGCAGCTCGATAGCTACCTCGAGCATCTGGCCGACGCCTTGGAAGAAAGTGAGCGGCAGAGGCCCATAAACGCAGTGAGAGAGCACGTGCTAAACGCCTGCAAAGCAGCCGCGTGCCGTCCGCCCGGGCTGTTTTCGCTCACAGCCCCTACGGGCAGCGGAAAGACTCTGTCCTCAATGGCATTTGCTCTTAAGCACGGTGTAAAACACGGTCTCCGCCGTGTGATCGTGGTGTTGCCGTTTACAAGCATCATTGAGCAGAACGCTGAGGTATACCGCAAAGCACTGGGCGCTGGAGCAGTGCTTGAACACCACTCGAACTTCGATACTTCCAGAATCGCCAGGGAATACGGTGAAGAGAGTGCGCGCCGTCATGAACTGGCAACGGAGAACTGGGATGCTCCCATTATTGTCACAACCACCGTGCAGTTCTTTGAATCGCTTTTTTCGAACCGGCGGGGGGTCTGCCGAAAACTGCACAATATAGCCCGAAGCGCCATTATCCTTGATGAGGTGC
>DAOSJS010000193.1:0-7749 GCA_035367355.1 Candidatus Hydrogenedentota bacterium
GGATGGAGCGGCGGGGGGATCGATTTAAGCGCGTGCCCCGCGCCCGGGCCGGCCGCAGGCTGGCAGGGTCCCGATGGGACGCTCCACTATGTGTCGCGCTTCGGTCCGCGGCTATGGCACGCCGCGAGCGCCGACGGCGGGCAAACCTGGAGCCCGCTGACGATCCAGCCGGAGTTCACCGACAGCCCCAGCCGCAAGGTGTTCGGCATGCTGCCGAATGGGCAGGTGTACTATCTCGGCAATCCGATCCCCAACAGCCGGGCCCAACTGGTTCTGGCGTTGAGCGACGACGGCTGGCATTTCGATCGGGCGCGAGTGGTGCGGTGGGAACCGGTCGCGCCGCAATTCCCGTCGCCCCGCAAGAATTATCAACCGGGTTACGAACACGTCAGCGCCGTGGTGCACGACGGCAAGCTGTACGCGGTTTACAGCATCTGCCGGGAGCGAATCGAATTGAGCGTCGTTGATCTGAACGATCTGAACGGAGGGAGCAAGCCATGATGAAGTTTTGGCGCCAGCGCCGGCGTGAATGGCTTCCGGCCGCGCGGGGGCTATGGATCCCTGCGGCATGGCTGCTCACCGGGATGCCGGTCACGGCCGCGCCGACCGAGACTCCCGCCGTGCAAATCCAATGGCTCTTCAATTTCGACCGCGCGCCGTGGGAAGCCGCGCCCGAAACGTATGTCCCGGATCCGGCCAGCGGCGAGGTGGCGCCCATGGGGGACGGAATACGGATTGTGAATCACAGCGGGCAACTCGCCCTGAAACAAACCGACGACGGCCGCCGGACGCTTTACCTCGATGGATCAGGGGAAAGGGGTGACGGCCTGCTGTTCGAGCATCGTCTGAGCGGCCACTCCTCGCGCATCTTTGAGATCGTCGTCGCGCCGACGCCCGAGCAGCCCCTTGACACGCGGCTGATCAGCCTGAATGACTGGGAGTATCGGCCACCGGGACAGATTCAATTTCTGGGCATCAGCGGCGGGAGCACGGATCTTGGAACCATCGATGCGCCCATCGTGAAACTAGCCCCCACAACGGGAATCTTCACCAATTTTCCCAGCGTGCGCTTCAGTTACCTGCGCGGTCCGGCGCCCCTGCCGTCTGACGGTCAGTTCACCCATCTGGGCATGGTCTATGAAGATGAACACAAGGCGCTTTATATCTATGTGAACGGGGCGTTGGCCAAATCCATGGACCTGCCGGACGCGGGCGAGAGTGAAATTCCAATATTCCGCGCCATTGGATTATCCAACCGCGCCCTTTACGAAGAATTCGATCACGGATTCACCGGCCACATCGACGCCGTCGCGGAATCGACGTTTGACGGACGGTTCTCGCCCGGCATGTTCCAGCTTATCGAGGTGGAGGATGCTGTTGCTCCGCCTATCCCGCAGATCCGGCGGCTGACATTGAACGCGCCGCTCCAGACGACGCCCTACCCGGAGATGGAAGGTCCCGCGCCGGCGATGGCTGCGCAGCTCGAGCGGGCGATACCAAAGATTCCCAGCATCAGTCGCATTGTGTATCAGCCTGAGAGCTGGTCCGATTCAGTCTATCATCACAATCCGATCATCACCTGGTGGAAGGGGCGGCTCTACGTGACGTGGCACGCTGGGGGGCGGGGAGAATATACGGCCCTCGCCGGAGCTCCGGTCTACGTGTCGGAAGATGGGGGACTGACATGGACGCGCCAAAGTCTGGTGCCGGAAATGACGCCGCGCACGATGCATCCCACCGAGGATCGCCTCTACATCCTGGGCGACGGCCGCCACTATTACACCGAAGACGGGAAGACCTGGCACACGCTGGATCGGGCGCCGCCTGATTACAGCTTTTCCTCGTCCAACAAGCACTACGTACGGCTCCGAGACGGGCGCCTGATGCAGGCCGAACTCGGCCGCGCGCAAGATCCCGCACTCAGCGCGAAGGGGCTGTGGGCCGTCTCCTGGCTCACGCACGATCCGACGGGATTGACGGGCTGGAGTGGCGGATACGTGGACGCCAGCGCCTGTCCGGATCCAGGCGAGCCCGCCGGCTACGAGGGCCCCGACGGCGTTCTGCACTACATTGCGCGCTGCGGTCCCCGGATTTTCCATGCTTACAGCGAGGACGGCGGCCAAACCTGGACGCAACTGGTCCAGCAGCCGCAATTCACCGATTCTCCATCCAACAAGGAATTCGGAACGCTCCCCGACGGTTCGGTCTGGTGTATTGCGAATCCGATTCCGGGCAACCGGCAGCACCTGGTGCTGGGGATCAGCCGGGATGGGTGGAACTTCAACGAAACGTACCTCGTGCGCTGGGAGCCGCACACGCCGCGCTTTCCCGCGCCGCACAAACTGGAACGGCCCGGCTACGAATACCCGGGGGCCTGGTATCACGACGGCAAACTCTATGCCGCCTACAGCATCTGGCGCGAGGGCATCGGGGTAAGCATCATCGACCTTGCGGGCGAGGGACTTATCAAGACCGATCAATAAAAGTCATTTCTTGATGAAAGGATTGCTGGTCATGGTGATGAATCCGATTCGGCTGTTCACAGCCCTCGCGCTGTTGAGCCTTGCAGCATTTATCCCGGACGGTTCCGTTCATGCTGAAGTCATAGACGATTTCGACGATGGTGCGTGGAATGCCGGCGACAACTGGGACGCTGAAAATATCGTTCAGGGCCGTTATCCGGATACGATTGAGTTCGACGAATCGCTGGTTCCGGGCATGCTCGCCATACGCTATACCGACACGGGCGCCGGTGACCAGGCGACGCTGATTCTGCGCGACGATCAGAAGCTGAACGTCGGGCAGTGGGTGCGGGTCGATGCGGCGATCAACAGCGGCAACTCAAGGGGTGGAATCCGGATCGGGCTCGGATTGGCCGCGAGCCGGGGGCGCAACGCCCCCGCGCAGCAGGGGCGGGATCGCGCCAACATCCTGTTCTGGGGGTTGCGCAGCGATCGCGTGGTGCGGGCGCATGCCTATGGGGCGGAGGGCGAAGAGGTCGGCAACGCTCAGGCGCCCTTGCGCAATTATGCGGCGGGATCATTCGTCACGCTCGCGATTCGGCGTGTTCAGCCGCGGCAATTCGAGCTCTACTTTGCGCCCACGGGCGAGCCGCTCGAATTTGTTGAGGCAATCACGTTTCCGGATACCGAAGGGTCGATTCCGCCGGATATTCCGGGTTTGATGATAGACCCAGGGAACTCCTCGCATATCGTACTGGTTGATGAATTTGAGATCGGCGACGGCTGGCCGCCGCCGAGCCGCCCGGCCCGGCCGGCTTCCGCGCTGCTCCCGCTGCCCGCGCCCGAAGTGCCCGAGAACCAACTTGCCCTGACGCTCCCCAATAACATTCTGGATCTGCCCAAGCTGCCCGGCACGCGTCATGTAATTTACAAGCCCAAGGGCGACGGGGACAACACCTACCATCACAACGCGATGATCGTGCGCTGGCGCGGGAGGTTTTACGTCGCGTGGCATACTTCGCCCAAAAGCGAGGCGACGTCGCCCTTCACGGGAATGCTTGCGACTTCGGTTGACGGCGAACAGTGGAGTCCGCCCGTCTCGTTCGACATCATACCGCGCGGCTGGAATCCGACGGAGGACCGGCTTTATATGTGGGGAGACGGACGGGTGTTCTATACGGAGGACGGCGAACAGTGGAACGAACTGCCGGCGGAGCGGTTGGCGAACGTTCCAAAATATATTCTGCTGACCGCGAGCAACCGGAGTTTCGGTCACTTGCGAGACGGGAGACTGATGGCCTACGGGCTGGGGCCGGGCGCGCCGCAGTTCCCGATTACCACCGATCCGAGCGGACTAAGCGGCTGGACGCTTAATCTCATCGACAAAGGCGAGTGCTGGGATGTCGGAGAACCGGGCGGTTACGAGGGGCCCGACGGCGTGCTGCACGGAACGATTCGCTGCGGCACCCATGTCTGGCACACCTACAGCCGCGACGGTGGCGAGACCTGGGACACGCTGCGGCGACAAACCCATTTTACCGACTGTCCGGGCAACAAGCAGTTCGGCGTCTTCCCCGACAAGTCGGTGTGGTACATCGGCAATCCCGTGCCGGGCAGTCGGATGGAACTGGTGCTGGGCCACAGCCGGGACGGCTGGATTTTCGATGATAACTACCTGGTGCGCTGGGAACCGATCGAGCCGATCTGGCCTTCGGACCACAAGTCGGGCAGTTCGCCCGGTTATGAATATCCGGGCGGGCTATATCATGACGGCAAGATGTATGTTGTTTACAGCCGCACGCGCGATTACATGGAAGTCTCGATTGTGGATGTCTCGGGGATCGTCGGCGAATTGACCGAGTGAATGGTGATTTGCCTTGACTGGAAAAGCAGGCAATCAATGTGCGGTTGACCGTAGGCTCGCGCTCTGAAGGTTGGACAGTGTTCACGCTGGATATCATCGGCTTGAATTCTGAACATTTTGGAATTCAAGAGACCGGTTCGAGGGCTTGAAATGAGATTCAGAATTGTGTCGGGGTTCATCCTTTGGGTCCTGATCGCATGGACCGCAAGCGGTGCAGCGACGTTCGAGCCATGGCATGCAATTTTTCAGGTAGTCGGCCCGATTGCCAGCGAAAAAGCGCCGGGCCGTTGGCGGCCCTGGTTTGAGCCGCGGTATGAGCCCCTCCCCTTGGACGGGAGCGCGACGATTCCCGACGAACTCGTTGTGGACGGGATCCGAGAGACACCGCGTTCCTTCGATTATGAAGGACAGGAGTTGGATTTCGAACAACTATGGCACACCACGTCGGGACGGGGCATTGTCTATTTTTTCAAGGAGGAAGCGGTGCCTGCCGCGGGGTTGCTTCAGGTGCAATGCCGCGCCGTGGGGTGGGTGAAATGGTGGGTCAATGGCCGACTGGCTTACTCCTGGGGCGGAGATGGCGATCAATGGCAGGATCATCTCGTTCAATTGCCGCTCGATAAAGGAGAAAATGTCATTTGCATGCGTCTGGCGGCGGGAGCGGGAGGCTGGAAACTGCAAATGAACCGTTCCCCCAGCGTTCAAACGACACCCATCGGCTTTGAGGGTGGTCCGATCCAGATTCAAATGGAAGACATTGAACAGGTGTGGTCGCCGGTGGGCTTTGATGAATTCGCTCAGTTCGAAAAGGGACTCAGGGCGAAGGCGCCCTCGCATCGCAGTGCGACAGCAGTTCTGGGAGAGGAAAGTGACGACCCGGATCGTTGGGTTCGGCTGCGCATCAAGCCGTTGATCGTTGACGGATTTTCCACCGACTTCTTCATCCAAATAAAAGACGGCTGCGAACTGGGCTTTACAAGTAATTATGACGCAGATGAACAAAAGCAGCAGGTGATCTGGCAGATTCGAGTCGATGGGCGGTCGGTTTGGGAGGTCGATCATTACGTTGTCAAGGATTGGGCGGGAATTTCTCCGCTGGCCGATGCGCGTCAGATAAGCCAGACGCGCGAAAGCAAAGCCCTTGATCTGGACAGCAGTCTGGGCGACCGTGTGGGAGAAACCAACGAAATCGAACTGATTATTGCCTCGCGCGGCGATGAGTTGACGCTACGCACCAACCATGGAGCCGAGGATATCGGTTATCGGGCGACAGGCAAAGCGATGGAAGGGCTGGTTCTGCGCAAGAAAATTGAAGGCGTGGGTGATCGGGTGGGAAAGGTCGGATTAAGTTTAAGAGGGTTGGATATCAAGATTGAAAACTTTAACGCTCAACCTCTCCCCGATCCGATCAAGCAGACGTGGGCTCTTTGTGACAATCCACCTATTCGGTTAGGGGTCTTTCAACGTGATCCGCGCCGTCCGGACGGCGGGTATCCTGTCATGGAGGGGTTGACCGTTCAGTCGCTCTATCGGCCCAAACCGTGGGAATGGACGTTCAATCACGGTGCGCGAATCTTTCATGCCAACGGCCGGTTTTATGCGAGCTGGTCAAATAATTACATGCACGAGCCCGGTATCGGCAGCCGGGTTCTGGGCACATCGTCCACGGATGGAAAAACGTGGCTGCCGGCATACATTGTATTTCCAAGCATGGGCGGGAACGTCAGCGACAAGATGGACAATGTTTTTATGGAGGGGATGGGGGTCGGAGTCCCGGAAGCCTCTCCATTCATGGAAGTTAACGGGCGTATTTATGCCATCGGGATTGTATCGGCCAGAAATTTTAAAGGGCATGACGGCGAACTGGGCATGCTGGCCCGGGAAGTGACGGAACCGGAAAAGCCGGGACCGATCTTCTGGATTGCCGATCGTGTTCCTCCGCTGGGAGAGCAATATCCCGCGTTCGTGCAACTGGGGGAGCCGCATATCGCCGAAGATGTCGCGGCCATTCTGAAAGACCTCAATCTGGAACAAGCGCCAGGGGCGATTCGCTACGCGGACCTGCGCAGTGCCGTCCGAGGGGAAAACCCGCTGGCGGCGGATGGGGGAATCATCGACCACGACCCGATCTATACGTGCCGCGATGGAGCCCAAATTCGAATCTTTCGCAACTACAATGGCACTCACCGGTTGTATGCGTCAGCCCGGAAAAGCGAGGACGAGGAATGGGGGCTGGCGATCCCGACCAATATCCCCGATTCACCTTCGGGCGTCGCCGTCGGGGAACTTCCGGACGGCCAGGTCTACCTGATAGGAAACCAGATCGCCGGCGAACTAGATGATCCCGACGCCCGACCCTATCGTCACGCCGGAAAGCTGTGGCCATTTGCCGAACGCGATTTCCAACCGGAACATTTTCCACGCGACCCGCTGACGCTGGCGATCAGTCAGGATGGATATCTCTTTGACAGAATGTGGGCAATCCGCTGGGATTGTCCGATACCGCGACATAATGCATTGGGATGGATTCCCGGCTATCAGTACCCTCATGCCATTGTCGTTGGGGAGACGCTATGGGTCATCTGTTCCGTCAATAAGGAAGACATTGAAGTGATGCAAATTCCGATCGCTCGAGTCAATGAAAAAGTAAATGGAATAGTCGAATAACGATGCAATATCCGGCAAGCTCATCGCAATGGAATGCAAGAGAATCAGCCAGCCCTGCAACGTTGTGTGATGAGGCGCCTCCCGTACTGAACGAACGATGTGGAGAAGTCCTGATTGCGCTGAATTAATCGCTAGAAACGTAATAATTGCCATATTCAATCCTCATCGTGAGGTACTACAAAGATGCGAGCTGCTTCCGCGACAGCATGGATGCTATTCCTGGTTGTGATCTCATGGCGAGCAGAAGGGCAGACAGTCTGGCGTGAAAGCACCATTGAGGACTTCCGTGATGGTTCGTTCAGTGACGGCGGAGCTAATACCTACGTTTCGGCTAATGGACGTATTCAAACGATCAACCGTTACGACGCCAACGGCGACGGATATATCGATCTCCTGTTCGCAAACTCACATTCCTATGCCGAACGGCCGGACATGACGATTTACTGGGGCAACGGGCGGGATTTCGACATCCGTCGACACGTGCGTGTGCCGGCCGACGGGCCCCGCTGGATCGCGCCCGCGGATCTGGATGGCGACGGTGCGATGGATCTGGTTGTGGCTAATCGCGACAACGGCACCTATTCGGAAATGGATCTGTTTCTGTACTATGGCGGGACCGATTCGCCCGAGCGGGAACCGGCGGCGGGAGATTGGAGTTGCTATCCATTCGAGCGGAAAGAAACATTGCCGAACAAGGCCCCCGGCAAACCCGCAACGGGCGATCTGGATCGCGACGGGGACTTGGACATCGTGATT
>DAOSJS010000194.1:0-7727 GCA_035367355.1 Candidatus Hydrogenedentota bacterium
CACCACTCACCTCGAGCACCTCGATGCGCAATTTCCCCAGAAACGCGAGAAGGCGAGGCCAGCGTTCGATGTCCCCTGTAAGCAGTTTCACATGCGTCGCATCAGCAATGGGCTGGCCCAGCGTCGGCTCCATCCAGAGCCACTCTCCCGCATAGACCTCAGGCCAGGCGTGGTAATAGAAGCCGTCCAACTCGTCGCTCCACACCACGCCCAGAGCCATGCGGGCAGGAACGCCCGCGGCGCGCGCCAACGCGGTGAACAGGACGGTATGCTCGTTGCAGTCCCCCACTTTCGTATGCAGTACATCCAAGGCCGATGGAATGCTGAGGACGCCCTGCTTTTCGATGTTCGCGAAGACCCATTCGTAGATGGCGCGGGCCTTATCCCAGGGATCCTGGCGATCTTCAACGATTTCAGTGGCGGTTCTCTGAATCTCGGGATGATCAGACTGAACGAAGGGATGTGCCGCGAGAAACGGCTCGAGATTCTCGGGAAGCTCGGTCGATGCGCTATCCTCAGCCTGCGATCTCGGCGCAATGAGGAGATCCCCATCTGCTGTCCGGCGCTGGTTGGCATCTTCAGGAATGGTCACGGCGTCGGGGATCCCCGAGATTCGTATCCGCATCAGGTTTGCCCCTCGCACCGGCCGTTTGCCCGATGGATGAATCGCGACGGCCTGGATGAGATCCTGAGGGACTTCACGGGATACCGCCGAGAGGGCTTCGCTGGACGAAGTCTGCTGCAAGATGAGGCCCAGCGGCGTCTCCGCGCGCAGGGTCTGTCCCTCTTCGTCGAGCCAGGCTTTTGACTCGATATTGTGCGAGGTGATGGAGACCACACGGACTTTTCGGGCTTCGTCTCCCTCTCCCAGGGTGTCGAATCCCAGGCATTTCACACGCGCCGTACCCATGGAGAGGGTCATGGGATCGAAGGCCTCGATTACGGCTTCTTCCCCGGGTTTGAGACGATCCAGCTGGAGGGCGGAAGTGCCTGCGATGCCCGCGATGGCGAGTTCGCGGTTCACAGGCAGCGAAAGGGGATACACCTCGCCCGCCGTGTGGATCCTGGCATTAAGGACGCCGTTTCCAAGCACGCCCTCAAAACGCGCGCTGTGCTCTTCCGAACGAACCGCGAAATCGAAGCGGCCGGCATCACCCGTCCGTGCAAACCAGGCCGACCCTCCGAGGTGCATCCGCATGGGCTGGCCCAGAAACTGCATTTTCAGGATGGCATTGAGGGTGAGCAGGGTTCCGGGCAGTCCGTCGCGGGTTTCGGGTGCGGTCTGCGTGTTGATGAATCCAAGAGGCTGCTCGCCTGGAGACAGGACCATCATCCAGCTGTCCGTCGGACTGGTGGGATAATTGGTGCTCAAAGAGGGCCCGCGCAGCAAAGGCAGAATTTCGCGGCGGCCCAGCAGGCCCATCATCAGCAGCCAAAAGAGGACAATGGCCGCTCCGATCAGTTTCTTGCGATGGCGCCGCAACACTTCTTGAATTTCTTGCCGCTGCCGCAGGGGCAGGGGTCGTTGGGTTTGATCTCAGTCCCTGCTCTGCGGATGGGCTGTTGTCTTACGCGTGGACGGGGGCTCTCTCCAGGCGGCTGCTGTTCACTGTCCGGTTGCCCGGCCAGGGCAAAACGGCTTGTGTCAAACGATGCAAAGCTGCGGTCCTGCTGTTTGTCGG
Source organism: Candidatus Hydrogenedentota bacterium (assembly GCA_035367355.1). GTDB lineage: Bacteria > Hydrogenedentota > Hydrogenedentia > Hydrogenedentales > SLHB01 > UBA2224. The sequence goes on from DAOSJS010000194.1 coordinate 1,683, forward strand.
CCTGCACATACGAGTACTGCGACAGCTTGGCGAATGGGTCTTCCGCGGGGGTAAGGACGCCGCGCTCCGCCTGACTGCGGCGGCGGCGGCGCACCTCGGGATCCGAGAGGCGGAAGAGGGTCTGCACGACTTCTTCTTCAATCGAGGCCATCATGGTCTGAAACATCTCGAATGCCTCGGTTTTGTACTCCACGAGCGGGTCTTTTTGCCCATACGCGCGCAGGCGCACTGAATCTCGCAAATAATCCATGGAATACAGATGGTCAATCCATTTTTCATCGACGGCGCGCAACAACGCCATCATTTCGAGGTCGTGCGTGCGTTTCCGGGCGATACGGGCAAAATCGACCTGAGATTCGTCGCCGCCGATCTCGCTTCGGTAATGCGCCCGAATTTCGTCCTCAAGCACGTGTTCCCGGCCTTCGTATTCCTTCACGACCTGGGCAACGAGTTCTTCAAACAGCGGCCGGGGCTCCGCTCCGCCGCTCCCGGACGGTTGGATGTCCTCCGAAAACTCGAATCCAAAAATGGCCCGGAACCCCGTGGAAAGGCCTTCGAGGTCCCATTCATCGGGGAGAACGTCGTCTGACGCGAATTCGTTGACGAGCCGGCCCACGATGTTTTCGAACATCTCATGCAGCTGTTCGGTGACATCACGGTCTTCGAGCACATTGCGGCGCATGTCGTAGATGATCATGCGTTGCTTGTTCATCACGTCGTCGTATTCTTTGAGGTGTTTGCGGATCTCGAAGTTGTATTCCTCGACCTGGCGCTGGGCCCGCTCGATCGAGCGCGAGACCATTTTCTGGCTGAGGGGTTCGTCATCCATCTGGTTGCTGCCGAACCAATCGAGCAGGCGCTTGACTTTATCGCCGCCGAACAGGCGGGCTACCTCGTCTTCGAGGCTGAGGAAGAACCGGGTATTTCCGGGATCCCCCTGGCGCCCGCAACGGCCCCGGAGCTGGTTGTCGATGCGGCGTGATTCATGGCGTTCGGTACCGACAATGGCCGCCGCCTGGTTCGCGCACGCCGTCGCCCAGTTTGATGTCGGTGCCGCGGCCGGCCATGTTGGTGGCAATGGTAATGGCGCCGCGCTTGCCCGCGTTTCCGATGATGGTGGCTTCTTTTTCGTGATATTTGGCGTTGAGGACCTGGAAGTCCGTGACGCCCATTTCGGCGAGCATGGACGAGACTCTTTCGGATTTTTCGATGGAAACGGTGCCAACGAGCACTGGACGTCCGGTCTTGTGGATTTCGGCAATCTCGCGCACCACATGGCGGAATTTGCCCTCTTCGGTGGCGAAAACGAGGTCGGGAAGGTCTTCGCGTATCAGCGGGAGGTTGGTCGGGATCTGAACGACTTCGAGTTCGTAGATCTGGGCGAATTCGGAGGCTTCGGTGGCGGCGGTACCGGTCATGCCGGCAAGTTTGTTGTACAGCTTAAAATAGTTCTGGTAGGTGATCGTGGCGACTGTCTGAGACTCAAACTGCACCGCGACGCGTTCCTTGGCTTCGAGTGCCTGATGCAGTCCGTCGGAGTAGCGCCGACCCTCCATCATGCGCCCGGTAAACTCGTCGACGATCAGGACTTCGCCATTGTACACCACGTATTCGTCGTCCCGTTTGTAGAAATTGTGCGCCCGGAGCGCCTGTTCGACCATATGGACGAGGCCCAGGTGTTCTGTGAACAGGTCTTCCACGCCGAGGAGCGTCTCGAGGGTGTTCATGCCCTCTTCGGTGATCAGTACGTGGTGGCCCTTCTCTTCAATTTCGTAATGTGTGTCCTTGCGGAGGCGGCGCACCACATCGTCCACTTTGTAATAGATGTCGGTGCTTTTTTCCGGCCTTCCGGAGATGATGAGGGGGGTACGCGCCTCGTCGATAAGAATGGAGTCAATTTCGTCCACAATTGCATAGTTGAGTTTGCGCTGCACCCGCATTTCAGGGCGGATGGCCATGTTGTCGCGAAGGTAGTCAAAGCCGAATTCGTTATTGGTGCCATAGGTCAGGTCCGCGCGGTACCCGACCTGGCGTTCGGCGGTGCCCATATCGTGCTGGATGAGCCCGGTCGTGAGGCCCATAAACTGGTAGATGGGCCCCATCCATTCCGAATCGCGCCGCGCCAGGAAGTCGTTGACCGTGACGACGTGCACGCCGTCGCCGGGCAGGGCGTTGAGATACACGGGCATGGTGGCAACAAGGGTTTTGCCTTCCCCGGTGACCATTTCCGCTATGGAGCCGCTGTGGAGGACGATCCCGCCGAGGATCTGGACGTCGAAGGGGCGCATGCCCACGACGCGTTTTGCGGCTTCGCAGACGGCCGCAAAGGCCTCCGGAAGGATGTCATCGAGGCTGGCGCCCTGAGCCAGGCGCTCCTTGAATTCTCCGGTCTTTGCCCGCAACCGGTCGTTGGTCAGGGCCAGCATCCGCGCTTCGTGTGCACGGACTTCGTCGAGCAAAGGGGCGACTTTTTTGAGGAGCCGCTCACTGCTTGTTCCAAAGAGTGAGCGCAAAACTGAATTCAACATGCCTGATTGGCCTCCGCACGGTCACGAGTGGTACTATGCCGACCCGTAACCATGATTTTCTGCAAGCGGCATCGATCATACCAGAGGCTTGGGGACGTCACAACATAGGAGCACGGTCCGGGCGACGTGAGCGCGGTATATGTACTGACGTTGGGCCTGTCTTCGGCAGTGGCAGGCGCGTTTGTCCACAGCCTGTTGGCGCGACTGGGGTTTGCGCCGACGTTCGAATTGAGCACCCGGCTGGCTTTTGGAGGGGCCGCGGCGTACATTACGGTACAGCTGGCCTGGGTTGCGCTGGTCAAAGCGCTTAAACCCACGCGGGCACGAAAGTTTCTGCTTTCGGAATGCCTTTCTCACCTTGCGGCGGTCGTCTTGATCCCGTACCTCCTGCACATCCCGATTCGCTGGCCCGATCCGGCGCTGGCCAAGGCAGAACCCCTGCTGTTTCTAGGGGGATATGCCGCGTTGCACGCCGCGCTGAAACTGTTCTCCTTCTATACGGCACTGTACAGCGAACCCTCGAGGCGATTACCCGTCCTGGCGTGGCTGGGGGCGGCGGGTGTGGCGGCCGGCGCCACGATCATCGCGTTGCACCAATGGCATGCGGGAATCGAGGCTGCCCGGCCGGAGGCCGCCTCGATGCCGGGCATTTACCGGGCGGGAGGGGCGTATGCAGAGGCCCGCCCGATTCCCGAAGGGGCAATGGCTCGCTATGACCTGCCGATCTATGAAAACCGGGGGATTACGCTGCGCTGGGCAAATCTCCCGGATGCCACCCCCGATGAAGCCGTGCGGCGCGCCTATGTGACCGTGGTGATTGAAGGCGAAGAAAAAGACAAGTATGAGGCCGCTGTGAGCCTCTCAGAGAGCGCCTGGGCCACGCTGCGTGTGCCGGCGGATGCCATTCCCGCTGGAGCAACCCGCTGCGCGGTGTTCTGGACACAAAGCCCCTCGCCCACCTGGATGCGTTTGCTGGGATTTTTGCCGGTGGTGCACTCCAGCCGCCAGTTGCTGATGTCCGGACCTCTGCTGCACCGCACGCACGCCGAAAAAACGCCGCCCAACCTCGTTTTGATCGGCATTGATGGTTTGAGCTCAGACCGCATGTCGGCCTGGGGATACCGGCGCCGCACTACGCCTCAGCTGGATCGCCTCGTGCACAGCAGTGTCGCCTTTCGATACGGGTACAGCCCCGCTCCGGATGCCAGCGCCGCGTACATGACGTGTTTTACGGGAGTGAATCCCCTTTGCCACGGATATTTCGGCGGAGCACAGGGGCCTCTGCCTGAAAAGGCCAGGACGCTTGCCGCGCTCCTTCGCGAAAACCATTACGCTACGGCGGCGTTTACAGAGGGCGAATACCGGGGCGACCTGGAGTTCGGCAGCGGATTTGAAAATGGATTTGAGTGTTTCGACGCGAAATATGCAGAGGATGAGGAAGGCAGCCAGCGTACCGTCGAGCAGGCATGCGCGTGGATGGACGAGCACCAGGACGTGGCGTTTATGCTGTTTGTGCGCGCCGGCGACCTGGCCGACGCGAAAAGCCGTGAACGCCTTGGCGCCCGCCCGTCGAATCAGCCCGGGCCGGCAAAAGACACGGAGTTGTACGACGCAGCGCTCGAGTCGATGGATGCCCTGATTGGAGGGCTGATCCAGCATATCCGGGATTCGGCCTACCGCGACTACACCAGCATCCTTCTTTTTTCGCCGTACGGGGTCTCGTTCGGCGCCGACGGCGGGCAACTGGCGCTGGGGCTTACCGAAGACGACATGCGGGTGCCGATCCTCTACTACGCGCCGGAAATGGTCAGGGAGAAGCGGGAGTACCTGGTCGGTCTGGAAGATATCGCGCCCGCTCTTTCCCGCGTTGCCGGACTTTCCCGCGAGGCCGCTTTGGAAGGGCGGAGCTTTCTTTTTGGCCCGGTCGGGAAAGACCCGGTATCCATGATGGCCAAACCGTTTCGATTGTCGGTGCGATCCGGGAACTGGCGATACGTGTGGGAACCGGGCCCGTCTGCGTTTGGCGAATTGCCGGCGCCCGGAACCGGCGAATCGGCCCTGTACCGCGTAGGCGCCTCAACGCGCCGGGCAACCATTGCATCCGAACAGAAAGCACTCGTGGCTGAACTTCAAAAACGCCTGACCGACTACGTCCAATCCAGTTACCAGTGGCGTGGCGTGGCCGCGTCTGCTCCAGCGAAATAGTCCCACGTTGAAACCCGATTTACGTGTGCTGAAGGAGGCAACATGACAGACAAAATCTCACGCAGAACGGCCATCAAAAGCGCTGCGGTGTTGACGGTGGCAGTTGCGGCCGGGGAAAGCGCTCAGTCCCAGACAGCAGGCAACCCCGCACCCGCTGTGGCGGATGAATTGGCCCGGGTCGCCGGGTTTCTTGAAGGAAACCAGGCGATCAAATGGGTGTTTGCGGGAGACAGCATCACACACGGCGCCCTGCACACGTATGGCTGGCGGGATTACCCGCAATTGTTCGAAGAACGTGTCCGTTATGAGCTGGGCCAGGAGCGCAACCTGGTAATTCGCACGGCCACCAGCGGGTGGACCCTCGGGCGGCTCGCGGAAGACCTGGATTGGCGGGTCCTGCAGTTCGCGCCCCAGGTGGCCTCGTTTCATTTCGGGATGAACGACTGCCAGGCCGGCCCCGAAGCCCTCCCCCGCTTCCGCGAGCAATATCTGGACGTTGTCGAGCGGGTGCGAGCGGGATGCGGCGCCGCCATCGTGATTCACACGCCCAATCCCGTCCTGCCCTGCACGGAGGCTCAGCGTGCCTCGAATCTCGAATCTTACGTCGTGGTCATGCGCGAAGTTGCCGAACAAAGCGGCGCAATTCTCGTGGATCATTTTGCGGCCTTCAACGAATACGCCCGGAAAAGCAATCTGCACTACCTCATGAATGACCTGATTCATCCGAACGAGTTCGGGCACCGCTTCAAGGCCAATTTGTTGTTCAACGCCCTGGGGATCTTTGCGGAAAGAAGCAACGTCTGCCAGCTGTCGATTCCCCTCTGACCAGCAGATGCGCCCGCGGGGCGATTATGGCCACAGTGCACGGCCCGCTTCGCGGATGGCAGCAAGGCTGCTCCAAATGTACGAGAAGACGATGTAGCAGAGGATCACAAGAAGGGTGGTCAGGGCGGTCACGGCCACGGTGAACGTGATCTTGTGCAGCGCGGGCATTTTCGGTGACCGCCATGCCAGAGGAAGCGCGAGCGGGCCAAGAACAAATAGCCCGAGAACCCAGATCCACAGCGGATCGTAATACCATTTCGAGCCGAGCGACAGGCTCCGTCCGCATCGGCGGCAGAAAAAGTCCTCCGCCGCTGTTCTGCCTCCACAGGCGGGACAGGTTCCGGGCGTGTCCGAGCGATGAGCCGGGTTGCTGGAGTTTGACTCCACGGAAGTTCCTCTTCAGGTGCAAGTTATCTCGCAGCATTTTACGGCAGCAGCAGCGATCGATCAACGCTCGCTCATCGCAGCGATGCCCTCAGAAGCGTGT
>DAOSJS010000195.1:0-7699 GCA_035367355.1 Candidatus Hydrogenedentota bacterium
ATGCATGAAATGTCGTGCCTTTTCTCAAGATTCCGTCAGAGCCCATTCCGGCTACCATGGCAAATCTCCGGGGACGGCGGCAAGCTGTTCTTCGTTCCACGCCGGGGCGCAGGCGCCTCCTACAAACCATATTCCCTCAATTTATAGATGAGGTTGCGCCGGCTGATGCCGAGGAGGTCCGCAGCGCGGGTCTTGTTTCCGCCGGTTTTTTCAATGGCTTCGAGGATGGCCCGCCGCTGGATCTCCCGCATGTCGCCCACGAGCACCGAGCCGGATTTGGCGGCGGGCGCGGCATCCTGAAGCTGCGGCGGCAGGTCTTTCGGCAGCACCAGGTTGCCGTCGGCCATGATGCCCGCACGTTCCATGGCGTTGCGCAGTTCGCGCACATTTCCCGGCCAGTCATAGGCCATCAGCACGCGCTCCGTCGCCGGGGCCAGGCGGCGTTTGCCGTCTTTGAGGAAATGCGCGGCCAGGGGAAGGATGTCGTCGCGGCGTTCACGCATCGGCGGCACTTCGAGCGCGAACACATTGAGCCGGTAGAAAAGATCCTCCCGGAACCGCCCTTCCCGGACGTCGTCCTCGAGGCTGCGGTTTGTTGCCGCGATGACGCGCACGTCCACCGTCAGCTCCCGGCTTCCTCCCACGCGGCGCATGGCGCCGCTCTCGAGAACGTGGAGCAGCGTGGGTTGCACGGAAAGCGGCAATTCACCGATTTCATCAAGAAAAATGGAGCCTTCGTGGGCCTCTTCGAAGCGCCCACGGTGTGAGGCGTCCGCACCGGTAAAGGCGCCTTTTTCATGGCCGAACAACTCGCTTTCGATCAGGTTTTCGGGCAATCCGCCGCAGTTCACCCGCACCAGCGGGCGTTCCGCGCGCGCGCTGCGCTGGTGGATGAATTCCGCCACGACCTCCTTGCCCGTGCCGCTTTCACCGAGCAGGAGAACAGTCGCGTCGGAGGACGCCACACGTGCCGCCTGCTGAAACACGCGGCGCATGGCATCGCTCTCCGCGACAATGCCCTCGGGGATCTCGGGCGTACCGTCTTGCGATACGGCGCGCCCTGTAGCGCCCAGCGCATCGTCCACCGCCGCGATGAGCTCATCGAGGTCGACAGGCTTCTCAAGATAGTCCAGAGCCCCCAGCTTCATCGCATTGACCGCATCGCGCACGTCGATATAGGCGGTAAGCAGAATGATGGGAAGCTGCGGCCGGTCGCGTTTCACGTGCTCGAGGACTTCGAGGCCGCTCATGCCGGGCATGCGCACGTCGAGCAGCATGAGCGAGGCCTGGGCTGCCGCTTCGAGCCCCTGGGGGCCGTCTTCACAGCGGAGGGTCTCATACCCCGCGCGTTCGAGGGCATTGGCCAGCAACTGGCGCTGTCCCGGGTCGTCGTCGACAATGGCGATGCGGTAGCGTGGTTCCGTCATGTCCTTAGCCTACCTCAGACAAGCCGTCGAGTGATACCTGTGTCTGCATGCCCGGCACGGAGTGGAATCGCAGCCGCCATCCGTGGGCCCGGGCGATCTGGTCTACTATCGACAGACCCAGGCCGGAGCCCCCTTCGAAACGTCCAAAATACGGCTCCGGGAGGCGAGCCAGATCTTCCGGGGCAATCCCGCAGCCGTTGTCTTCAACAACGATGCGCGCGCCGTCGTGGGCGCGCTCGGCGCGCACGGCAACCGTGCCCGCGTGTTGGATCGCGCGGATGCCGTTGATCACCAGGTTCAGAAGGGCGCGGCGAAGCATCGATTCGTCGGCCTGAACGGTGATCTGATTGCCGGCGCATGTGATTTCGGCGGTGCCGCGCGCCTCGGCCTCGAACAGCGGTTTCATTTCGTCGAGCAGGCGCGACAAATCAACGGGCCGCAACTCGGGTTCCAGCGGGCGCGCAAAGCCGAGAAACGAGTTGATCTGTCCCACAATGCGGTCGGATTCGTCGACGATCTGCTGTGCCATGCCACGGGTGGTGCGCCCGGCATCCGGCGCTTCGAGGATGGATTGAGCCAGTCCCCGCACTACGCCCAGAGGGTTCTTGGTTTCGTGGGCCAGCCCTGCGCCCAGGCGGGCCAGCCGCTCGCTCTGGGCCGCGCGTTCTTCCGCCAGCAGCAGGCCCGTCATCAGCCGCCGCTGGTGCAATTGGGTTACGAAAGCCCATGCGCCTGAACTAACCGCCACCAGCACGACGAACGCCACGCCGGCCAGCCGTAAGCGTGCGTAGCGTATAGCGAACCGGACGTCGCCCGTGTTCAGCACAACAGTCAAAACGTGCGGTCCTGCTTCCCAGGGCGTGTCGCCCGCGTCGAGTGCATCCTCCCGGTTGTCAGGGCCAAGCCCACGTCCACCGCCGCGCCGCAGCCCCAACCCGAGGCCGGGACCGCCCTGGCCCCGCCCTCGCCTGAAAAGTCCCATGCCGGGCCGGTCGTGAATGAATTCGGCCGACGCCGTCATGATCAAGGTGTCCGAGGTCCACTGTGCCGCCCCGGGGGGCAGATCCGGTATATCCAGCAACTCGCCGCCTTCTGCTACGACCGCGCCACTGGCCGAACGGAGCCGCAGCGCCAGGATCCCCGGCGTCTGGGCCAGTTCATCGAAGATGGCCGCCAGCCGCTCGGCCCGGTACATTCCCCGGCGGCTCTGGGCGCGGATGCCCGCGGTTAAGGCGTCGAGCGTGGTTCGGCCTTTTGCCAGGAGCTGAACCTGTGCATTGACGACTTCGACGCGGTATTGCCGGACCAGTAGAAAAATGCTGGCAGCCGCGAGTAACGCAGCTGCCAGCACCACCAAAATCACCGGGTTCCGACTGTTATCTCTGGGTTCCATGGCCCTTCAGTGTACCATCAGCGGGCATTGGGGCAATCGGGGAGGCAGCCTCCGCCAAATCCCAGACCCCGGCCAGGTCCGCTGCCATCGCGTGGGCCGCGCCCATAACCCTGGCCCTGGCCCTGACCGCGGCCCTGACCCCGGCCCTGGCCCTGACCGCGCCCGTACCCCAGGCCCCGGCCCTGGCCACGGCCGCCGCCAAACCCGGGTGTCATAGCAGGCTCACCCGCCTTGCCGCGGGCGCCGCGCCCGTAACCCTGGCCGCGGCCGCGCGCCATACCCTGACCTTGGATGCAGCCGCAGCTGCCGTCGCGCAAGCACTGGCCCCGGCCTTGACCGTCGCGCAGACCACGCCCGCGACCGTCGCCGGGCGCCGGGTTCTTTTCAGTGCCGGTCCCAGGGGCAGGCTGTTCGCCCTGGATGTTTTGGCCCTGGCGGCCCCGGCCGAGACCGGGCCCCTGGCCCATGCCGCGTCCATCGCGCAGGCCGCGCCCACGGCCTTGCCCGAAGGGTTCAGGGGAAACGTTGGCCTCGGTGGCGGGCGGCGTGTTCGCGGCCGTGCCGGGGTTCTCCAGGAGCGTGTTGGGGTTTTGCGGCGCGGGGTCGCTCTGTGCAAAGACCGGCAGTACGGTCAGTGCGAGCACCACAGCCATTGCCGGAATCGCAACTCGTGTTATCGTCTTCATGGTGGCTCTCCTTATCAGGCGCCCCGTGGGCTCGTATAGCCTCTGAGGGCGGGCCTTTTTGTGTTCCACCCGCAAAGAGTGCAAGGCCCGTGCCATTCATTTCACTGTCATTTGCAGCCTGCCGCTGTGCAAAAGAAGCACATTCGGGGGCGCGCTGTGCATTTCTTGCATTCCTGCGCGGTGTTGATGCGGCCTTCCACGCGCGCTTTAGACGAGAAAGGCCTCCGCGGTCAGGTCCATCAGCCGCGTCAGGAAGGTATGATAGGCGGTCTTTGATCGTTCCAGCTCGAGTCCCGCGCACCTCAACAGATCTTTGTGCTCGTCCAGGAAGCGATCATCCCTGGGATCCATGGACATGGAGGCGTAGACCATGAACACCGCCAGGGCCACCAGCGATACGACCTCGCTATGCTTCGTAGCCTGCTCGGGCGTGTGGTGAAACCGGATGGCTTCCGCCACATGCTCGGGCAGTTCCCAGTGCAGGGCAAGTTCATAGCCTGCTTCGGGATGGGCCAGGCCGAATACTTTCTGCTCCGCTTCAATGAGGTCCTGGCCGTACAGGTCTGCCCCGATCTGCGGGTACGCTCCGGGGGCCACATGCGCCAGCGCCAGTTTGCCGAGATTGTGCAGCAATCCGGCCGTGAATGTGCCGCCGTTGTCGGGCCGCCCATGTTCTTCGGCCAGCAGCCGGGACGCCGCAGCGCACTGGACTGCCTGTTCCCAGTACCGTTTATAGTCGAATCCCTTGCTTTCTTTCATGATGTCGGCGATAGACAGAGCCAGCGCCAGAGAGTACGTTTCACGAAGCCCCAGCAGCGATACCGCGTGCGAAACGTTGTCCACCCGGTGTGAAAACCCGTAGGCGGCTGAATTGGCCACGCTCAAAATTTTCGCCGCCACGGCGGGGTCGCCCGAGACGATTTTCCCGACTTCCTTCACTGAAGTCGTGGAATCCGACGCTGATTCGCGCATCCGCCGGATGGTCTCGGGCAGCGCCGGCAGCGCCTCGATCTGGCGCACCAGCAAGGTGACGTTGCGCAGACTCAGGGCGCCTTCCAGACCGTCTACGTTCAGAGCTGCTCCGCCGGCCTGCTGGCCGGACTCCGGGCCTCCGGCGGGGTAGTAACGCTGAATGGCCTTGCGGATAGCATCAGGGGAGCACAACATCGGCTTTACTTTGCACTGGGTCATCAGCTGCAGCTCTTCGATGGTAGCCGAATCCAGCGGGCATACCATCGCCACCGTCAGCAGCTTGCCCAGCTTGTCGATGGGAATGACTTCGTGTTTTAAGACAAATTCGCGATCGAGCAGTTCGATGATCGGCTTCGGGATCTCGTAACGTTGAAGATCGATGCTCGGCACACCGCCCTGCCGCGCCAGAAAGCTCACAAATTCGTTGGTTTGCAGCCGGCCAAGCGCGATGAGCAGCTCGACCAGCTTCCCGCCTTCGCGGCGCTGTTTTGCCAACGCTTCCTCGACATGTTCCCGCGTGACCAGGCCTGCATCAATGAGCATTTCGCCAATGCGTTTTTTGACTGGTTCTCTAGAGGTTAATCTCATTCTCTATCCATCGGGCACTGTATACCCGGTTGTGTGACTTGGCTCTGGGTTGTTGACAGTGCCTTGTCGGCCGCCATCTTTACAATCCCCATGTTGCTTCTAAAATAGCATGCTGTGGACACTGTCAATGTCCAAAACATCCCGGATTATAATTGTAGAGTTCACTATGGTGTCTCGTCAAGAATTAATCCCGTCAAAACTCGTTAGAAATGTCACGTTACAACGGTTTCCCGGTTCGGTGCGCCACCGCGGCGCCGTTCCGCCTGGCGTTCCGGCGTCTCACGTTCGGGCACCAGTCTTTCCTGGGAAGCGGCTTGTGATGCGCCATGAGCAGCCGGAGCTGCACAGCGGTGCTTTTTGCGTTGGCACTGTCCGGGCAGCTATAATAGCACGACTTCGGTGCTGGAAAGGCCTTTGCGGGAATACTTTTCGGTGCGCCGGCCTTTCCTTGAGGGTTGAACTATCGCCGGCAGGGAGGCTGTAGAGGATCTCTGCCTCATCGGCAGTGTTATTTCAGGAGGTTTTACGCATGAGCAGTGCTCGCGAGCTTACCAGGGGCGATTTCGACGGAGTGATTGGCAGTGGCGTGACGCTGGTAGATTTCTGGGCTGAGTGGTGTGGCCCCTGCCGCATGATGGGCCCGGCCATCGAGGAGCTGGCTGCGCAATACGCGGGCAAAGCGACGATCGCCAAGGTGAATGTCGACAACGAAAACGATCTGGCTGCCAAATTCAACGTGTCCAGCATTCCCACGCTGCTCGTGTTCAAAGACGGCAAAATCGCCAAGCAATTCATTGGAGTGACGTCAAAGACCGACTTGGCAAAAGCCATCGACGACGCTCTCGCCTGATCCGCCCGCAGCCGGCGGCCGGGCGCCGGGCGCCGGATGGCGTTTCGGGCGGTTGCCGCTGCTGTACCGCGCATGTGCACGCGCACGTGTGTTTCGTGATGCGAAACGCGCGGTTTTTCTGTGTTGTTGCTTCGCCACACCGCAACTGTATAAGGAGCCAGACTCACATGTCTCAGAAGGTCGTCGCCGTAGCAGGCGTTACCGGCATGGTCGGCAGGCAGATGCTGCAGGTTCTCGAAGAGCGCAATTTCCCCGTCAAATCGCTCAAACCGCTCGCATCCGAACGGTCCAGGGGGAAATCTGTTGTGTTCCGGGGAGAGGAAATCCCCGTAGAGGTGATGACCGAGACGTCGTTCAAAGGTGTGGACATCGCGCTCTTCAGCGCGGGAGGAGGCACGAGCAAGCATTTCGCGCCGTTTGCAGCCCGGGACGGCTGCGTGGTGATCGACAATTCGAGCGCGTGGCGCATGGACCCGAAAGTCCCGCTGATCGTTCCCGAAGTGAACGGCGCAGATATCGCGTGGCACGAGGGCATCATTGCCAACCCGAACTGCTCGACGACGCAGATGGTAGTCGTGTTGAAGCCGCTCCACGATGCAGCCACCATCACACGGGTCGTGGTTTCGACCTATCAGGCCGTGTCCGGCGCGGGCAAAGCGGCCGTTGACGAAATGTACGCCCAGACCCGGGCCCTGCTCGCCAACGAAGAGCCGGTGTGCCAGATCTTCCCGCACCCGATCGCGTTTAACTGCATCCCCCAGATCCCGCAGAGCAATGCCTTCGGAGACAACGGCTATACCTCCGAAGAAATGAAAATGGTCAACGAGACCAAGAAGATCATGGGCGATGACAGCATCCGCGTCACCGCGACCACCGTCCGCGTGCCCGTCCATACCGGCCACAGCGAATCCGTCAACGTCGAGACCGTCAACAAGCTGACGGCTGCGCAGGCGCGCGAGATTCTGTCCCGGGCGCCGGGTATCGTTGTGGAAGACGACCCAGCGGCGCAGAAGTATCCCCTGGCCATCCACGCGGCGGGCCGGGGCGAGACCTTCGTCGGCCGCATCCGCGAAGACATCTCCCATGCCAGCGCGCTGGATATGTGGATCGTTTCCGACAATCTCCTGAAAGGCGCGGCCTACAACACCGTCCAGATCGCCGAGCTGCTCTAGAGCGCTCCCCCAACCCGGCGAGATTCGGTAGACGCCGAGCGTGCTGCCCGTGTGCCGGGAACTGGCACATCCGGTGCCGCCTGGACCGGCGGTGTGTGTCTGTCTGTCAGCGCTTGATGCTGCCTTGGCATACCCCGGTGCGTTCGTCTTGAAGAAAGGCAGGCCCTTGTGCCTGCCCTGTTTCGATGCGATCGCAAATGGCACGACGATGCCACTACAGGCCCCGATCTTAAACGGCGCGAGCCGCCGCCTTGACCCCCCTGGCCCGGTGACGCACAATAGAGGCCAACGTTTGAGTGCGATGCCATGACGATTCAATGCGAATTATGTCCCAAGAATTGTCTCATTGCGCCGGGGCAGAGCGGCGAATGCCGGATTCGCGTGAACATCGACGGCCGTCTGGTCGCGGTCACCTACGGGCGGCCCTGCGCCGTGCATGTGGACCCGATCGAGAAGAAGCCCCTGTTTCATATGCTGCCGGGGAGCCGGATCCTCTCGCTGGCCACCGTGGGCTGCAACCTCCATTGCAAAAACTGCCAGAACTGGGAGATTTCGCAGGAGAACCCCGAGAAACTGGCCGCAAAGGAGCTGGATCCCGGTGACGTGCCCGC
>DAOSJS010000196.1:0-7658 GCA_035367355.1 Candidatus Hydrogenedentota bacterium
GAAATTGTACACAACGAGTTCGCACGAGACCGGCATTTCCGGTTCGAAAACACGTTCGGGCTCCGGGGTCCAGGCGCGGTTTCGTATAACGGGCGCGATGCCCGGCGTGTCGAACTGCAAGACCACGGGTGACGGTTTCCCTTGACGGAATTCGGAGACTGGAAGGGTCTTCAGCGGCAAGGTGGCGGCTTCCCCCTCCGGCAGCACGGCAAAGAGCGGCGCTGACCTGATTTCGGCCGGCGGTATATGCCCGGTTGGCCGTCCGAGGTAGTCGAAAACGGCCTCGATGCGCAACTCCGCAGGCAACGGCCAGGGGGCTGATTGCTGCCCGCGATCGGGCCATTCCAGTTCCTTCTCAATCCATGCGACCAGGATGTCGCGCGGGAGCTGATTGGGCCGGGAGCGGAATGCGTAAATATGCAGGTCAGGGTCATCCGTTGCGTCCCACCGTCCCAGGCATTTCGCATCCGCGAGAAAACGGCCAATGGCAGTAAGGGCGACATAGCTTATGCGGGGCGTGTAATCGTGTCGGAGCAGCCCAAACTGGATCGTTCCCTGCTTTTCCGTATAAGGGCCCAGGATGAAGTGGAAATGGCGCGATGCCCCCGAAAACAGGCTGCATGCATAGGATTGCGCCATGAATTCGGCTTTCCGACGGGAGAAATCGTGCGTGAAATCCCCCACGGCAGACGCCGGGTTCACTTCCATGCCGCGATCGCATTCTGTAACCCAGATGGGCCTGCCGCACGCGGCCCGGCGCGCCGGTTCCCAGAGTCGGGGGTAGGCATGTGGCCAGTCGTACGAGTGGATGCTGTAAACATCGTAATACGGCCAGGTTTCGTTCCGGAGCACGGCCTCCGCCTGTGCCGGGGTGTTTGCGCCGGCGAGGGGAGCCCAGCAGACCGTGAGGGCGGGATTGCCGTGTTTGAAACCCAGATAGGCGGCCTTCTGCAGGGAGCACAGCTCGTCCATGGTCAAGCCGCCGAAATTGTCTGCGTTTCCTTCATTCCAGGGTTCCCAGGCATCGACGCGGCCGCCGAAACGCCGGGCCATTTCTTCGCAGAACTGATAGAGGTGGCGAAGGTTGCCTCTCGGCCGCTGATTGCCCTCCGCCGCGTCTCGTGCCCAGGGCGGCATGGTGTGAAAAACCTGCAGGACCTCGAGTCCGGCGCTGGACTGCACGGTGGCGGTTCTGTCGTACTTGGTCTGTTCGAGAAATGCGCCCGTCTCGAGCTGCATTTCGCGCCAGTGAATGCGGTCGCGAATCCAGCCCGCCCCCGCGAGTGCGGCCAGCCCCGCCAATCCCGGCCATGCGGATGACTCCTCACGCGCAAGCCACGAGAGGGCGACGTCGACGGCCACGGGGGTAGTCTGGGATGGCGATGGCGGCCGATTGGGGAGGACAGCCGCCGTCGTGAATCCCACGCAACGCTCCTGTCCGTCAAGAAACTCGATACGGTACCATCCCGGCGGGAGTGCACCCGCGCCGACTACGCCCGCACGAGAGGTTTTTCCCGATGCGACCATCGTGAGGGTATCATCGAGTGCACGCCACGTCTGCGCGAGATTCGCGGCATCGCCGGGCACGTTGATGTGCATGGCGTCACCGGGGAAAAACACGTTGCCGAACGGCGGGGAGGCTGGTTCGGTCAGCGCTCCAGCCAGCAAAGCCGCGCAAATCAGCGTTATCATCACGGGCCACTCCTTTGTTCGCTCCGGAAGCTTGTGCCTTTCGGTTCATGGAGAATACGGGACAAAAGCAGTGTTGGCAAAACGATTTGAACGACACGGCTCCGCCTACTAGAGTGATTGCGGGTGCACGACATTTCCAGAAGGAGCTGATGCGATGAGGACACTTGGACTTCTGTTGGCGCTTGCCGTGGCTTTGGGTGGAACGGCAGCAGGGCAAATGCCCTGTGCAGGCGTGGTGACGGTAGCCGCGCGGGATTCATCTGAAGCGATGCGTGCGGCCGCGCAATTCGTCTGTGACGGCGAGGGAGACCAGGAAGAAATCAACGCGGCGGTCGCGGCGTTACCCGAGGCCGGGGGGACCGTTTTTCTGGCGGCGGGGACGTATGATATCCGGCGCGTCGAAGGAGAACTTGGAGGCATCCTCATCCGCCGGAGCGATGTAACGCTTCAAGGCGAAGGCGCTGCGACGAAGCTGATCCAGGCGGATGGGCAGGAGACGAACGTCATCCGCATCATCGGCTCGGGAGTGGGCTACGTCACGATCCGGGACCTGTACGTCGACGCAAATCGTGACGGCAACCCGAAAAGCGAAGGGGATCCCAATATTTCCCACGACCGTTTCGAATTCTGCGGGATCAAGGCCTTCCGTGCCCGCCCCGGCGATCCGAATCCGACGGAGGACACGCACCACATCACGGTAGAGAATTGCGTCGTCTTCAACGCGGCGCGCCTGGGGATCATGCTGGAGGGTCACGGCATGAAGGTCATCAACAACCGCCTCGGTAACGCCTCGTCAGATGTAGTCGAGATCCTTACGGGCCCGGGAGAAATCCGCGGGAATTACTTCGAGATCACGGGCCGCACGCACGTCGCAGTTGGTTCGGATCGGGGAAACAATATCCTCATGTCGGATAATGTGGTGCATGTCCGTTCGAATGGAGACCTTGATATTGCGTTCCGTACCTGGGCCGATTCGCACCGGCACGTGATCGCGGGCAACGTCATCCAGGTCGATGAAGGAGGCCGCTGCACGCACGCCATGGATCTGCGCGGATTTGACACGGCGGTCACCGGCAATTGCGTCTATACAGCCAATCAAGACGCGCCGCTGCTTCTCAAAATCACCGCAGGCAACGTAGCGGTCACGGGCAACGTCCTGCAGAACGTAGTCATTGAAGTGGATGATGAAACGCCGGACGGGAAACCCGTGCTCATTCGCGACAATGTGCTTGAGAATTCGTCGGTGCAGGTGAAAAATGGACGAGTTCTGGGCGAGAATGATGCAGGGGAATGAGGCGCAGCCTTTGAGTTGGATTTGGGGAAAAGGCGCTTGAACCGGCGGATCTGAATTTGAGGCGGTATACAGTCCCGTGAGGAGGCAATGTGGTGATACCTATGCGCGCAAGACAGTGTAACCGGCGGCAATTCCTTCAGCTGGCTGCGGCGGGATACGCGCTTTCGGGCATGCCGTGGACGGGCACGGCCGATGCTGCGGCGCAGCGGGCTCCCAACATCGTGTTCATCATGGCCGACGACCTGGGATGGAACGAGCTTGGCTGCTACGGCCAGGAGAAGATCAAGACGCCAAACATTGACCGTATGGCAGCGGAAGGCCTGCGGTTCACGCAGCATTACGCCGGTTCCGCCGTCTGCGCGCCCTCGCGTTGCGTTCTCATGACGGGCAAACACGGCGGCCACGCCTACGTGCGCGATAACCATCAGATGGGCAAAGCCGAGGACTTTGCCGGACAGCTTCCCATTCCCGCGGACGAGCTGACGTGCGCGGAATTGCTGAAAAGCCGAGGCTACGTCACAGGATGCTTCGGAAAATGGGGTCTGGGGGCGCCCGGCTCGAGCGGGGACCCGCTGGCGCAGGGTTTTGACCGCTTTTTCGGCTACAATTGCCAGAGTCACGCGCATAATCTCTATCCGCGTTTCCTCGTGAACCAGGGCGAGCGGGAACCGCTTGAAGGCAATACCCGCGGCGTGACGGGCGAGCAGTATGCGCCGCAGCGGATCGCGGACGCGATGTTGCAGTTCGTGCGCGATAACAAAGAAAAACCGTTCTTCCTCTACTATCCCACGGTGATTCCGCACTTGGCGTTGCAGGTTCCCGAAGAAGAGCTTGCGCAATACCAGGGCTTGTGGGAGGAAACGCCCTACACCGGCAAGAACTACCAGCCGCATCCCACGCCCAGAGCCTGCTACGCGGCGATGATCTCATTTCTGGACAAACAGGTGGGCCGCTTGTTCGCGCTGCTGAAAGAGCTCGGATTGGATGACAACACCATCGTGTTCTTCACTTCCGACAACGGGACCACGCACGTGATTGAACAAGTTGACTATGAATTTTTCGACAGCGTGGGGCCGTTGAACGGGCTGAAAGGCTCGCTGTATGAAGGCGGCATCCGGGTGCCCATGATCGCCTGGTGGCCGGGAAGAATCGCCCCCGGAACCGTGACGGACCATCTGGCCGCGCATTACGATGTCCTTGCGACGCTGGCTGACCTTACGGGAGCCGAGGCGCCCGCGGATACGGACGGGATCAGTTTCCTTCCGACGCTTCTGGGCGAGGGCCACGCGCAACGCCAGCACGAATACCTCTTCTGGGATTTTAAAGGCTATGGCGGGCAGCTTGCCGTGCGGATGGGCAAATGGAAAGGCATCAAAAGGGATTTGGTAAAGAATCCGGACGCGCCACTGGAACTGTATAATCTGGAAGATGACCTTTCGGAGTCTACCAACGTGGCTGGAGAGCACCCGGACGTCGCTGCCCGGCTCGAACGCATTATGGTGGAAGCCCGGACCCAGCCTGAATTCGAAGCCTCCCGTTTCGGCAAATACATAGATGCTGGAGGATAAATCAGGGGCGAGACAACCCTGCCCGGGAGCGCCCCTTCGGCCACGGCCGCAACCTGCGTGCTATGTAAAAGATTCAATTACCTTTCTCTTTTGATGGGCCGGCACGCGAATCTCGAAGGCCGAGCAGTAACGTTCCGCGTACTGGCGTGTAGAAACCCTGCAAGAGGCGTGCATGTATCGATTATTTCTGCAGAGTTATTGGCGTTTAGCGCGGCTGGTGTTCTATTCGTTGTTCAGAAGCCGTGGGACTCTGGGCGAATTGAGCGTCCGGCGCTTTGTGCTGCTGTGTGCCGCCGTGCCCTTGCTTTTAATTCTGAACTCCATGCACTGGATGTGCTTTCTGGCCGACGAGATATTGTTTTCGGCGTACCGGAAGGTGAAGGTATCACAACCACTGTTTATTGTGGGCGTGCCGCGCAGCGGAACGACGTTTTTTCACCGCCTGTTGAGTGGCGACAGCGGCCGCTTCACCACGATGACCCTGGGGGAGATTCTCTTCGCGCCGTCGATACTTCAGCGCCGCATTTTTCAGGGGCTGGGACGAGTGGATGCTGCGTTAGGCGGGTTCGGCCGTGCCGCGGTGGAGGCCCTTGACCGGCGTTTCTTCCGAAGCCTGCATCATCTTCATCCACAAAGCCTTTTCCAGCCTGATGAAGACGAGCAAGTGCTGTTTCCGATCATCCACTCGGCCTCGCTGGCTCTTTTGTTTCCATTTGAAATCGAGATGGCCTACCTGATGCGTTTTGACGAGGCCGCCGGGCCGGAGCTTCGGCGCGACGTGATGTGTTTCTACCGCAGGATGGTGCAGCGCCATCTCTATTTTCACGGTCCGGACAAGCAGTATCTCTCGAAGAGCCCCGCGTTTTCAGTAAAACTGCGTTCCATCCGGGAGACGTTCCCTGATGCCCGGGTTGTATGCAACGTCCGCTCTCCGTTTGAATGCATCCCTTCGATGGCCAGCCTGGGAAAATTCTACTGGGACACATTCGGCAACCACCTGTATGAGGAGGAATTCCGGCGGCAGTTTCTCAAGATTGGCCACTGCTTTTATCAGGGGCCCATGCGTGTTTTGCCGGAATGGCCGGAAGATCAGTATGCCGCGTTGCTGTATCCCGAACTGGTGGGGCATCCGCGGGCCAGTGTGGAAGCGATTTACGCAAGGTTCGGATGGCCCGTGAGTGATGACTTTAGAGACTATCTGGCAGGACAGGAATGCAGAGGCCGGACGTACAAAAGTTCACACGCCTATTCCATGGAGGAATATGGCATCAGCCGGGCCTTGCTGCTCGATCAGATGCGCGACGTCTTCGACTATTATGGATTTCCGACCCACCCGGATGCCGCCTGAGCGCGAGAGCGGCCGGCGCGCGAACACATTCGCACTATCCGTTGCCGGTATGGCATCGTTGGGTTCCGTTGCCGTGAGAGTCACTCGTCCGCGGTACGTTTATGAAGGCGCTTGCGATCTTCCGCGTTCAAGACCGCTTTCCGGACGCGAATGACCTTCGGGGTGACTTCCACCAGCTCGTCGGTGGCAACCCATTCGAGAGCGGCATCGAGCGTGAGGGTGCGGGGGACATCGAGTCCGATGGCGTGGTCCTTGCCAGCGGCGCGATGGTTGGTGAGCGCCTTGCGTTTGGTCGGATTGCACGGGAGGTCGCCCGGGCGCGCGTGTTCCCCGACGATCTGCCCTTCGTACACGGGATCCATGGGCGAGACAAAAAGCACGCCGCGCTGCTGAAGGTTTTCGAGGCTGTATGAGGTCGCTTCACCGGTGTCCATGCTGATCATGGAGCCCCGGTTGCGGGTAATGATGGGGCCGGTCCAGCGTTCGTATCCCGTAAAGCGCGAGGCCATGATGCCAAGGCCGCGTGTGTCGGTGAGCAATTCGCTTCGGTATCCGATGAGGCCGCGTGTGGTGATGGCAAATTCAAGACGGACCATGCCGGCCCCGTTAGTTTCGACGCGTTGGAGCTGTCCTTTGCGCAGGGATATTTTTTCAATCACCGTGCCTTGAAATTCCAGAGGCACGTCGATGACGAGTTCTTCGAACGGCTCGAAGAGCGTCCCCGCGGCGTCACAGTGCGTGATGATTTCCGGCGGGGAAATGCAGAGTTCCATGCCTTCGCGGCGCATTTCCTCGATGAGGATGGCAAGATGCAGCTCACCGCGGCCGGAGACCTTCATGCCGTTGCCCCGGCCGGTTTCTTCGACGCGGAGCGCCACGTTGGTCCGCAGTTCGCGGTCCAGGCGGGCGCGGATCTGGCGGATGGTGACAGCAGCGCCGTCGCGGCCCGCGAATGGTCCCGTGTTGACCTGGATCGTCATGGCAACGGTGGGCTCTTCGATGACGAGCGGCGGGAGGGCGCAATTGTCGAGTTCAGGTGCGGCAAGCGTGTCGCCGATGCTGATGGCCTTCGGGCCGGCAATGGTCACGATATCGCCTGCCGAAACTTCGCTGCATGGCACGCTTTCAATGCCGCGCGTGACCCAGAGATGCACGGCGCGGTCGTCTTCGATGCCCGTCACTTCCCAGTCGTCTCCGTCGTCGGCTTTTTGCCGGAGCCATTCCGCACGGGTGCGTCGCGTGGTGATTCGGGTCAGGGCGTCGCCGCGCTGGAGGCGTCCCTGGAGGACGCGCCCCGTGCCGGTGCGGCCGATGTGGTCGCGCCAGCCGAGCGTGCTGACCTGCATGAGGAACGGCGCATCCACGCGGGCCTCGGGGGCGGGTACATGCGCAATGATGGTCTCGAAGAGCGCATCCATCCCGGCATGGGGGTCTGTCTGGAGGTCGCGGACGAGCCATCCCTGCAGGCCCGACCCGTAGAGTACCGGGAAATCGCACTGCGTGTCGTTCGCGCCGAGCTCAACAAAAAGATCAAAGGTGAGATCGAGCGTGCGTGCGGGGTTGGCACTGGGCCGATCGGCCTTGTTGACGATGACAATGGGCCGCAATCCCTGGCGGAGGGCGCGCATGAGCACATAGCGGGTCTGGGGCATGGGCCCTTCGCTCGCGTCGACCAGCAGGAGCACGGAATCGACCATGGAGAGGATGCGCTCAACCTCGCCGGAGAAGTCGGCATGGCCCGGCGTGTCGATGATAT
>DAOSJS010000197.1:0-7648 GCA_035367355.1 Candidatus Hydrogenedentota bacterium
GGAGGATCTGCGAAACAAGGCCGTGATCGCCGTTACCAGGCCATCCTGCCCCTGCGCGGCAAGATCCTGAATGTCGAGAAGGCACGGGCCGACCGAATGCTCAGCAACGCGGAAATCCGGGCGCTGATTACCGCTATCGGCGTGGGATTCGGCAAGGACGAATTCAAAACCGAAAACCTGCGCTATCACAAGGTCATTATCATGACCGACGCGGACGTCGACGGCGCGCACATCCGGACGCTGCTGCTCACGTTCTTCTTCCGGCAGATGCCCGAACTGATCAAGCGCGGCCACCTCTATATTGCGCAGCCGCCTTTGTACCAGGTCAAACGCGGCAAGAAGGTCCAGTACATCAATACCGAGGACCAGATGGAACAATTCCTGCTCGAGAACATTCTCGACGAAGTGAGCGTTTTAGCGGCGAACGGGAGTCCCCGGTCGAGCAAGGTGACCTTGAAAACGCTCCGGAAAGCGCTGCGTGCTGCGCTCGAGCGCGAAAACCTGCTCTCGCGCCTCAACCGCGTCTATGGCGCCAGCCGCGAAGCCGTCGAGAAGGCGATGCTGCTTCCCCGGGAGAAATGGATGAATCCGGCCACGCTGTCTCCCACGGAAAAGAACGATTTGTTTGGCGACCTGGAAATCATCGATACGGGCCAGGTTCAGGGCGAGTTGCCCCAGAATGGCGATGAAAACGGCAAGACGAAGCCGAAACGCCAGAAAGGGCAGGTCGACATCGCGTTTATGCGCAGCCACGAGTTCTCCGCTCTCCTGTCGGGGAAGGAACCACTGAGCGAAATCGGCAATCCACCGTTCCGGGTTGAGCCAATCAAGGAGGGCGAACCCTTCGAAACCAACGACCTGCTGAGCCTCCGGGACCACTTGCTCGAACTCGCCAAAAAAGGCCTGACAATCCAACGGTACAAGGGCCTGGGCGAAATGAATCCCGACCAGCTCATGGAAACCACCATGAATCCCGACAGCCGGACCGTGCTTCGGGTCGAAGCGGAAGATGAAACCGCGGCCGATGACATGTTCGTCACCCTGATGGGGGATCTGGTTGAGCCGCGCAAGGCCTTTATCGAGAAATATGCTGCCGAAGTGCGCAATGTGGATACGTAATTGCCTGCGCCCGGCGCTGCCTGCCCCGTGACGTGCCTGGCGGGAGAAACCCCGGCGTTCCTGGCGGATAGTTGAGGAAAACGATGTATACACGCAACGAAAAAATTGTCCCCATTGCCATCGAAAACGAAATGAAGAACTCGTTCATGGATTATTCCATGAGCGTCATCGTCAGCCGCGCCCTGCCCGACGTCCGCGACGGTCTGAAGCCGGTCCATCGCCGCATCTTGTTCACCATGCACGAACTGGGACTGGTGCACAACCGGGGCTTCCGGAAATGCGCCGCCGTGGTCGGCGACACGATGGGAAAATACCACCCCCACGGCGACTCCGCCATTTACGATGCCCTGGTACGTCTGGCGCAACCCTGGAACATGCGCTATGCGCTGATCCAGGGGCAAGGCAATTTCGGTTCCGTCGACGGAGACAGCCCCGCGGCCATGCGCTATACCGAGGCGCGCATGGCGGCCATCTGCGCCGAAATGCTGGGCGATATCGAAAAAGAGACCGTCAATACCACGCCCAACTACGACGGACGCCTCCAGGAACCGCAGGTTTTGCCGTCGGCGATACCGAACCTGCTGGTGAATGGCTCCTACGGTATTGCGGTGGGGATGGCCACGAGTTGCCCCCCGCACAATCTCACCGAAGTCTGCGACGCTGTGGTGCATTTGATTGACCATCCAGAGGCCACTACGAAAGATCTGCTCCAGTTTGTGAAAGGGCCGGATTTCCCTACCGGCGGCATCATCTGCGGCCGCGAGGGCATCAAGAAAGCCTATCTCTCCGGCCGCGGCCAGGTGCGCGTCCGGGCGCACGTCAATGTCGAAACCAACGAAAAGACCGGTAAAGAGAGTCTCGTTGTTACCGAGATTCCCTACCAGGTCAATAAGGCGCGCCTGATAGAGAACATCGCCAATCTGGTGCGCTCGAAAAAAGTCGAAGGCATTTCCGACTTGCGTGACGAGTCCGATAAGGACGGCATGCGCGTGGTGATCGAGATCCGCAAGGGCGATGAGCCCAAAGTGATTCTCAATCAACTGTTTCAGTTTACCCAGCTGCAGGACACCGCCAGCATCCACCTGCTGGCGCTGGTGAATGGTTCGCCGCGCGTGCTGTCTCTGCGCGAAATGGTGCATTACTTCATCGAGCACCGTGCTGAAATTGTCGAACGGCGCACGCGGTTTGACCTGGCCGAAGCCGAAAAACGCGCACACATTCTCGAAGGTTTGCTGAAAGCCATCGATCATATCGACGAAGTCATCGCCATCATCCGGGCCTCGGCAGACAGCGAAAGCGCGAGCCGGGCGTTGATCGAACGCTTCACGTTCAGCGAAGTCCAGGCCAACGCCATCCTCGCCATGCGCCTGCGCCGCCTCACGGGCCTGGAGCGTGAAGAGCTTGAAAAGGAATACGCTGATCTCCTGAAAGAAATCGAGCGGTTCAGAAACATCCTCTCGAGCGAGCGCACCATCAAGGCCGAGGTTCGCAAAGAGACCCTGAAAGTCAAAGAAAAATACGGCGATGCGCGGCGTACGGCAATTGTCGGCGAAGTGGAAGAGATCGGCCTCGAAGACATGATCGCCGACGAATCGATGGTCGTGACGGTGTCGAATGCGGGCTACATCAAGCGCCTGCCCGTGAGCACCTACCGTAAACAGCGGCGCGGCGGCAAGGGCGTCACTGGCATGGGCACGAAAGAAGAGGACTCCGTCCGGGATCTGTTCATTGCCACGACGCACCAGTACATGCTCTTTTTCAGTAACGCCGGCCGCGTCTATTGGCGCAAGGTGCACGAGTTGCCGAAAGCCGGCCGCGCAGCGCGCGGACGCGCGATCGTCAATTTGCTCAACCTGTCCGGCGGAGAAACTATCACCGCCTGCCTGCCCGTGGGCGACCTCAAGGAAGAAGGCAAGAACATCTTCATGGTGACTCGAAACGGCACGGTGAAGAAGACCCTTCTGAAAGCGTTCAGCAATCCGCGGGCCACCGGCATTATCGCGATTGGCCTCGATCCGGGCGATCAGCTGATCGACGTGCAGATCACGTCCGGTGAAGACAATATCCTGCTCGCCACCGCCCATGGGAAAGCCATCCGTTTCCCCGAAAAAGATGTGCGCACCATGGGACGCACCGCGCGGGGCGTCGTCGGGATCCGGCTGGAGGAAGGCGATTTCGTGATCGGGACGTCGATTGCGGAGGATGAAAGCACGGTGCTCACCGTAACCGAGCACGGATACGGTAAACGCACCAAAGTCGGCGAATACCGGCTTCAACACCGCGGTGGCCAGGGCATCATCAATATCAAAACCTCCGAACGCAATGGCCGGGTGGTTGGCATGTTGACGGTCGATGATTATGATGAAATTGTTACCGTGAGTACCGACGGGATTGTCATGCGCTGCGGCGTGAAAGACATCCGCACCATCGGGCGCAATACGCAGGGCGTCAAGGTGATGTCGCCGAGCCCCGGCGCCCTGGTCAGCGCGGTGGCCAAGGCTGTCGCCGACAGCAAGGAAGAACGCATCACCGGCGACCCGGCCAGCGATCTGGACATCCCAGAAGATGATATCGGGGAAAACGGGAGCGAAGACCTCGAGCCCGGCGGCGAAGAAGAGTAAACGTCCGGCTTGATTGAGCCGCCGGAATTCCAAGTGCCGCGAAAAGCGGTTTGAACTCAAAAAACCGACGCGCACCGGATGCCCCGGCACGGGGAGGAGAAAAGACTGGCATGCCGTACACTCTAGTTGAATTTGTCACGGCGCTGAACCAGGGGAGACGGCATGCCTGCTGATGACCCGGCCTCCGGGCCCTCTCATGACGCTGAGGCTGCCGGCGCGCCGCAAGCGCGCCCGCGTTCTCTGAAGCGTCTCACGATTCGCGGTTCCGTCTGGACGTTTGCCGGCTACGGCATCACGCAGACCATCCGGCTCGGCGGCAATATCGTTTTGACCCGCCTGCTGTTTCGTGAAGCCTTTGGCCTGATGGTCATGATAAACATCTATCTGCAGGGGCTTGCGATGCTCACCGACCTCGGCATCGCGCCCAGCATCGTGCAGAATCCCAAGGCCGAGGACCCCGAATTTCTTCGCACCGCCTGGACGCTGCAACTGCTGCGCGGACTGGGCCTCTGGCTTGGCGCCCTGGCGTTCACACTTCCCGCCGCCTGGTATTTCAACCAGCCCGCGCTGCGGTACTTCCTGCCCGTCGCAGGCCTGAACCTGCTGATCGTCAGCCTCGACTCCACAAACCTGCATCTGCTGCACCGCCATGTGAACGTGCCGCTGCAAATCCAGCTTTCCGTTATCACGCAGGTGGCGGGCTTGATGGTAAGCATGGCGGGTGCGCTCGCCTGGCGCATCTATGCGGAAGTCCGGACGCTTAACGCCATGTTCGTGACGTTTTCCGCGGGCGGCGACTGGCGCCAGATTCAGTTCGACGACTCATTCTACTGGATGGGCGTCTGGGCATTGGTGGTCGGAAACCTCGCCGCCATGGTTTTCCACACTCTGCTCACGTATCAGATTCCCGGCCCGCGAATGGGCTTCGCCTGGCGAAAAGAATACGCCCACCAGCTTATCCACTTCGGCAAATGGATCTTTGTGAGTTCCCTGCTCACCTTTCTGGCCAACAACCTGGATCGCACGGTGCTCGCGCGCTTTCTCGATGTCGGCATGCTCGGCGTGTACGGCATCGCGTACATGTTTGCCAGCTCCATCGTAGACCTGCTGCGCTCCCTGTCCAACCGTGTTCTTTTTCCCGTCTATGCGGAAATGGCCCGGGAGCGGCCCGGAGCGCTGCGGAGGCATTCGACGCGTATCCGGCTGCTGCTTATGTCCGTCACCCTGCCCGTGCTCTGGGGCATGGTGCTGGCCGGTCCGGAATTCATCCGCATTGTCTACCAGCCGGAGTACTGGTCTGCGGGGCGCCTGCTTCAAATGCTGGCCTGCGGGTCCATTCTGTCGGGCATGGCCGCGCCGGTTGAAGTGGTGTTCCTGGCTGTAGGCGACTCGTTCCGGCATTTTCTGACAATGTTGAGCCGTTCAGCGATGCTTCTCCTGGCCATGGGCATTGGCGGCTGGCTGAACGGCAGCGACGGCATCATCTGGGGCATAGTGCTCGCGCCTGCGCTGCATTATCCCTTCCTGTCGCTCCTGGGCCGCAAGTACGGGGTATGGGTGCCCTGGCTGGATGCGCTGGGCGTGGCGGCCTCGGCCATCATGCTTACGGCGGGACTCTGGTGCAAGCATCTTATTCTGGGGTGAACAGGCGCTGAGTACTGCCGGCGCTCCGTGTTTTTGCGCGAATTGCGGCCAGGCCCCTACAATGGGGTTTGGAGAGAACGGCTCGCCCGCTGATGGGCCATCCGATTAACGGCAAAGGGCATCGCAATGCTGGTCATGCCTCAGGGCAACAGTCTGGTCCCCGTCGTACTGCTGGGATGCATTCCGGTGATATTCATCCTTTTTGCCCTGTTGCCCGGACGGCGGGCCGCGCTGGCAGGCTTTTTGGGCGGATGGATGTTTCTTCCCAATGCCGGGTTTCAGATCCAGTATTTCCCCGAATACAACAAAGCGATGGCCATCTGCGTTGGTATTTTTGCGGCCACGCTGGTCTTCGATATGGATCGATTCCGTCGGTTTCGCCCGTGCTGGATAGACCTGTTCCCGCTGACTCTGTCCATCGTGCCGTTTTTCTCGTCCATCTCGAACGGCCTTGGGGCCTACGACGGTTTTTCCGCCATGACAGGCGCCTTTGCCTCCTGGGTCCTTCCGTATCTCGTGGGCAGGCTGTATTTCAGCGATCTCCAGGGAATGCGCGAGTTGATCCTGGGGTTTTTCATCGCAGGGCTTGTCTATCTGCCGTTCTGCCTCTGGGAGATGCGCATGAGCCCCAACCTTCATTACCACATCTACGGATTCAATCCGAGCGCCTTCGTTCAGGCGTACCGGGGCGGCGGCTACCGGCCCGTGGTTTTCATGCGGCATGGACTCATGACCGTCATGTTCATGGGCATGAGCGCGCTTTGCGGCTGCGCCCTGTGGCTGTCCGGTGCGAAAAAGACGCTCCTGAAGCTGCCCATCGCGGTGCCCGTCGGCGCCCTGGCAGTGACGACTCTGCTGAGCCGATCCACGGGCGCCCAGGTCTTGATGCTGGCCGGCATCGGCGCGCTGTTCTTCATGCGCTACGCCAGAAATCCCCTTCCCGTCGTCGCCACCGCGCTGTTCGTCATCGCCTATGTGGTGCTCCGGGGCGGCGGCCTGTGGGACGGCCAGGACCTGATCCGCCTCGCTGATGATGCGTTTGGCTCGGAGCGCGCCAGCTCGCTCGAAACGCGTATCGCCAACGAAAACGCGCTCGCCGCCAAGGCGCGCCAGCGGCCTTTGCTCGGCTGGGGCGGCTGGGGACGAAACCGCGTCAAAGACGATTGGGGACGCGACGCGAGCATCACGGACGGACTCTGGGTGATCATCTTCGGTACCAACGGAGTCATCGGTATAGCGGCATTCCTCGGCACCATGCTCGTGCCGGTCGTCATGCTTACCAACCGGATCCCGCCGCGGTTCTGGATGCACCCGTCTGCGGCGGCCGCTACCGTGGGTGCGCTGATCTGCTGTCTCTGGGCGGCCGACTGCATACCCAACTCGATGTTTAATCCGATCTACATGGTCACCGCCGGGGGGTTGGCGGGACTCCGCAAGGTCCGGCCGTTGCAACGGCAACCCGCCCGGAATCTTCAGCGAACAAACGGCTTGCCTCAGGAAAACCAGAAGAGCGCGTGATGAGACGCCACCCGGCCTGTGGCTTACCCAATGCCGGGCGCGCAAGACGGAGCGCTTTCCCGCCGGAATCCCAGTGCAGCCGGGTGCCATGCTCCCGGCGGAATGTGTCAGTTTGACCAATTTCGGACGGCTGGACAGGGCGGACGGCAAATTACAAGATCGCCGCAATTGGTGCGAGAGTGTGTTCCAATGCAACGATTAGGGCTGCTCGAGCGGGCGGAGGGTGCGCTATGGCCGTTGGCATACCCCTTGCGTTTGTTCTCAGAGGGCCAGTGTGAAGGCCCGCCGCATACGTGATATATTTAAGCCTTTGATCCAGTGCATGTGTCCAATCCACGATGAGGTTTCAAATACATGCCAAAACTGCTATCCGCTCTTACCCTCTTGTTCTTGCTGGCCCTTGCCCCAGCCGCCAGCGCTCTCACAGCAGTGATTGAGATCAATGGGCCGGCAGATATGGATTCGAGGCCGCCGTACTCGGCCGCGCTCCGCTCATATTATGCTCCGCTAGCCGTCTTTTTTGAGGGATGGAAATCTGAACCCCGCGCCGATATCGTCTCCTATATGTGGAATTTCGGTGACGGCAGCGCGCCGTTTTCCGGGTTCAACGCGGCGCACGTCTATGAGACTCCAGGGAATTATCGGGCTACGCTCACCGTGACCGATTCCAACGGCTATTCCGCAGCCTCCACCGTGGATATCAAGGTGCTGCAACGTGACGGCACCACGTACTACGTGGATTCTCA
>DAOSJS010000198.1:0-7648 GCA_035367355.1 Candidatus Hydrogenedentota bacterium
TGCCCTCTCCAGTGCGAGCATGGCCTGAGCCAGCACCGCATAGCCGGTGTCATCGCCCAGGCCGAACTGGCTTATCTGATAGTTTTGACAGAATACGCAGCGCAGGTTGCAGTGCGTGAAAAACACCGTGCCCGAGCCGCCACGCCCCACCAGCGGCGGCTCTTCACCAAAGTGCAGCGTTGTCGACGCATACCGCACATGTTCGGCATCGCGGGAGTCCGTTGCGCAGAAACCCGGCTCGTTTTCGAGCCGGTTCACGCCGCAGACCCTTCCGCACAGACGGCAGGCTCGGCACAGCTCCCGCACGGACTCGATCGCTGCCTCCACGAGCGCCAGCTTTTTCTTCGAATCTATGTTCGGCACAGACGATTTCCCTCGCGCGCAAGGCGGTAGCCGCGCGCGGGCGCACCTCTGCTCTAAAGAGCTGCCAGTGTAAGCTTTACAGTCTCAATCTTCTTGGGAGCCAGCGAGAATTTTACGGATTTCCCCGCGGGCGCAAGTTTCTTTGCGGGCAGCTCTTCCAGGGTCAGAAGATGGGCTGCGAGGATCTTTGCATGGGTCTTGATCTCCACGGGCAGGGCCTTTGTCGTGGGATTGAACAACCGCAACACGACCGCCGCACCATCTTCAGACTGCTTCAACGCACTGACAACTGCATTCGATGGCGATACGCTCAGCAACCCGAGCCGCTGCGGCAGATCGCCCCCATGAGGGCCCGCCTGGGCAATTTCCAGCGGTACGCTCAGGCGTTCCACTTCCTCGTAGACGCCGGCCTCTTCCCAGGAACCGGCATGCGGATAGATCGAATATCGGAACTCATGTTCTCCCGGACACTGCGACAGCTCCATCTCCGGATGCCGCTCCCAGCGTTTGCTGACAGTCGTCAACGCGATCTCGTACGCGCGGACGAGCGTCAGCGCGACGGCCACATCATCGTCCGGCGTGATCTCGTATTCGCGCAGGCCATCGTTGATGACCGCCAATCCGCCGCGGCGGTCGGCCACGTCCACGAAGCGCTGCATCGGGAACGTCGCATTGGATGCCTGCCACGGGCTGTCGGACCCGTGCGTGGTCGGACGTTTGACCACATCGAAAGGAGTCTCCACATGGCAGGTCTTGGTTTGCCGCCGTGTCGGAAACAGCACGCGCAGACGGTGATAGCGCGCTGTGTTGGTGAACCGCGTCGTGATGTCTACCGACCGGGCGCCCCGGCGCAGCGTAATCCACGACGTGATTTTCAGCGGCACGGTCTCCTCGCTGCGCCGCGATGCGCTGCCGCCCCCGTCAAGCCGTTGCCACGCATCTCCCAGGCCTTCCTCGAAGGAGGCCGGAATGGTCATATGGTACTCGATGCGGAAGCGTGCCAGCAGCGGGCCATCTTCTTCCAGCATGATCGTTACGGGCATCCCGATGCTCGAAACGATACGATCCGCGGCCGGTTCGATATGCATCCACGCATTGCCGACCTCGCCGCCGTCCTCGAAGAAATGGAGCCCGTCGTATACCTCGCCCGATTCCTTGTGCTCCAGGGTGAGCGTGCCGTCTCCGTTGATATAGACGGCCAGGTGTTCGTTCTCCATCGAGTGGTAGCCCCGCACCAGACTTCCACGGCCGAACGTCTTTGACGGAACGAGACGGAAGGTGCCGTATCCGAACGCGGGAATGTCGCGGGCTTCGAAGTGAAACTTCACCTGCTCGCATTCGAGCATATACGTTGCGTCGGCCGCGTGGTTGATCACCGCATGATGCGGCTTGCGCGTGACCACCTGTGCTGCCGCGGGTTTGCGGGCTCCAGCGGGAAGCGGTCCGCAGGCGGCGACCTCAAAGGCGCTCATGGCGCTGGTGCGGGGGATGTCTACCACCGCGGTCAAGACTTCGGAGCGTGTCCGGGGCGACGCATTGAACACGGTGAGCACCAGCTCGTCCACTCCCAGTTTCGAATTGTCGATGCGGCGCTGAATGTGCTGGAGGCTTCTCGACAGAATGGAGTCCGACAGATTGGCGGCCTGCCGGAGGCGGTCGCGCACGTCGCGCTCGATGTCATCGACGCCACTGCCCGAGATGCTGTCGTGCGGATGGCATTTCAACAGCGTTTTCCAGGCGAGATCGAGCGGCGCGGCGGGATAATCGGCTCCGAGTCCCCAGGCCAGCGCCGCAAACGGTTCTGCCCGGCGCTGCAGTGCCTGTTCCGTCAGAGCATTCAGGCGTTTGACGCGCGTGCGGCTCGAGAGCACATCGCTGTACAGATGCATCCGCTGGTTCATCAGCACGGGCGTTCGGCGTTCTCCTTTGAGCACCGTGAGGTTCTTAACGGCTTTCTTCACCTTTTCCATCAGGTCAGGCAGCCGGCTGTGCAGGATCGTATCGTCTTTGAGCACTTTGCGGGCTTCCTGGATGAGTTCCAGTTCCGCCAGGTCCGGAATGCTGCTGTCGTGACCCATCATGAACGCCAGAAAGCGCGTTGTCGCCACGGCTGCTTCCTTATCCCGAAGTGCGGCGAGGCACTCGCGCGCCCGTTGCCGATCAAATCCCCGCGCCGGATTCAGAAGCAGGTGATGGCCCGCAGCGCGCTCTTCGGTACACAAATGGAAGGGCAGCCCGCCTTCCTGCCACGAATACATGCGCTCGGCAATCGTCTTGCCAAACACGGCCGGCCGGTACACGTTGTGGTAGAAGTTGTAGCGCGCGCCGGAACTCATCTGCGACCCCAGGATGCGCGTCCCGTCCGCGGCTTCAAAAATGAACTCGTTGGCCACCTCATCATGGGATACTCCGTGGTAAAAGAGCATCACGTCAATCCCAAATCCCTGATAGATCTGCGGCATCTGTGAGTTCTGGCCATACGAAAACGCCGTGTGCCCCACCTTCATCACGCCGCCGAATTCCTTCGAAACCCGGTGTCCGTAGATCAGGTTGCGAACCAGAGACTCCCCGTTTACGCTGAAGCACTCCGGCAGGGTATACCAGGGGCCGATCTGCAGGCGGCCATCTGAAACATGGCGCTCAATACGCGCGCGATGCTGCGGCCGGATTTCGAGGTAGTCCTCGATGGGCACGCACTGGCCGTCCATTAGAAATGATTTATAGTCCGGCTCGGTGTCGAGCACTTCCAGCAGGAGGTCCAGGAACTCGACCAGCATCAGCCGCGTTTCCTGAAAATTGTACAGCCACTCCCGGTCCCAGTGCGTATTCGCAATGACGTGAATCTCATAGCCTCGGCTCATCGGCGCTCTCCCCTGATGTAAACGAACCCTGGATGTTGACGGGATTCTACGACAATATGCTGCCGCCGACAAAGTCCGGCCATTGGCGCTGTCTCCGCATATTGATAATCCCCACGGATTCCGGGTATAAAGTCTTGTCGAGCGATGTGAATTCCAGCACAGGAGGCCTCCATCGCCGTTCAGCAAGGCGCACCCGCCCCAAGGTATTTCCAGCACCTCCGTGGGCATGCCCAGCCAGGCAATGGAATAAATGATGAGGTAGGATCATGACCATCCGGCGCAGTCTCTTGGGGATAATCGGGTTGATAGGAACGCTGGCCATCTGCGGGGGAACCGTGAGCGCTGAAGTGCCGCACGTCAAAATCGGCCGTTTCCCGCAGGAGGTCGCTTCGGTGTTCACGACGGCGGACGGGCTCCCTTCGGATGATGTGCGTGCCGTCTGCCTCGATGCCCAGGGCGCCGTCTATGCCCAAACCGCTGCGGGATGGGCGGTTTTTCAGGATGGCCGCTGGACGGCGGTCGATGCCCCGGACACCAGCGCATTCCCCGGCTGTGTTGACCCGGCGCGCTACGCTCAATTGGGTGATTCGGCCCGGCAGGTTGCCGCGGGACCGGACGGTCAGCTCGTCGCAGCGACATCCGCGGGACTCATGCGCCAAACGGCCGCCGGTTTTGAACCCCTGGTTGTGGAGGACGGCCTGGGCCGCCAATGGGGCACCTCGGATGTCCGCGGGGTGGCCTTCGACAGCACCGGAAAGCTGTGGTTTGCCACGCTGGCCGGCGCGGCCTGCCGAACCGGCAGCGAATGGGCGTTTTATACCGGGAGCGAGGGGCTTCCGTACAATGATTTCACGGTGGTTGCGGCCGGCCCCGATGGCGTCGTCTGGTTTGGAACCCATCTCGGCGCGGTCCGCTTTGACGGACAGGACTGGGCCTACCGGCAGGGCCGCCGCTGGCTGCCCCATGACGATATCCGCGATATCGCCGTGGACACGCTCGGTAACGCCTGGTTTGCCACCGCGGGCGGCGTCGGCCTCATCGAACGGCGCATGATGACCCTCGCCGAAAAAGCCGCTTTTTACGAGAAAGAAATGGATCTCATCCGGCGGACGCCTTTCGGGTACGTCTCCGAAGTGCATCTTGCCCGGCCCGGCGACAAAAGCGACATCATTTACGGCGACAGCGATAACGACGGCCTGTGGACCGCCATGTACGGCGCCGGCGAGTGCTTCGCCTACGCCGCCACGGGCGATCCCAAAGCCAAAGAACGCGCCAAGAAGGCGTTTGAAGCCCTGCGCTTCCTGCAGAAGGTCACCCAGGGCTGCGAGTACAGCCCCCCGAAAGGGTATGTCGCCCGGACTATCCGGCCCATGGACTGGCCCGATCCCAATATCGGCCGGGTTGAGCGAGATCGTGCCACACGAGACCGCGGCGACGCCTTGTGGAAAGTCTATGAGCCCCGTTGGCCAAAGAGCGCCGACGGCCAGTGGTATTGGAAGAGCGACACAAGCTCCGACGAACTCGATGGCCACTATTTCTTCTACCCGCTCTATTTCGACCTCGTGGCCGATACCGCAGAAGAGAAAGAGCGCGTCCAGGAAGTTGTCCGTGATTTGACCGACCACCTGCTCGAGCACGGGTTCAACCTGGTCGATTTTGACGGCACCCCAACGCGATGGGGGATCTACGGGCCGGAGTACCTCAACCATGACCCGTCCTGGTGGGTCGAACGCGGTCTGAAATCGCTCAGCATCCTGTCATACCTCGCTGTTGCCGAACACGTAACCGGCGACCCGATCTATGGAGAGGCGTTGCAGGAGCTTAAAGACAAGCATGCCTACGGCGCCAACGCCATGATTTACAAAATCCACCGCGGCATCGGCTCCGGGAATCAGTCCGACGACGAAATGGCCTTCATGTCCTACTACAATCTGCTCAAGTACACTCGGGATGAAGAGCTGCGCAAGATGATGCTGTTTTCGTTCTACAGCGCCTGGGCTATCGAGCAGCCCGAAATGAATCCCTTTTTCAATTTCGCCTATGCTGCTTTCGGACTTAGCGGGCAGGTCAACGATCCGTGGGGCACGCATATCCTCGAACCCTGGGACGGCTGGCTGGAAGACTCCATCGCCACATTGACCGGATTCCCTCTCGATCGTCTGAACTGGGCCAGCAGAAACAGCCATCGCCTGGATATCGTTCTGCTTCCGCGGCAGCAGGCCGTTGAGCTCACCGAGCAGCATCGCGGCGGCATCGGCCACCGGGTCAATGGAAAGGTGATACCCGTCGAAAACCGGCATTTCGGCCACTGGAACACCAACCCCTGGCAGCTCGATTATGGCGGCAACGGGACCGAACTCGCCAGCGGGACGGTATTCCTTTTGCCCTACTACATGGGGCTCTACCACGGGTTCATTCAGGAAACGGAGTAGCCTTGTCTGGGAGGATGCGGAGATGAGATGGACGCTATTTTTTGTGCTCTGTGGGCTTGGATTCTCTGCTGCCGCCGACCCCGCGTTCACCGTTGAATCGATTTTCCCCCTGCAGGACAAGCATGTGCACGCCAGCAGCATCGTCGAATGCCCCAACGGCGACCTCCTCGCCTGCTGGTTCCACGGCTCTGGTGAACGGACGGCCAACGATGTCGTGATCCAGGGCGCGCGCAAAAAGAAAGGCGCCGAGGCATGGGGGCCCGTGTTCCTCATGGCGGATACCCCGGACTTACCCGACTGTAACCCGGTGCTCTTTGTCGATCCTCAGGAACGGCTCTGGCTGTTCTGGGCCGCGGTCGTGGCCAACGGGTGGGAGCACTCCCTGCTCAAATACCGCCGCGCCGACACGTGTGGGCTGGACGGGCCGCCGTCGTGGTCCTGGCAGGATGTCATCATTTTGAAGCCCGGCGACGCGTTCCCCGCGGCCATCGAGCGTGGATTTCAGGAGCTGGGCGCTCAGGAAGGGTGCTGGGGCACCTATGCGCCGCCCTACGAGGAAATGCTCGTCGAAGCCGCGAAAGACCCCGTCAAACGGCAGAAAGGCTGGATGCCCCGCATCCAGCCGCTTCTCCTGCCCACCGGGCGCATCCTCCTGCCGCTCTATTCGGATGGCTTCAATCTCTCGCTCATCGCAATCAGCGACGATGCCGGCGCCACATGGCGCGCCAGTCTGCCCATCGTGGGCTACGGGCCCACGCAGCCCAGCCTCGTCTT
Source organism: Candidatus Hydrogenedentota bacterium (assembly GCA_035367355.1). Taxonomy (GTDB): domain Bacteria; phylum Hydrogenedentota; class Hydrogenedentia; order Hydrogenedentales; family SLHB01; genus UBA2224. The sequence continues at coordinate 6,431 of DAOSJS010000198.1, forward strand.
GAAAAAAGACGGCACGGTCGCCGCCTACCTGCGCGACGAAGGCAATCCTCCGCAACGGGTCCAACTCGCTACGTCCGGCGATGGAGGAGAATCCTGGTCCGCGGCCATCGATATAGACATCCCCAACCCCAGCTCAAGCCTCGAAGTTATTGCTCTCAACGACGGCCGCTGGCTTATGGTCGGCAATGACACCGAAGAAGGGCGCCACCGCCTGACCGCCCGGCTGTCCGACGATGAAGGCGCCTCCTGGAAATGGAAGCGCCAGATCGAGCCCGCCGACGCCACCGGCAAATCCTTCGGATATCCGTCCCTTATCCAGGCCCGCGACGGGCGCGTCCACGTTACCTATTCCAAGACCACGGATACCGGCGCCACTATCGCCCACACCTCGTTTGACCCGGAATGGGTCGCGCAAGACTGACTGGCCATCCGGAAAGAGGTCCGCGGACGCACAAATCAGCGCCCAGCGCCCCGGAAGTGCGTGAAACAGTCCCTGTTTTTGCCAGACCGGGCTCCAGGCAGTTTGAGCCCGCAGACCGCAATGGCAGCCGGATTATCCTCAGATTCACTCATTTCCTCCATCCCTGGCCCTGTTTTTGAGCAAAAAACAGCTTAGGGCCGCCGAGGCGCGTTAAATCGCACCAATTCTACGGACTGCAGGCCATTTGAACTCGGATGAGGCTTTTAAGACCTTTAAACGCGGTAGTTTAGCTCGATTATTGAGGAATTGCGGGCTTCAATCATACCATCCGGCCCTGCCCAGCCCTGGTTCAGTCTTCCCGTGGATTCACTTCGGACCGGGCAAAGCTCATTGACACATCGAATCATAACGAATAAAATGAAAACTACAATTGTTGTTAAATCGGCCGCATAGATTACTGCGGCTGATGACAACAATGCAGAGGCCGCCTTCGGCAAAAGGCGGGGAGGGCAGGCATCCTCTCACTGGGGCGGATAAACGTTCGGTAATCCTCACCGGAGAAAGGAGGTGCAAGGGGAAAGTAGTATGGTTCGTCGAGTTCAGACTGAAAAAGAGGGGGAACGAAGAAAGCCAAGCTACTTGATGAGAGGAAAAGGAGCAAGGATTATTATGAAACGACGTGGATTTACACTAATCGAGCTTCTTGTGGTCATCGCGATTATTGGTATTCTTGCCGCCATCCTTCTTCCCGCGCTTGCCAGAGCCCGGGAAGCGGCGCGCAGGTCAAGTTGCCAAAA
>DAOSJS010000199.1:0-7619 GCA_035367355.1 Candidatus Hydrogenedentota bacterium
CCCCGGAAATGCTGCTGCGCGGCCTCATACTCGATATGAACGTATACGGGATGCTTATCCGGATGCAGGAATCACTGCCGCCCGGCCTGCGCGTTCAGGTCCAGCTCATGCGGGATGGCGAATTTCGCGAATCACTGACCAAGCCTGTAGCCGCCCTGGTGGTGCGGAGCATCCTTCAGGATGATGGTTTCGTCGAGCTCGGTATTCAGGTCGTCCAGGAAACGGTTCGCCCGGAGACGGGCAAACCGTTCCACAAAGCGCTGCAGAAACCGCGATTGCGACAGCGTGGGAGGACGCGGATGCATACGCGCCACCTGCGCTCGCCCGGCATAAAGCGGCGCGAAGGGGAGTAGGAACTTGGCCAAGCCGAAAATCCTCATCGTTGACGATGAACCCGATGTGGTGACGCTCATTGAGCGGACGCTCGAATCGGAAGGGTTCGAAAGCGTGGCGGCGTACGACGGTATCAGCGCGCTCGACATCGCGGAGACCGAGGAACCCGCCGTGATTCTGCTCGACATCATGATGCCCATGATGAGCGGCTATGAGGTCTGCGAGCAGCTCAAGGCGAATCCCCAGACTCAGGGCATTCCCATCATCTGCGTGACGTCGGCACATTCCGCGGAAGCCTTTGTGCGATGCCGCCAGGCCGGCGCCAACGCCCTGCTTACGAAACCATTTTCACCAGCGGAACTGATTGCCCAGATCCAACGGCAGCTCGCCCGCCTGGAAGAACGCGAAGCCACATAATCCCGCGCAGCCCCCGGAGTCCAGCCCCGTGCGAGCCGGCCGGGCGCTGTCTGATTGCACCATGCACCGTGTCGATGCTATAGTCACGCTCAGAGCTTCGTGTTTTGCAAGCATTCGCAAATCAAGGGGTTGCGGTTGTCAAGGCGCGCGAGCCGGCATCGGAAACTGTGGGCTGAAGCCCGGTCGCATACACGGCTTCCTGCACTCAAGCTCAGGGGTCAGCAAACCAGAAATCTGCCGGCGGCTGGGCGGGCGCGGCGCTCGATGCAGGGAAGCGGCCCGCGCCGTGGCAATCATCCGGCAAAGGCGTATGCGTGACCGTCGCAAACTGGATTACTATCGCTCGATTGCTGGCGATACCCGCTATCGCAGGGAGTATTGCCGCCTATTCAGCTGAACGGCCCCAGTGGGGCGCGGTGGCGCTGGGAGGATTCATCGCTGCTGCCCTGTCCGATGCGGTAGACGGGTTCGTGGCGCGCGTATTTCGCCAGAAATCGCGACTGGGCGCGCTTCTGGATCCGCTTGCGGACAAACTGCTCATCAATGTGACCCTGGTGTTTCTTGCAGTGAACGAGACGTATGCCCACCCTGTGCCGCGCTGGTTTCCGGTGCTGGTGCTCGGACGCGACGTCGTTATCAGTATGGGAGCGTTTGTTCTGAGCGACTTCTTCCAAAGCCTGCGCGTTCGGCCGCGCCTCACGGGCAAAGTGACGACAGCGCTGCAACTGGCCTACATTATTGCGGTGCTGTTGAATCTGGACCTTTCCGTGGGCCTGCTGTACGCCGCCACCCTCATGACGCTCGTCTCTCTGCTCGATTACTACGTTGAAGGCCTGCGGCAGGCGGGGCGCAAGGGAATTGCGTAATGTCTAAAACGAAACCATTGCCTCTGGTAGCCATATGCGGGCGCCCCAACGTCGGCAAGTCTACGCTGTTTAACCGCCTCGTGGGCAAGCAGCGCGCCATCGTGCATGGAGAAGAAGGAATCACGCGGGACCGCACCTACGCCACGGCCCAGTGGGGAGAACGCGCCTTTCGCGTCGTGGACACGGGCGGCGTTGTCGAAAATCCGCTCGACCCCGTGTCGCACAAGGTGCAGATCCAGGTTCGGGAAGCTCTCCAGGAGGCCGACGCAATCATCCTGGTCGTTGACGGGCAGCAGGAGATCACCCGCACGGACGAGGAACTGCGTGACGAGCTGTTCAAGTACGGCAAGCCGGTGTTCGTCGCCGTCAACAAACTCGACAATGAGCGCCTGCAACTGCATCTGGCGGAATTCTATGCCCTGGGCCTGGGCGATCCGCATTCCATATCCGCTACGCACAACATGGGAATCGAAAGCCTGGTGGACGCCGTGCTTCGCGTGTTGCCGGAGAGGTCGCAGACAACAGTTGTCGAGGTTGACGCCACCCGAATCGCGGTCATCGGAAAACCCAACGTTGGAAAATCATCGTTTGTAAACGCGATACTCAACACCGAGCGCAGCATCGTGGATGCCACACCCGGCACCACGCGGGATGCCATCGATATCGATGTCGTCTGGAACGACCGGCCCTACGTTCTTATTGACACCGCCGGCCTGCGGCGGAAGTCGGGCATCAAGGAGGACGTTGAGCATTTCAGCATCAGCCGTTCCCTGCGCGCGATCCGCCGGGCCGATGTCTGCCTGGTTCTGATCGACGCCACGGAAGGCATTTCAGAACAGGATAAACGCATTCTGGCCTACGTGCAGGAAAACGGTGCAGGGATGGTGCTGGTCTGGACCAAATGGGACCTGATCGAAGACAAAGAGCTTCGATTCAAGGAACTCAGTGACGAAATAGACTTGAAAGCGCCGTTCCTGCGCTACGTCCCCTCCATTACCGTTTCCAATACCACACGGCAGCGGCTGTTCAAAATCTTTGATTTGGCCGATCTGGTGGCGGCTGAGGCCGAAAAGCGCATTCCCACGCCGGAGCTGAACCGCCTCTTCGAGCAGTTGCGCTCGGAAGAGGTCAGCGGCACATACAAAGGCAAGCGGGCCAAAGTGCTTTACGCCACACAGACCGGCACAAAACCCGCGAAGTTCACCCTGTTCGTGAATCAGAAGCGGCTGTTTCATTTCAGCTACCTGCGTTTTATCGAGAATCGCCTGCGCGAGCGCTTTGGGTGGCAGGGGGTCCCTATCCACATCGAACTGCGGGAAGAGACCAGAGGAAAATCATGATGTGGCAAACCGCGGCAGCCATTGGGATTTCGTACCTGCTGGGCTCGATCCCCACGGGGCTCTGGTTTGGTAAGGCCCTGCGCGGTATCGATATTCGCGAGCACGGCAGTCGAAACATCGGCGCCACCAACACCCTGCGGGTTTTGGGCAAAAAGCTGGGCGCGCTCGCCCTGGCCGGCGACCTGGGCAAGGGGCTCGTCGCCGTCCTGCTGGTGGCGCCGTTACTCAGCCGCTGGCCCTATGCGCCCCTGGCCTGCGGCCTGGCAGCCATTATCGGCCACGTCGCGCCGGTGTTCCTCAAATTCAAGGGCGGCAAAGGCGTCGCCACCAGCACGGGTGTCTTCCTGGCGCTGGCGCCTCCCGCCACGCTGTTCGCGGCCGCCGTGTTCGGCGCCGTCGTGTATGCGACGCGCATGGTGAGCGCAGCCAGCCTTTCCGCCGCCACCGCGCTGCTGGTTGCGGTCTACGCCCTTCCCCACGCATGGGCGACCTGCCCTACCCACGCGATTCCTCCGGGCTGGGCACTCCGTGGAGTGGCCACCATCGTGGCATTGCTCGTGTTGGTCCGGCACCGCACGAACCTGCAGCGCATCTTGAAAGGGGAAGAGAACCGGTTTTGAACCGCAGCGCATCCGCCCGGCCCGGTCATTTGTCTTCGGTGGCAGGTTGCCCACTCTCCGGAGGAGACTCCGGCGCGGGATGAAGCCGCGGAATATGCTCGGGCATGTCCTTTTCGCCATGACCCCACTGCAGTTTATAGCGGAGCCGCACCCGGGGGTCGCCGCTCTTGACGTCGAGGTCTGCGTGAACCCGATCTTTCCCGATCTGCAGCCTGGGCCGCCCTTCTTCGTCGGCGCGCAGGGACACGGCGTTGTTCTCATCCCCCAGGAGGACCCCCTGGGCTTCTTTGCGCGCTTTATCCTCGGTCATAGCGGCCTGGGTCTTGTCGTACCACGGTTTCGTAAACACGGGCGGCGAACCGGTGTCGTGCGCGCAACCGAAACCGCACAGAGCCAACAGGAAGGCGGCCAGGAGCCGGGGCATCGGCCCCTGTTTCTTACGAGAGGGATGTGCCGCAGCGTTCATCGTGATAATTATACCTTCAAGACCTTGAAACCTTACTATGGAATCTTGAGTGTGCGCGTTCCCGGCCATTCCGCCCCGCGAGAAATTTCCCCGGACGGCCCGCTTCTGCTAGGATAATCCTCTCAGCCAAGTGCAATACAGGAGATACATCATGGCGGTATGGGCAGTGATTGTGGCGCTGGCTTCAGCAGCGGAAGAGGCGCCGCTGCTGAGATTTGAGAAAACACGGATCGGTGACGTGGTTTACGAGGCAGCCGGCGCATGCGATATCAACAACGACGGCGTGATGGATATCGTCTCGGGCGGGTGCTGGTTTGAAGGCCCCGATTTCACGAAGAGCCACAAAATCTGTGATGTCGACGCGGTAGGCGATTATTTCGACGATTTTGCCGACATCCCACTGGATGTCAATGGCGACGGCTTTGTTGACATCGTCAGCGGCGCGTGGTTCAGTAAAAAGCTGACCTGGCGCGAAAATCCCAAAGGCGAGCCCGGCGAATGGACAGTCCACGATATCGCCGAGGTCGGAAACATTGAGCGCCCCTGCTGTTTTGACATCGATAAGGACGGCCACCTTGAGATCTTACCGAACACTCCGGGGGGCCCCCTGCGTGCGTTCAAGCTCGTCAGGGACGCCAACGGCAAAGGGACCGGCAAATTCGACGAATTCGTTCTCTTCAACGAGAACAGCGGGCATGGGCTCGGATTCGGCGACATCAACGGCGACGGCCGGCCCGACATTGTGCTGGCGCGCGGCTGGCTCGAAGCGCCTGAAAGCCCTTTCAGTGGCGAATGGGTGCTCCATCCGGAGTTTGATCTCGGCCCCTCGGCCAGCGTGCCCATACTCGTCCATGATGTAAACGCCGACGGGCTCAATGATCTCATTGTGGGCGCAGGCCACGACTACGGGCTGTCCTGGTATGAGCAACAGCGCGACAGCGACGGCAACCGTACGTGGATCAAGCACGAAATCGACACCGAACGTTCCCAGTACCATGATCTGCAACTGGCTGACATCGACAACGATGGCCAGCTCGACCTGATTACCGGCAAGCGGTACCGCGCACATTCCGGCCAGGATCCCGGCGCCGATGAGCCCGTGGGCATCTACTATTTCAAGATTGACGGCGGCCAGTTTGTCCGCAAGACCATCGACTACGGGGATCCGAAGGAATGCAGCGGCGCGGGCATCTACTTCTGGGTGGCCGACATCGACGGAAACGGCTGGAAAGACGTCATTGCGCCCGGCAAAGAAGGGCTATACCTCTTCCGTAACCTGGGCGCCATGTAATCTCATCGGAAACCGCGGCGCCAGGATGGATGCGCCGTCTGGCGGCGCGGCGCCCGGTTTTTTCGAGACAGCAAGGAAGATATGCGCCGTATCGCCGGCGACGTGAAAACGCCGCAGTCATGCCCCGAAACACTCAAATCCGGCCTCAATACGAAACCGAGCTGGCACAACCTGTGACGGCCTTTCTTGAATCGCAGGGTTACACGGTGCGAAGCGAGGTGAACGGCTGCGACATCGTCGGGGTCCGTGGCGGCCAGCTGGTCGTCGTGGAGCTCAAGCGGAATTTTACGGTGACGCTGCTGGCCCAGGCCGCTGACAGGCAGCGGGTTGCCGATGCGGTCTATGTGGCCCTTCCCCGGCCCGCGGAATCCCTGCGTGGGAAACGCTGGCGCATACTCCGCCACCTGCTGCGGCGCTTGGAACTGGGACTCCTTTTCGTGTCGTTCACCACTGAAAAACCGCGGGTGGAGGTCGTGTTTCATCCCGTGCCTTTTGATCGGAAGCGCGACCACCGGCGCCGGCAGGGTCTGCTGCGAGAGTCCGGCGGCCGCTCGAGCGACTTTAACCAGGGCGGCAGCGCCCGCCGCAAACTCGTCACCGCCTACCGCGAGAATGCAATCCGTATCGCCTGCGCGCTTGAAGCGCTCGGCGAAAGCTCTCCAGCAGCGCTGCGCGCGCTGGGCACCGGTCCCAGAACCCGCGCCATTCTCTACGATAACGTGTACGGCTGGTTTGAGCGTGTGGATCGGGGGGTCTACCGCCTTCAAGAAGCCGGCCGCGAAGCGCTGGCGGACTACCCGGACCTGGCCACACATTATCGGAAAGAAATCGACCAGAAACGATCGGCGCGCTAGTGCGCCCCCGCTCTTTTCACGGGCTGGGCGGTTTATTCGGTTTCACGGTCTTCGCGCTGAGAATTTGTGCCGGAGGATCGTGTATGGTGTGGGGGTTCCCGCCGTGGTATTCAGGCGGCAAAGCAGCAGACCGGAAAGGATAGACGGATGAAGATCATCGTGGGCGCAGACGCGTGGGGCGTCGAATTGAAAGATGCCGTGAAGCAGCATCTGGTCAAACACGGCCATGAGGTTACCGATGTCGGAGGTTCCCCGGGAAATGACCGCCCGTATTATGAGGTGGCCAGCGAAGTGGCCGGGATGCTGCAGGCGGGAGCGGCGGAGCGGGCCGTGCTGGTCTGTGGGACCGGTATGGGGATGGCGATCGTCGCCAACAAGTTCAAGGGGGTGTATGCCAGCGTGATCGAAAGCGAGTTCACGGCGCGCATGTGCCGCGCGGTGAATAACGCAAACGTCTTGACGATGGGCAGCATGGTGGTGGCCCCGTATGTCGCGATGCAGGCCGTCGATGCCTTTCTTGCGACGAAACATACTGAGGGACTGGAGGACGTGGCGGATTTCCTTCACACCGCCCTGAACGCGGTCGCGCAGATTGAACAAGAGGCATAAGCGCCCGAACGCTTCGATTCAGGCATTCCGGCAGCGCCTAAATCTCCGAGGCCGCCTCCGCGTCAAGAAACCAGATGGCGTCGAGTTTTCCGGCGGGATGCGCGCCCGCGACGGCTGCCGCGACCGCCTGGGCCTTCGCGCTCCCGAGTACCAGGAACCAGCGCTGGCCGGCCGATTCCAGCGTGGGAAAGGTGAGCGTAACGCGGGCGGGTTCAATTCCCGGCGTATCAGTCCGCACGACCAGGCGTTCCCGTTCGAGGGCGGCTTGTGTGCCCGGGAACAGTGACGCGGTGTGTCCGTCGGCCCCGAGTCCCAGCAGCACAAGATCGAGCCGGGGAATGCCGTCTTCTCCGGCGGGCACGCGGTTTCGGAGCAGCTGTTCATAGGCCTCCGCGGCCCCGTCGCGTTCAGCCTCCATCGGATACGCCCGCGCCTCGGGCACCGCCCATAAAAGGGACTCGTGGAGGAGCTTCCAGTTCGAGGCGTCGCTGTCTGCCCGCACACAGCGCTCGTCCACCTGAAAAATGTGCATGCGATCCCAGGGCAGGCTGCAGCGGTATTCCCTCGCCCAGAGCCGGTACAGCGGCCGCGGGGTACAGCCTCCCGACAGAGCAACGAAGGGCCGCTCGAGCTGGGCCATTTTTTCGGCGAACGCCTCCGCAAAGGAGCGTACGGGATCGGCACAGACGCGATATTCACTCATACTGACACCTCCGTTGGGTTAGGGGTTGTGCCAGGCGCCCCGGCAGTTCCCGAAGAGGCGCTCGGCCTCCGCCGGTCCCCACGTGCCCGGGGAATACGTCACGGGCGGTCCGGCGCCGGT
>DAOSJS010000200.1:0-7611 GCA_035367355.1 Candidatus Hydrogenedentota bacterium
GCGATGTGGAGAACGCCAACGTCAACCTGCTGACGCGCATGCAGGATGTGCGCTACTACTTTTCTTACAAGATCATGAAGGCCGCAGAGAGCGTGTTCGGCACCGTGAGCTGCCTGCCGGGCTGCTTCTCGGCTTACCGGCGCGTCTGTGTGCTGCATGTGCTGGACGAATGGATGAATGCCACGGTCATGGGCGAGCATGGCAACTTTGCGGATGACCGCTCGCTGACCAACAAAATCCTCCGGGACTACAAGATCCTGTACGATGACGAGGCGCTGGCCACGACCATCGCGCCCGAAAACTGGTATCAGTACACTCGGCAGCAGGCGCGCTGGATGCGTTCTTATCTGCGCGAAATCGTCAAAACCGGTAAGTTCATGTGGCGTAAGCATCCGGTGCCCGCGCTCTCGTGGTACGCGATGATGTGGATGCCGATTTTTGAACCGGTCGTCATGCTTCAGGCGTTGGTGATCGGCCCGGTTCTGGCCGGGCATGTCACGGCTTCATACACGCTGGGCGTGGTGGCGATCACGGCGGTCTGGTCGCTGCATTTCTGGGCCTCCACCGGCCGTCGCTGGTGGTGGGCGGGATTTGTGTTTACAGCGTCCTATATTGCGTTCTATAGTTGGCAGATTTACTGGGCGTTGATCACCTTGCGCGGTAGAAAGTGGGGAACACGAGGATGAACAAGACGGATGAGAAAGAGACCGGCGTCCTGAACGGCGACACCGGCGCGGCGACTCCCGCCGAGCCTGAGCTGAATGACGGATGGGAGCGTCCGGTCGCGGTCGAGAAGGATCGCAACGTGCGCGCCTGGCTCATTTTTCTCGGCGTGCTCTGTTTCTTGGTCGCGTTGTGGACACCCTTGCGTGCGCTCTATTACCGCCACGGTTACCCGAAGAAAGATGTCGAGATTGTGCGCGATGCAGACACGTTTGTCGCCGTGGCCTACTACGGCGTCAGCAGCGATGCCACGGGAGATTCGCGGGACATTTCGAAGGAAACGTTCGCCGAACAGCTCCGGCTGCTGCGCGAGAATGGATACACTCCCATTACGCTCAGGGAGGTCCAGGCCTTCTACAAGGAGGGCAAGCCCCTGCCGCGCAAGGCCATCCTCATGACCTTTGAGCAATCGCGGAAAAGCTCGTATTTCGAGATCCGTGATCTGCTGCACCTCTACAAGTGGAAAGCGGTGATGGGCGTGACGACCGCCCCCATGCACACCAAGGACGCTCAGGTGCTGCTGTGGCCCTATCTGCGCGACATGCTGACGATGGGTTCATGGGAGCTGGCCGCGCAGTCGGAGCACGGGTTCGATTTCATCCCGACCAGCCCTGCCGGGCGCACGGGTTCTTTTTTCGCCAACCCCCAATGGCTGGAGGACCGTCGGCGTTACGAATTGCCCGAGGAGTTCAACCGGCGGCTGCAGGAGGATCACGAGAAGGTGATCCGGGAATTTGAAAAAGAGGTCGGCGGGAAACCCATCGCCTTCTTTTTCCCGTATGGCGATTACGGGCAGTATGAAGAACGGGCCAGAGTCGTGCGGGTGACCAACATGCATCAGGTTGGTGCCCACTACGATCTGGGTTTCATCCTCGGCCAGTTGGCGCTCAACACGCGCCAAAGTGATCCGCGCCGCCTCAACCGGCTGCTGGTCGATCCCGCCTGGAGCCCCAGGGAGTTCATCCGCAAGCTGGAAACCTTCTGGCCGGTGGAGCCCGGGTGCGGCAAGGAGCACGAAGCCTGTAAAATCGAGCGGTGGATCGGCGAGTGGGGCGGCGTCACCGCGCACGACAACGAACTGACCCTGCGGGCGATTCCGCCGCGGAACCCGGTGGTGACGTTGCGACAGGAGCCCGTCTTCGCCACAACCGGCGCCAAGGCGTGGCTGGCCGGCAGCGATACCTTCGAGGACGGTTTCTTTGTCGTGCGCTTCCTGTTGAAGCGCGGACGCTTCGGCGTCTATCTGCGCGCCACTTCCAAGGGCGAGTACATCTATTTCAGCATAGACGACGCCGGTAAGGTCTCGGTCCGGCAGCGGCTGCAAGACATGGACGAGATGATGCTGGAGACCGATGCGCTCGCGGCGGAGTCTCGACAGAGCCACGAGCTGCTTATCTGCCTGCGCGAGAACCTGTTCTTTGCGCGTCTGGACGGCGAGGCGCTCTTTAACGGGCGCGTGCTGTTGCGCGGTGATCCCCAGCCCGGTATGATTGGCGTGGGCATCTGGGATCCCCTGCCGGGCATGGCTTCCGCGACGATTTTCGATGCGCATCTGGTGGGACGGCGTGACGCGCTGGTCACGTGGACGCCGGACATCGCCAAGGATGTGGGTTATCTGACCCAGTGGCTTAACGAGCACGGCTACCAGTTCAACGTGCTCTCGCCGCCCTGGCTCGACGTATACGAAAGCGCGCCCATCACTTTCCCCGCCTGGGACCACGAGGCACTCTCTCTGCTCGCCCGCGCCAACAACATGAAGATCCTGCCGCAAGTCCAGATCCGTGACGCCTCTTTGCTGCAGAAGGTGTCTCCGGCCGATGTCGTGGAAAGGATCCTTGAGCATCATGTGGACGGGCTCTACGTGGATGCGTCCTCCTGCGTGCCGGAACAGGTGACCCCGCTGGTGACTTGGCTCGTCAGGCTGCAAGACGCGATGAACGCCAAAAAGATGCAGCTGGCGTTGAAGCTGCCCGTCGCGGTCGAGTCGCTGCCCTCGGCCGTCAACATCATCAAGCTGTTACCCGGCGTCCTTCTGGCGGGTGATTTCAAAAAAGCGCCTTTCAATCTGGATGAAAGCCAGGTGCTCGGTATCACGCGCGTGTTGCCCGCAGCCAGCGATGAGACGCTGTCGCTCTACTATCAGCTCTCCGATCTGCTCACCGTTTATGACGATGTCTCGCCCGATGTCAAGCGGGAGGAACTGCGCCAGAAGGGGTTCGACGCCTTTATCTCCGGCGATTACCAAGAGGCGATCAGCATTTGGGAGAAGTGGCTCGATACCGACCCTCGCAATGCTGAGGCGCTGGCGTTGATCGGCGACGCCTGGCTGCGTCTCAACCAGCCGGACAAGGCGCTCGAGGCGTATACGCGGAGCCTCGATATCAATCCCGGGCAGATGAATCTGGCGATCCGTCACTCGCGCCTGCTCGAACAACTGAACCGGATGGATGAATCCGCTGACATGTTGAATGCGTACGCGCGCGCCTTCCCGGACAGCCCTTCCATCACCATCGCCCAGGCGCAGTGGCTGGATCGCCACCGCCAGCGCCACGAGGCCCGCGACGTGATGCGAACCGTGGTGGAGCGCCACCCCGACAACATCGAGGCGCGCCTGATTCTCCAGACCATGCTGGACGAGCCGGTCGAACGCTACGCCAATATGCACGAGTTGCTGGCGATCGGCCGTAGCTCCGAGACGCATCTGTTCGGCTTCGGACGCGACATCTTTGCCGCCGAGTTGCTGGCGATTCCGGAAGCCAGCGTCTTCTTCGATTTCGTGCGCGGGACGGCTGCCGGGGCGCCCAACAAGAAAACGCGCGAGCTGTACGAGAGTTTTCTGCCGTTGACTGAAAAAGTCTCAGAGAACTTTGTCATGGACAAACTCTCGGACAACTGGATCGCGTTTGGCGGGTTCCGTCCCTCCGCCCACGGCCGTTATGAGTTGCGCGCCGGCTCGGAGATGTCCGAGGCGTTTCTGCGGCTGAAAAAATCGGAGTTGCTGCGCGACGGATGCCTTGAGGTCACCTTGGATGAATCCGCTGGCTCCTTTTGGCTCTATGCGCGGCGCAGTTCAAAATCGATGGTGCGGTACGGATACGATGATGAGGGGTTCATCCGCATCCAAACGTGGTTGAACGGGGAGTTGCGCACCCATGAGAGCCGCCCGTGGCTGAGACCGCCGGGAACCGTCCGGCTGCGCCTCGAAATCCGCGGCGACGGCGCGGTAGGGTATGCCAATGATAAGCCGGTCTTCACCACGCCGCTGGTCATCCCGCAGGATGTCTGCTACGGCTGGTGGAGCATCGCACCCTTCTCGCCGGAGCTTGGCTTGGCGCGTGCCCGCATCGCGCGGATCGAGTGTGGGCCGCTGGCGCCTTCGATCATGCTGGTGCCGCGCCTGCCTGAAACGGACCTGAATGCGGCGCTCGACGTCGTGCGCCCGCATGTGCGTGATCTATCCGCAGTGGCGCCGGTGGCTTTTACCCAACTCGCGGACGGCACGATTCCCGGCGAGCCTGATGTTGAACTGGCGGCTTTTAAAATGTTCTGTACCTTCCACCGGTTGCGCCTGATGCCGGTGGTTGACCTCGCCTACTTCTCCGAGGTGCTGCCGGAGCACCTGACCGCCTTGATCATGAAGCACAGGCTGGCGGGGCTGATCCTGCGCGCGCGCGCGTTGCCTGATGCCGCGTGGTTCGCTAAGATGGAGAAAATGCTCGAGCGGACAACCGCTGACTTTATCGTGGTGCAGCAGGAAGAGTGGAGCTGGCCGCGCATGGAAAACGACAAGGCTCCTGAGTTCGTGGACGAAGTCGCCCGGCTGAAAAAGCTGGATGAAGTCAACGTGCGCGAGATCCAGCGCGGGAATCTGCTGCTGCATCCCGTGAAGGACGCATGGCGTGTGCCGTTGCTCCCGTTCTCCGAGTGGTCGGCAACCCTGGCAAAAAATCAGCGTGAGGGTGTCGAGCCCCGACTGGTGGTCCTGCCCCTGAGTTTCAAGTCGATCCCGCAGGACGGCACGGGCGTGACGACGCAGACCTTCACGCGTGTCACGACCGCTGAAAAGAAAAATGCGGAGAGCGGCACGAATGGTGTCGCTGCTGTAAAGGCCCAGCCGGATGCGGCGGCTTCAAAGCCATCACCCGACACCCCGCTCGTGCCTGAGCCGCCCGTGTCGCCGCCGTTGCCTGAGCCGCCCGCGCTCTCCAATGCGGTGCCTGCGGACGTCACCGCAGCCATCACCGGTGCTGTCTCCCGCGCCGGGCAGTCTGATCCCGTCGCGCAACCGACGAACGTGCCGCAGGCCACGTTTTGGCAGCGGTTGCGCGCGAAGATCGGACAGCAAGAAGACGACGCCGCCGCAGAGTTGCAGGAAGTCCTGCAGGACGCGGACGCCTCGGAAAAATAAGGAATCGCCATGCTGTTTCCGACAACCGTCTTTGCGTTGTTTTTTGCCGTTGTTTTCGCTTTGCACTGGAGTCTGGTTCCGCTTCCGCGCTTGCGGAAGGTTGTGCTGCTTGCGGCCAGTCTTTTTTTCTACGGATATTGGAGTTGGAAGTTCGCCCTGATGCTGTCCGCCTCCGCCGTGCTGAACCACGCGGCCGCCCGCTGGATCGACCGGACTGCTGAGCCGCGCGCGCGCCGCCGCGGGGTCACGCTGGCGGTCACGGCCAACCTGCTGGTGCTCGGCATTTTCAAATACACCGGTTTTTTCTTCACCAAGCTGCTGGTGCCGCTGGCGGTGCCGCTTTGCGCCCGCTTCGGCACGACCGAGCAGTTGATCGCCCTGCAAGAGCACGTGCTCCCGGTGATCGAGAAAATCGTGCTGCCGGTCGGCATCTCGTTTTATACTTTTCAGGCGCTCAGCTATGTGGTCGATGTCTACTGGCGCAAAACGCCGGTTGCTGCGTCGACGCTGGATTTTGCCAACTATCTGGCTTTTTTTCCGCAGTTGGTGGCCGGCCCGATTGTCCGCGCGGCGGATCTCCTGCCGCAGATGGGCCGCTTCCCGGATTACACCGTGCGGCTCGATACCGGACGCGCCGCGACACTGATCCTGGGCGGTCTTTTCAAAAAGATGGTTATCGCCAACTGGCTGGCCGAGCACCTCGCTGATCCGGTCTTCGCCATGCCGGAAACCTACGGCGCGGCGGATCTGATCCTCGGTGTGTATGCGTATGCCTTGCAGATCTATTGCGACTTCTCGGCCTATTCGGATATCGCGATCGGTTGCGCGCTGCTGCTGGGGTTCGCGTTCCCGATCAACTTCCATGCGCCTTACTTCGCGGTGACGCTGCAAGAGTTCTGGCGGCGCTGGCATATCTCGCTCTCCTCATGGCTGCGGGATTATCTTTACATCCCGCTGGGCGGTTCGCGGAGGTCAGCGGTGCGGACGCGGATCAATCTGTTGCTGACCTTCCTGCTCGGGGGGTTGTGGCACGGCGCCGACTGGACGTTTGTCTTGTGGGGCGCGTTTCACGGCGTCTACCTGTCGCTCGAACGCTTGGTGCGGCGTCTGTTCGGACTGCCTGAAAGGCCGTCGGAGAATCCCGGTCCGATCTGGGGCTTGCTGGGGCGCGTCTGGATTTTCCACGTGGTCTGTTTTTCATGGATCCTGTTCCGCGCGACTTCGCTGTCGGCCGCAGGGGAGGTCCTGCGCGGGCTTTGCCGGTGGGAGGTCGGCAGCCGGCTGCTGAGCGGTCAGGCGCTGTTGGTTCTCGTGGTTGGCTTTGCCCTGCAATGGCTCGACGGCACACGGCCGCGGCCGGTGTGGGATCGTGTGAACCGCTGGCCGGCCTGGGTGCAGGGGTCTGCGGCGGCCGTGATCCTGACCTTGATCCTTGGGGTCGGTCCCAGTGGCGTCGCCCCCTTTATCTATTTCCAGTTTTGAAACGGAGGCAACATGAGCGGGCAATCCGGATCGACCCAACCTGTCGTGAGCGGTATGGAAGTCGGCAAAGCGTGTTTTTGTGTAGCCATTTTTTTTGGTCTTTTGTTACTATGCAATGGCGTCGCGATGTACCAGAGTGCCGGGCACCTTGAGTATGGCCCGATCCGCGACTTTTGGATGGCGGTGCTGCGGCCTGTCGAGCGGGTGTCGCGCGTGAGCGGTCTGAACCGTGTGAGAGGATGGACGCAGTCTACAGTTGGTGAATGGCTCAATCGGCCGGAGAAGGAGTGACAGGATGACCAGACGAGTGATAATGACATGGGTTGTGGGATGCATGCTCGCAGGAGTGACTGGGCTGTCGCATGCCGCCGAAGGTGCGCCGGTGCTGATGATCGGCGACTCCATGATGCGGTTGCTGGGGATCGCCATGGAAAAGGAACTGGCCGCGGCCGGTGTGGGGCCTGCCACGTCCTTCTCCTCGCTTGCGTCGGGGTTGGCGCGCATGGATGCGTTCGACTGGTTCGCGAAGGTTGACGAGTTGATGAAAGCGCACAAGCCGAAGACGGTGGTGGTGTCGCTCGGCGCAAACGACCGGCAATCGCTCAAGGATGTGACCGGTCGCGTGGTGCCGTTTGGCCAGCCGGAGTGGGAGCGTGAATACGCCCTGCGCCTCGGGCGCATCATGGATGAGCTGATCAAAGGCGGTGCCACGCGTGTGGTCTGGTTGCTGTTGCCGGACATGAAAGAGCCCGTGCATCAGACCTATGCCCAGTCGCTTAACGAAGTCTTCAAGCGCTTGGCGCAGGAGGAGTCGCGTAAGGACAAGGTGGTGCTGTTTGACATGGCACCGTTGCTGACGCGCCGGCCCGGCACCTTCTCGCTCTATGTCATGGCGCCGAACGGTGCTCCGCTGACAGTTCGCGATGCCGACGGTGTCCATTTGACCAACGTCGGTGCTAAACGCGTCGCGCAGTCGCTCGTGCAGACCTATTGGAAGA
>DAOSJS010000201.1:0-7573 GCA_035367355.1 Candidatus Hydrogenedentota bacterium
ACGGTCGGCAGCACCGAGACGTAATCCTGCTGTTTTCCCGTGACGAAGCGGCGCTGCAGCCCGAACAGGTCGCCTGATTCCATCAGCAGCGGGCCGATCCGATGATAACCGCGCCGTGGACAGGTCAGCCGGTAGTGGAAGCGCATGGATCGGCCCGGCATGAGCACGCCCAGCCGGGCATTGTCGCCGTCGCGTGGAAAATCAGGCGGGTGCAGGTCCTCGACATAGAGCCAGGGAATGGGCCATCCACGGCGGTTCTCAACCACCACATCGATGGTGATGCTCTCGCCCTGGTGCACCGTGGCGCGATCGATGGTGCGCTGGCAATCCAGCCCGCTCAGCCAGGCCCACGAGCTGAAGTGTGCGATCGCCACGAGGAGCAGGAAGGCGTACGCGGCATACGCGAGATACGGGCTCCCCACTGCAAACGCAAGAGCCAGCACGATGCCGCCGATGATGAACCAGAGCGCGTTTCGCATATCCTGTCTATCATGCCATGAGCGGAACGGAGAGAAAAACTCAACCAGGCGGAAAAAGCACCTGTTTTCCACGCTGTCCGTTGACTCCGCTCACGGCCATAACCTAGACTGCCTCCGGCACGCACTCATCCGGCCTGCACCAGCCGGCAGGGGATAAATAATCACAATGGAGTAGCTGCGATGCAAAAGAAGACGGTTCGTGCGGGGATTGTCGGAGCGGGATTTGCCGCCCGGTTTCATTACGACGCGATGCGGAGGGTTTATGGCGCCCACGTCGACATCAAGGGTGTCTATGCGCGCCGCGCGGAACCGGCGCAGGCATTTGCGGGCGAACGGGGCATTCACTGTTACGAATCCCTGGATGCGCTTATGGACGATGTGGATGTCGTCCACTGCTGTGTGACCGTCGACGCGCACGAGGAGATCACCATCGCCGCCCTGGAGCGCGACAAACATGTGATCGTCGAGAAACCGCTCACCGGCTACCTGGGCGACGGCACGGACGAGTTCCACGGCGACCTTTTCCCCAAGGAAGATGCGCTGAAGTCTGGTCTGGCGAGTGTGGACCGCATGCTTGCCGCGGAAGCGAAGAGCCGGGGCCATATCCTCTACGCGGAAAACTGGGTATATGCCCCCGCCATCCAGCGCGAACGCGAGATCATCGAAAAGACCGGCGCGCAGATCCTGTGGATGCACGGGGAAGAGGCCCATTCCGGGTCACACAACCCCACCTACGCCTACTGGAAGAACTCCGGCGGCGGCGTGCTCATCGGAAAAGGCTGCCACCCGCTCAGCGCGGCGCTCTACCTCAAACGTGTCGAAGGCCGCGCACGCGACGGCAACCCCATCCGCCCGAAAACCGTCACCGCCCGGGCTCACGCCCTTACTCGAATGAAGACCTTTCGCGATGCCGGACACATCCGCTGCGATTACCATGACATCGACGACTTTTCGATGATGCACATCACCTTCGAAGACGGCACCGTCGCCACCGTTTTCGCGTCCGACATTATCCTGGGCGGCATCCACAACTGGCTGGAAGTAGCGGCCAACAACCACCGCACCATCTGCAACATCAACCCCAATACCGCCATGCAGGTCTACAATCCGAAGGAAGCCAATTTCGCCGATATCTATACCGTCGAGAAGATCGAAACCAAGCAGGGCTGGACGAATATCCCGCCTGATGAAGACTGGTTTACCGGATATCCGCAGGAGATTGAGGCGTTTTACCGCACCGCGGCGTACGGCGAGCCTGTCGAGAGCGACAGCGGGCTCGCCGCCAGCACGATTGCGACCATCTACAGCGCCTACCTTTCGAACGAGCGCACCGGCGCGGAGGTCGAGATCAAGGCGTATTGACGCACCCGCCCTGCACGGCGGACATCGCCGGTCGATGGCGCGCACGCACGCGCTGCAGGCGCTCGTCAAAGCGAGTGAAAACGCCTATGCTTCATCCGCGCTCGGCCCGTACAGCGCCGGAAGCGGCACGTTGCACTGGCGCGCGTACACCGTCAGCTGGCCGCGATGATGAATGAGGTGATTCAGGACGACTCCGCGCATCGCAGCATAGCGCGGCAGGTCGAGGATGACCTGCTCACCCATCAACATCTTCCATCCCGCCATCATATGCTTGTCGGGCACGCCGTCCAGCGCGTCCAGGGCCTGTTCGAGATCTTTGTCAAAGACTTGAAGGATTTCAGCAACACTCTCCGCAACCGCCGGCTTGTAGTTGTCGGGATCCAACTGCATGGAGTCGGTGGTGATGATCGGCAGGGTGTAGCCAAAGCATTCCGCCACGTGGGAGGCCAGCCGCCCCAGGGTCATCGATTTTTCGTGAGGCGTCCAGCCGAACTGGTCTACGGGCAGACGTTCGAGCAGTTTGCGCGTACCCCTGGCCTCCTGGGCCATTTCCTGCGCCATGGCTTCCGCAATACGCATGATGTCCCTCCCTTCGCCGCGAGACCCGCAGCTCCGCCATCGCAACCTGTGGACTCTACTTCTACTGTGCAAAAACGACCGGACCGTGCCCATAAGCCGGGCTTCCAACGGCTGCCCTGGGGATCACAGGGATTCAGCGGGCGTCAGCGGGGACAATGGGACAGCCCGTGTTTCAGAAAGTACTGCTGGTGGTATTCCTCCGCGCGCCAGAATGTCCCCGCTTTGACAATCTCCGTCACAATTGGCTGACGGTATCGGCCGGATTCGTCCAGTGCCTTCATCGACGCCCGGGCGGCTTTCTCCTGCTCCGGCGTGTGGCAGAAGATTGCGGACCGGTATTGGTGGCCGATATCGGGGCCCTGGCGATCTTTCTGGGTGGGGTTGTGCACTTTCCAGAACAGCGCAAGCAACTCTTCGTAACTGACCAGCTCCGGATCGTAGACCACCTCGACAGCCTCGGCGTGCCCGGTAGTTCCCGTGCAGACCTCCTGGTACGTGGGTTCTTCCGTGTGCCCGCCGGTATAGCCCACTGAAGTGGCCTTCACCCCCTCAACGAGGCGGAAGGCCTCCTCAACGTGCCAGAAGCAGCCCGCAGCAAAGGTCGCCGTCTCCATGCCTTCGACTCCTCTGAGTGGTGTTGTATCGCCTGTCACGCGCCGGTGTGCCGTCTCCACCTCCGCCTGCCCAGCGAGATGGAGCGAGAGTACTATCACTACAAGCGCGGCCAGTGCGGCCCATTTCATGCGTATCACGGCTCCTTCGTAAACAATCAGCGCCCGGCATTTGGTCCCGCACGGGCCGCCAGGAAGGCCGATGCCCACCGAGCCGGGTTCTACCCGGGAGAAACACGGGGGCAAGCGGAATTTATCCCGGCGCGCCGTCGCCTTTGCCGGGAACAAACTTCGCCTCGAGCGCGGTCATGGCGAACAGCCACGTGTCTAGGACCGGATGCAGGTCAGGTTCTTTGTCCCACGCGAGTTTTTTTGTCGTTTCCCAGGCTTTCCGGGCGGCTTCGTCCATTCCCAGCGCCTTGGCGTGAAACGCCCGGGCCAGTCCCAGCACCAGTTCTGCGTGGTGTTTCAGGTAACGCCAGGATGCCCGGTGGCATGAATCGCCCGACCGGAGGTTTGCCGCGATCGTGAGCATAAACCCCTGAATCACATCCGGGGCCCGGGCGAAACGCTGCGCCTGCTCGGCGTTCAGCCACTCCTTCTCCCCGCGGATATACACCGGGTCGAAAAGCTCAGACAACCGTTCTAGATAGTCGCGGCATGCGGGACCATCGGCCCCGAAGGCGCTTCGGAAATGGTCGTCCGCCACTGCGTCGAAATCAGCCTTCGCGTCCCACAACATCCGCCCCATAACCGTCATCGCGAGGCCGGTGGGCAAAAAGATGCGCTGGATCTGGCAGCTCACGTAGCCGTTCAATCCGATTTTGGCGAGGCCCTTCATGTCGGCGGAAATGGTGCGTGCGATCTGCATGTGTCCGGGATCGTTCGAGTGATCCCACATGAGGTGGTAATCAAAATCAAAGCTGTCGCCATCGAAGAACGCCTGCCAGGCTTTCAAAAAAGCCACGTTGGCCTCGACACTCTTGGGAAATACCAGTCTGTTGCGTTCAAAGGGAGGAAGCTCCGGCAGCGGACCGCTGGCTTCGAAGGTCTCGCTGTAAGTGCGCACAATGGGCGCAAACATCAGCACGAACCGGTCCGAATTCTTGATCCTCTGTTCCAGCGGCGGCCACAACAGGTCTACATAGATGAGAAACACAATGCGCGTGGCCAGGCCCGCCTTCGTCAGGCGCTGATCCAGCTCGTTCAACATCATGACATAGAAATCGGACGGCCGGGCCCGCACGCATTGCGCGCATTCGCAGTTGTTATTGGTACCGTCGCCCAGCCAGAAGTGAATGTAGTCGATAGCCGGATGTTCGCGCGCATATGCGACCACGGCGTCCACGATGATGCGGCGTACCTCGGGGTTTGAATAACAGAGGTTGGTATTGAGCGCCACCCCTTTCCAGAAATCCCGTTTACCGCGCACTTCGGCCAGGTATTTTGCCACCTCAGGCGGGGCGCTGCGCCTCTCCTCTTCCCAGCCCAGGCCGGCTATCCCGAACGGTTCACAGGTCCATCCGTGGCCGACTTTGTGATAGAGCAGCCCGCGGCGTTTGATCTCCGTCTCCAGCATCTCCGTGTATTCGCGCGCCTTTTCGATCGACAGGGCTTCTCCCGCTTCGTTTGGATTGCCCGTGTGCCGGTACCAGCGGTCGAAAAATGTGTGCGCCTCGCGAAACTGGATGAAGTACGCGTTAAATCCCAGTTTCGGGAGCCAATCCACCATATCCCGCACGTGTTCGTAGCTCACCGCCCCTTCAATGCACACCCCGCGGTGGCGGTAAGACGGCGTTTCAGAGATTCGAACGTCCGGCAGGCGTTCCAGCTGCGGCACATATGCCCCATCTTCGCCCGGGCGCACCCACCGGCAGCCCAGCTCCGTCAGATAACGGTAGACGGCCAGGAGCACGCTGCGGGGATTGATACCGGCAATGACCCCCGACGCGCCCGCCGTGTCGATGTGGAGCGCGTCGTCCAGCTCGGGATTCGGCACAGCAGGCGCCGGAACGCCGGGGAAATCCGCGAGGAGGCCCAACGAAAAGCCCTCCGTGGCGGCGTTGTCCACGGCGGCGTCAAGGCCGGTCATCGACGCAAGGTATCGCGACAGTTCCTCCGCGGCGAATGCAATCACGGAATCGTCGCGCAGCACACGGATGCCGAGGGGCTTCGGAACAGAAGTGGCGCTCATCGCAGAATCCTTTCGCTGATTTAGGCCATGCTTCAGCATAGCGCATTTCAGTGCAAGGACGAAATGCTGCCAGGACGGTCTGCCAGGACGCTCCCCAAGACTTTGTTTGATTTGCCTAAGCTGTTGTCTTATTTAGGTGTGTAGATTCACCGAGGTGGAACGGGTGAGTTTTGGGTAAGGTTTTTGAGGGATTGAAGCGGATTCTCTAGACCCATCCTGGCTATCCAGCGCGTAACGCAGGCAAGATGCCTGCGCTACGCGGTGGCGGCTGACCTGCGCGGCAAATTCACTCGCCTGACAACGTCCAGCGTTCCCGGTTCGGTACGATCGCAAATGACGAGACGGCATCCTTCCCCATAAGATTTTGGATGGCGCAATTTGCTTGTTTGACATCCTCCCCGCGCGCCATGGACAATGCGGTTATTCCGCAGATGATTCAGGAGTCCCGACATGAAAAAGCCCAACATCGCGATCATTTTGTACACCGTGCGCGAACCTGCCAAAAAGGACCTCACGGGTACCCTCAAACGCCTGCGTGACATCGGCTGGGAATATGTGCAATGGAGCGGCATGCCAGCCATGCCCGCCGAAGAAGCCCGCGCCGCTCTTGACGAGGCGGGTCTTCAGGCCGTGGCCGGCCACATCGACGCGACCGCCTTCGAGAAGGATTTCGAGGGTCAGGTTGTGTTCTGGAAAACCGTCGGCGCCACCGACATCGCGCCTGGCGGCATGATGGCCGACTGCAAGGACACGCTGGAGGCCTGGCTCAACGGCTGCAAACGCCTGGACGCTCTCGGCGCCAGGCTGCGCGACGTTGGGATGCGTCTTTCCTATCACAACCATGCGTTTGAATTCGAGAAGTTCGAGGGCGACCCCCGCTGCAAACTCGACATCCTGTACGAAGAGACCGATCCGAAAAATCTCTATGCGGAACTGGACCTCGCCTGGGTCTATGCGGGTGGCGCGAACCCCGCCGCGTATCTCCGCAAATATTCGGGCCGCTGCCCGGTTATCCACTGCAAAGACCTGACGCGGCTGGAAGGCCAGAAAAGCCCCCACTTCATGCCTCTGGGACAGGGTGTACTCGATTGGGACGCCACCATATCCGCAGCCCGGGCGGCGGGCGTCGAATGGTACGTCTACGAGCAGGACAGTTGCGACATCGACGTGTTCGAGTGCTGCAGGATCAGCTACGAGTTCCTGAAAAAACGCATTCTCGGCTGAGCGCCCTGCCGGCAAGCGCATTCTCGCAGGGCGAGCCTCCGCATCAATGGGCTCAGCGTGTTTTTTCGCCATTCGAACGAAAAAGAAGAGCATCCGGGACTGGCAGACCCGGGAAAGGACTGACGCCATGGCGATTCCGTTTGCGCTGCAGTTGTATACGGTTCGCGACCATCTCGAGAAGGATTTTCTCCAGACTCTCAAAAACGTGAAGGCCGCGGGCTACGATTTTGTCGAAACGGCCGGTTTCGGGGGATATACGCCTGCCGAAGCCCGGGACCTGATTCAATCCGCCGGTCTGACCCCCATCTCGGCCCATGTCGGCTACGAGGACGCCATCGAGCGCCCCGGCGCGGTCATTGAGCTTGCCACCGCTCTCGGCGTGTCGTATGTGGCCACCGGCACCTTCTTCCAGGACGGCGGCACGCGGGAGGACTGGCTCAACGCGGGAAAAGCCCTCGATGCGGCGGGCACGGAACTCCGCCAGGCCGGCATCCAGCTCTGTTACCACAACCACGCGCACGAGTTCATCAAACTTGATGGCGAATACGCCTACGATCTCATGATGACCGGGGCCGATCCGGCAAACCTGCAGGCTCAGATTGACACCTACTGGGTCAAAGACGCCGGACTCGACCCCGTGGCGGTGATCAGCCAGTACGCTAGACGCTGCCCCCTCCTGCACATCAAGGACATGACCCCAGGCACACCCCACACCTTCGCTGAAGTCGGAAACGGAATCATCGACTGGCCGCCCGTCTTCGAGGCCGGCAAGGCCGCGGGCACGAAGTGGTTCATTGTCGAGCAGGACACCTGTTCCGCCGATTCGCTCGAAAGCGCCCGGATGAGCGCGCAGTATATGCGCCGGGTTGAATGAGTGCGCCCTGTCCCGCCGGGAAACCCGTGGAGCCCTGAGGGTATCTTCTTCTATAATGATACGGCCTGTAACCGGTATTTCGGAGGTACCATGAAACGGATCCTGATGGCGGGGGTCTGCCTCGCGTTCCTGGCCGGCTGCAACCGGAGCCTCATCTCGGGCACGGTCGCCAATATCAAGGGAGAAGCCCTGCCGGGTGTGGCCGTGCAGGTCGAAGGCACGCACTACCAGGCGCTGACCGACGGCCTGG
>DAOSJS010000202.1:0-7527 GCA_035367355.1 Candidatus Hydrogenedentota bacterium
GCCCTGGTACTAGGCACGCTGTTGTTTCTTGCCGTCGCGCGACTCGTGGGCTTGGAGTCGGGTGCGCGAATCTTCCGGTATCAGGCGTTTTAAGCGATGATTCAATCCGGCGCCTTCTGGCTGGCCGTTCTGGCATCGGCCGTCATGTTCTGGCTGTTACCGCAGCGCTTTCGCACGGGCTTCCTGGCGCTGGCGTCGATGGGCTACCTGGCGACGCTGGCGCCGTTCAGCGTGCTGGCCCTGGTGGGCTGGACGACGGCCTTCTACTATCTGGCGCCGCGGGCCGCGGGCGGAGATGGGGCGAAGCACCGGCTGCTGTCGATTCTGATCTTGTCGATCCTCGGATACCTGGCGTATTTCAAATACATTCCGCCTCTTGTACAGGCGTTTTTGCCGGGTCCCACGGAAAAACAACTGATCATTCCGCTGGGGATCAGCTATTTCACGTTCAAATTCATTCACTATGCGATCGAAACGGCCCGGGGCAACATTGAGCACCGGTCCCTGCCGGATTTCTTCTGTTATACCTTCCTTTTCCCGACGTTTACGGCGGGCCCCATCGAGCGTTTCGACCATTTCATCGAGAACCGCGAAACCACCTGGCAGCTGCAATCCACGGTGGAAGGCCTCACGCGCATCATTCACGGCCTGGTGAAAAAACTTGTGATCGCCGAAATGGTGCTCCGGCCGCTGCTCCGGGACGTGTCGCCGGCCTTGTTCCTGGCGCGGCTGGACGTGTTGCCGACCTGGAAAATCTGGATCTACCTCGCGGTGATGTTTCTCATCTATTACATGGATTTCAGCGCGTATTCCGACATTGCCATCGGGATCAGCCGCCTCTACGGCATCCGGATCATGGAGAACTTCAATTTCCCCATTATCGCCCCGAACATCAGCAATTTCTGGAAACGGTGGCACATGACGCTGTCGGGCTGGTGTCAAACGTATGTGTACATGCCGGTTATCGGTCTGACGCGCAACCCGTACCTCGCGACGGTTGCCTCATTTCTCGTGATGGGGCTTTGGCATTCGGGCTCGCTCACGCGCGTGGGATGGGGTTTGTATCAGGCGGCCGGCGTGGCCGCCTACCTGACGTGGACCCGGATCAAGCGGGCGAAACGGTGGCGTTTCATGGAGCGCGCTCCGTGGCGTTATGCCAGTATCCCGATTACAATGATGTTTGTCGTACCCAGCACGGCGTTTCTGATCATTGAATACCAGTTTCCTGTGTATGAAGCGCTTCGAATACTGGCGCGGCTCGTCTTTTTGCATCTCCCTGCATGAAGGGGGATGAACTGAGACGTTCCGGGGCCGGGCGCGAAAGGCGTACCCGTACCGGCGGAGATTGACAGGTCATGCCGATCTATACCCTCTACGATCTGCTCGAGAAGAACCTCTGCGACCGTGCCGGCCAGACCGCGCTGGTGCTCGGCGGCACGCAGGTCAGTTATGGCGAGCTGGCGAACCGTGCGGAAGCCCTGGCGGCCTGGATGCATGAGCGGGGGATCCGGCGCGGGGATCGCGTGGCCGTGCACCTGCACAAGAGCATCGAAGAAATCATCGTGACATTTGCCGTGGTGCGCATCGGCGCCATCATCGTTAACGTGAGTTACCAGCGCAGCGTGCCTCAACTGGAGCACATCCTTCACGACTGCCAGGTGAGACTGCTGTTTACCGACCGCCGGCGGGCGATGCTGGCGGAAAAGGCTGGCGCGCTGCGGGCGGTGCAGGAGGTAGTCGTACTGGGCCGGCCCGATGGCATTACAAATGCAACCGGCTGGGATCAGCTTCCGCAGTGCGGTACGGCGCCCGCGAGCCGTCCGGTGGACGCCGACCTGGCTTCGCTTCACTACACCTCCGGTTCGACGGGCATGCCCAAAGGGGTTATGACAACCCACCTGAACCTGATTGATGGAACCCACCGCGTAGCGGACTACCTGCACAACAGTGCTGAGGACCGCATCCTCGGGCTGGTGTCGCTGAGCGCGCCGTGGGGCCTGCTTCAGGTTACAACCATGTTTCTCCGGGGCGGCACGCTGGTCCTGCAGCCCGTGGCGATTCCGTCAGAGATTGTGGCGTCCATTAACGCGAACCGGGTGACCGGCCTGGCCGCGTTTCCCGTCAGCTGGATAGAGATCGTGGCCTATCTTCAGCAGGAACCGGTCGCGATGCCGTCATTGCGATACATCACCAGTTCCGGCGGCAAGATTCCGCTGCCAACGCTCGAGGCTCTGCCCCGGGTTTTGCCGGGGGTGGACATTTATCTGACCTATGGGCTTACGGAGGCGTTTCGCTCGACGGTGCTGCCCCCGGAACGCTACCAGGACAAGATGGGCTCGCTGGGGCGGCCTTGCCGCAACGTGGATGTCTTCATCGTCGATCCCGCAAAGGGGATATGCGGTCCCGGCGAACAGGGGGAACTGATTCACCGCGGAACACTGGTCACCAAAGGCTACTGGGGCGATCCGGAAACCACGGCCAGGAGCTTCCGGACCTGCGAGGCGCTTCGGCCGCTGATCGGCGACGAGATTGTCCATTACAGCGGCGATATCGTGCGCATGGACGACGAGGGGTTCCTGTGGTTCGTCGAACGCGCGGATTCCGTCATCAAGTGCAGTGGCTACCGTGTGAGCCCGACCGAGGTGGAGGACATTGTGCAGCGCAGCGGCCTGGCACACCATGCCGTGGCCTTTGGAGTGGAGGACGATTCACTGGGCCAGGTAGTGCACGTCGCTGTCTCTGCGGAGGGCCGCGACGTGGATTTGGCCGGGCTGATGCAGTATTGCCGCCAGCACATGCCCACGTTCATGGTTCCTCAGAAGTTCCATGTATGGGAGGGCGCGATGCCCATCGCGGGCACTGGAAAGGTTGACCGGCGCGCTGTCATCGAGGCGTGCCAGCGCAATGAGCAGTAATGAAGCTCCGGGGCGTCGCGGCGGAGAAGGTCTCCGATGGCGGCCCGGAGAGAACATCGTGGAAGGAAAGACGAATGGCGCTTGCCCGAAACGCTCTTATAAACTATATTTGCTCCACGTTTGGCCTGGACGATGGAGAATTGGATGACGACACCCTGCTGTTTTCCGACGGACTTCTGGACTCCTTCTGCATGGTGTCGCTGATCTCGTACGTGGAATCGGAAGCGGGAATCACCTTCCGCCCGACGGAGGTTAATCTGGACAATCTGGATTCGGTGGCGCGGATCCTGGCCTTTGTTGAACGAAAGACGGCATGACCTTCTGAGAGGTTTGAGGCGCGCCGTGCGGCTGACGGCGAACCCTGCGAGCATCGGCAGACATGGAAGAGGCGCAATTTTTGAGCGAACAACAGGGGCTGGGACGGCGACGGGTTGCGCGGGCGGCGACGGCTCTTCTTGCCGTGTATGCGCTTGCTGTTGTGGTCAAGATCGCAGTTCAGACGGATCGATTTCAGGTCAATTTTCAGCCGTATTACTATGCAGCGCTTGCCTTCAGCCGGGGGCTGAACCCCTATGATTCCGAGGTCACGCGGGAGCTGGCCGGCGGTGAATTCGTGCTTCCGTACGCCTATCCGCCGTTGACGCTGAATCTGTTGCGTCCGTTTGCGCTGGGCAGTTTTGAGACCTCATACCGGTGCTTTCTGGCGCTGAAATGCGTGGCGCTTGGGCTGTGCCTCTGGCTGTGGCAGCGCAAATTTCTGGGGAGCGGCATCGACAACGTGTTCCTGCTTGTGTGCCTGATCGGGTTCAATTACGCGATTTACTGGGATATTCACTCGGGTAACATTTCTTTTCTGGCCCAGACGGTGCTGTGGCTCGGCCTGTATGCGTATCTTCGCGGGCGGCCGGGGTGGTTCATAGCGCTTACGGTGGGCGCCTCGCTCTTCAAATATACGCCGGGGTTTTTTCTTGTCCTCCTGCTGTTCGTAGAGGGCCGGAAGAAGTGGGGATGGTGCGCAGTGGGAGGCGCGGCCTTTGTCCTCCTTCACGGCGCCTCGTATCTGCTGTATCCCCAGTTGATGCCCGAGTTTTTAGAGAACATCGGCGAGATTCAGGGGCTGGTCCCCGTCGAAGCCGGGCCAGTGGAGAATTTTGACGGCGCACCGGCCACCTGGCCTCTGATCAAAACCCTCTTCACAAACCTGAGCGAAAAGCTTTCAGTCTCCAGCCTGAACGCACTGCCCGTGTTCGCGTTTGCTGCGCTTGCGCTGGCGATCTGCGGGATTACGTGGAAGGTCCTGCGAGCTGATCCATGTGCGGACCCCCGGGAATGCAGGCTGGTGCATGTCGTATTTGCCTGCCTGGTCTACCTGATGCTGACGCCCCGGCTCATGGTCGGCGAATATACGGTCGGCCTGCTGCCGGCGTACTACATCGTCCGCCGGATGCGCTACGCTCACGCGTCTCTCCTGCTCATTGCCCTGATGGCGCCGTCACCGATTACGGGCCGCCCCCCCGGCTTCAAATTCCTCGTCGAGACCTGCACCAACTACTATCCGCTCCTGACCGTTTACGCGCTCTGGGCGCTGGGGCTTTATGTCCTCTGGCGGGAGCGCTCACATCCACCGCGCACGCAAGACGCTGTATCCTGAGCACAGCGCGGAGCCGGGCAGCGGGGCATATAATATTGGACGTGTGAGACCCCGTGGGCAGGCTATTGAGTGGGCGCATCGCTGATGAAAAGGCATGCGCCTCCCACGCGAGCAGCGCGGGAGGCGCGTTCAATAGCAATGACGGTGATTCGCGGCTAATTTTTTGCCCCGGCGGCGCGATAATATTTGGGCCACGTGGGCAGCTTGTCGCGAACGATGCGGAATCCCAGGGTCGGGCTTTTCGCTTCGGGTGCGGCCTGGGCTCGCGCGGCGACGCGGCATTCGTCCGCCTTGGATTTCACGGAGCCACCGCGCACAACGCGGGCTACGCCTTCGGCCTGGGCTCCGCACGCAGTGGCGCAGCACTGCGTGTACGCATCTTCCCGGTACACGTCATAACACCATTCGCTGAGGTTGCCGTGGACGTCGTAGACCCCCCACCGGTTCGGGGCCCGCTGTCCGCCATATTGGACTTCTTTGTTCGGCGCGTTCACGGCATACCAGTCGTAGATATCCAGCAAGATCGGGTCATTTCCGAAATGATATGCCCCGGTTCCGCCGGCCCGCGCGGCATATTCCCACTGGGCCTCGGTGGGCAGACTGTAGGCCGCTCCACTGTCGGCGGAGAGTTTCGCGCAGAAAGCCATGGCGTCGAGCCAGCTCACGTTGGTGACCGGCATCTCCTCGCGCTGGACTGCCGAGGGTTTCTCGTTCATGACGAGCGCGTACTCTTTCTGGCTGATTTCGCGGCGGCTGATCCAGAAACCTTTGTCGATTGTCACCGCATGAACCGGGCCTTCGTCGGCTCCCCGGCCGGGCTCGGCGTCCGGGCTGCCCATCTCAAAGGTTCCAGGCGGGATCCACACAAATTCGATCCCGTGGAACTCATGAGTTTTCACCTTCGTGTGCGGAGCCGTGGTCTTCGGCGTAAAAGAACAGCATCCGGTCCCGACGGTGATGACCAGGACGATGGTGAAAACGAGGTGCGGCTTTTTGGCGAGGCTCATAAATCTCCCTCCTGACGTGTCGCTGATACAGCACTCCACTACCGTTCCCTGGGCTCCCCACACAGACGAAAAGATGCAGCGCCTTTGGCCCGCCCTGCACACTCCCCATCGGGCGGCCAACACAGTAAGAGTGTACCACGTCTATCATTAGTATAGCATGTGAGTTGACAAAACGCACGTCTTGCTTTGTTTTCGCAGTTTCGCTTGACCCCTCACGCGTTCTAATGTACGATACATGGGTCTTGGGGCTGAAGCAGATACAAATGGTGCGATCTCAACACGTTGCAGGCCGGATGTTCCAACGGTTACCATGGGCTGGCCGGCGGGCATTTTTTTGCGAAGCCGGCACGGCGGGCCCGGATGTCAGAACACGTTGACGCAGTTCGGTTCGTAAGGTGGAAGGAGAAAGCTCTATGGACAACATCACGCGTGCGGCCGTGCTCGGCTCGGGGGTGATGGGAGGCGCGATCGCTGCACATCTCGCCAATTGTGGTATTCCCTCCCTGATGCTCGACATCATCCCTCCCGGTCTCAGCGCGGACGACAGACGGGATCCCGCAAAGCGCAATGCGTTTGCGGCGGCGAGCAAGGCAGCGCTGCTGAAAGCCAAACCGGCCCCCTTGTACTTGCCCGGCAATGCAGATCTCATTGAAATCGGGAATTTTGAGGATGATTTCCCCCGGATTTCCGAAGCTGACTGGGTGATCGAGGTCGTCAAAGAGGATCTGTCCGTCAAGAAGAAGGTGCTGGGGGAGGCGGCGAAACACCGCCGGCCGGGTTCCATCATCAGCACGAACACCAGCGGCATCCTCATCCAATCCATGGTAGACGAGATGGATGACGACATGCGCCGGCACTTTCTGGGCGCCCACTTCTTCAATCCGCCCCGATACCTTCCCCTGCTTGAGCTCATCCCGGGACCGGACACGTTGCCCGGGGTGGTCGGCTCGCTGAAACAGTTCGCGGAGAATGTGCTGGGCAAAGGCGTCGTGGTAGCCAAAGACACGCCAAATTTCGTGGCCAACCGCATTTTGACGTATGCCTGTCAATACATCATGCGCGAATTCCACAAAGACGGTCTTTCCGTCGATGATGTGGACAGCCTGACCGGCCCGATAATTGGCCACGCCTCTTCCGCCACGTTCCGGACCTGCGATCTCGTGGGTCTCGACACCTACGTGCATGTGATCGGCAATGTGTACCGCGGTTGCCCCGACGACGAGCAGCGCGAGCTGTTCCAGCCGGCGCCGTGGCTGCAGAAGCTGGTCGACGAGAACCGGCTTGGCGAAAAGACCGGCGCGGGGTTCTACAAAAAGACGGACGAGCGCGACGAAAAAGGCAAGCGCGTGATTCTCTCTCTCAACGTAAATACGCTCGAATATGAGCCTCCGCGCAAGACCCGCTTCGACTGCATCGGCGCGGCCCGTGCCACGGACAACCTGGAAGAAAAGGTCCGGATCATGCACACCGGCGAGGATGCCGGCTCGAAATTCGTGTGGAAGCTTTTCGCACACACCGCCATTTATGCCGCGAACCGCATCCCCGAGATTGCCGACGATATTGTGAGCATCGACCACGCGGTGAAATGGGGTTTTGCCTGGAACATCGGCATATTTGAGACGTGGGATGCGCTCGGGTTCGAGTACGTGTGTGACCGCATGGCCGCGGATGGGCTTGCGGTGCCCGCTCTTGCACAAGCGTTGCGCGACGCCGGCGGCACCTCATTCTACCGCTACGAGAACGGCCGGAAACTCTACTTTGATCTTGCGTCAAAGGGATACAAGGAAGTCGAACAAAACCCCAACGCGCTTTTTCTGC
This sequence comes from Candidatus Hydrogenedentota bacterium, assembly GCA_035367355.1. Lineage (GTDB taxonomy): Bacteria > Hydrogenedentota > Hydrogenedentia > Hydrogenedentales > SLHB01 > UBA2224. The sequence goes on from DAOSJS010000202.1 coordinate 7,392, forward strand.
TTGACCTGAAACGCGGCCACAGGATCGTCCAGGAAAATGCGGCGTGCAGCCTCATCGACCTTGGCGACGGCATTTTGTGCGCTGAATTCCACACCAAGATGAATGCACTCGATGACGATATTTTTGCGGTTGCCTC
>DAOSJS010000203.1:0-7521 GCA_035367355.1 Candidatus Hydrogenedentota bacterium
GGGGGGCAGGCGGGCGGCAAAGGCCCCGTCCCCGCAGGCGGGTTCGAGCACGCGCACGATATCCAGCAGGACCAGCGGGGTGTTGCCAACATGCGCCATGGCGTAAATGAACTCAGTTGGAATGGGAGCGCCCCAGGCGACGGGTGGCAGCATTTGCTCCTTCGGAATCTGTAGAACCTCACGAACTTCATCGGCCATGAGGCCCAGGGTGGAAATGGGTTCTTTGCCTTGGGCTTCAACCACAATGATGCACGAATTCTCCGTTTCTTCCTGGGCCGGGAGGGCGAAACGGGCGCGCAGGTCGATTAGCGGCATGACCTTCTCGCGAAGTGTGATGTACCCCTTAACGAAACTGGGGACTCCCGGCCGGGGCGCGGCAGGAAGCATGCCGACGATATCGCGGACTTGCTGGATTTCAATACCACAGTCGACCGGGCCCAACCTGAACACGAGGTACTGCCCCTCCCGGGCAGCAGAGGAGGGCGGCGCCCGGCGGGCCCGGGCTTGCGGCATCCCTGGGATTTCGTTCATATCCTGCCCCTCCCGGAGCTTTCCCGGTTCGTACTCGTATATGAACTATGGTATCCCGGTCTCCTATGTGCAGTCTCCGGCGCCCCGCGATAGTGAGTGGGCCTGTAAGCCGAGTTCTGTCCGGGATGGTGAACCATCCCTGTGCGGCCATTCATCTGGGACCTGCGTCGCCGCAGGCCTCAAGCTTCCAACCCGGGGGCGGAGCGGGCCACTCCATAGCCCCCCTATTTGGAATTGCTCCAGGTGGGGTTTAGCAAGCCGGCCTGTCGCCAAGCCGCTGGTGCGCTCTTACCGCACCTTTTCACCATTGCCGGTCCGCGCATGGCAGACGTAGGCTGTGTGTTTTCTGTGCCACTTTCCGTCGGGTCACCCCGCCTTCGCGTTACGAAGCACCCTGCCCTGTGGAGCTCGGACTTTCCTCGATGCCGCCTTCCGGCAACACCGCGGCCGCCCGGCCCACTCACTCGAGGTTTATTATACAGTACCTGGCAGAAAAGATGAAGTACTATTCAAGCCCAACGCCTATCTAAGTGAATTAGTGGATAAATTCGCGGGCTCCGGCGGTGCCACGCTGGGAGGGAGGCCGGTGTTCCCGATCAGAAGGTATTCTTTGCTGGTGTACGGGCCCATGAGCACCCGATACGTTGAGGGATCAAGCATAATCGGGCCGTTTTCCAGGTCTTTCTTTCGAATCAGCAAAAAGTAGGGAGTTGTTTCGGCAAGCCGTTGCTTCACGAAATCAAAGTTCATCTGCATCGGCACGGGGGTCGCGGCATAGAATGCAAACGCGGGGGTCCAGGGATGGCGGAACCATCCCGCTTCCACACGGTAGCCGGACTGAAGGAGCCTGCCAGTGGTTTCGGCAATCTCCCGGGGGGAGTTCGCGCCGGTGTAAAAAAACGAGCGGGAGGCGAGGAGCCCCACGACCAGCACGGCCAACGCCTGGAACACAACACAGTGAAGCCGAAACGTGCGCCGCCGCAGTCCCCATACGCCAGCAGCGGCGGCCAAGGCGCTCAGCCCCACGGCTTCCACAACAAAGATGGCCGGATGGTCCGTGCTCACAGCGTAAATCATCATGGCTATAGCGAAAAGCGCCAAGATGATGACCGCAGCCCGTGCCCATAGAGCGGCCCATCGTTTGACCCAACCCGTAAGGCTGCCGCGATAAAATCGCTCAAGCGTGACGCCAGTAGCGCCCATCAAAAATGGGAAAGCCGGAAGAATGTACTCGTATTCCTTACCTGCGATCAGCGAAAAGAGCAAAATGCTTATCCAGGCGGCAGCCGTGCAAAAACGGTAGTTGATTCCACCTTCATGCCTCTCTGTCCGGCTGAAATGTAAGGGGATAAGAAACGACCACGGAGCGAGCAGCAGTGGGAGGGCCACGAGATAGTAGACCGGGGAGCCGCTGTTAATCTCGGTGGCGGAATGGGTCCTCGTAATGACCTCCGAGTGCAATAAGCTGCGAATATTGTCCCAGCCCTGGTCGTACAGAACCGCCAGAGCCCAGGGAAGGGCCAACAACGCGCCCACGAGAAACACGGTGCCGGAGATTATACTGACCTTCAGACGGAGCTGAGGCGCAGCCTTCCAGGCCCAAATCGCACCGCATACGATCGTGGACATCAGTGCGAGCGGAAAGGCGAGGATTCCGGTGAATTTAAGAAGGTATTCGAGGGTCAGGGCGGCTACGATGACGACAGCCAGTCCTGCGAACTCCCGGCCACGGGTTTCGCCGTGGGTGAGCAGGTATGCCGCCCATGCGGCGCCCAGGAAGAGTGCGGGGACCGGCCCTTTCAGCATGATTGCCGCACCCATGGCCAGGCCGCCGAGCAGCGTGAACCTCGTCTGCCCGGCGAGACTGTCTTCCTCGAAAGCACGCCAGCAGGCAGCAAGGGCCAGGAAGGTAGCCAGGGTCAAGGGCACATCAAGCTCCGCCCAGCGGGAGCGCTCGAGAAAATAGGGCGACGCCAGCAGCGCCAGGGCGGCGAACCGGGCAGCCAGTTCGCCCAGCCGCTTTCGAAAAACCAGGTACACCGCCAAAACCATTCCGACCGCGCAGGCAGCGGTGGGGATACGCGCCGTCAACGCGGAGATTCTCCCTGTCATCCGGTAGACCGCCGCAATTGCCCAATACAGGAGGGGAGGCTTGGCGAGATAAGTCGTGCCGTTGATGGTGGGGACGAGGTAATCGCCGGTTCGCAGCATCTCGGCCGGCGGCGTGGCCCGCTGCCCTTCGTTGTCGGTGTACACGTCCATGCGGCCCAGTTCGAAAAAGGCCGCAAAGAGAGCCGCGAACAGCAGAACCAGCCAGAAATGCTTATGAATAAGTGACACCACGAATAGCCAACGAACCTCGCGAGACGGCCCTCACCGCTGGAACGGTTTTCTCCAGAACACTGAACGCCGCCGACTGCAGCCCACGGTTATCTTTCGTATCGCAGCTGCTTCAGCAGATTTCCCCGGCCTCGCTCAATCTGGCGCCCGTAGCTGACACGCTGAGGCACATACCGCCGTTGAGCGTCGGGCATGGTCATCCGTTTTTTCTCAACGGGCCGGCGGATATTCTCGAGTTCTTCGACTTTGTCCGCTTCGCGGGGGAATTCGTCCACAACTTCCTGACCGGCATAGAGTCCCAGCACAACGGGGAGGCCCGCACCCGCGGTCAGAGCGGCCGTGCCGCCTACCTGCCGGGTGTTGCGGAGGACCGGGTCCGCATTGAGGACCCGGTTGGGCCGGCTCAGCTGATTGTATGGATGGTGCGGCTTCGAACCTGCCATACCCGTGTACATGCTCGTGCCCAGCTCCACCAGGCCGGTTCCGACGCCTTCAAACACCAGGACGCTGCCGAGGATGGGCAGGCGTTCGTTGCCCTCCTTCAGGGAACGGAGGGACTGATAGACGAGGGCATGGATGCCTCGCCCCGTGGTCTTGTAGACCTGCAATGCGGGCTCGGGATATTTCTCCCAGTCCTGGTTCGGATCTTTCGGGGCAGCACCCGCGGCCCACGCTGTGCCTGCCAGCGCCACGCTCAAGAACAGTGCCAACGGTACCCACATCACTTTGTTCATAAGACTTCCACCTCAGTTCAGTGTCCCCATACGAACCGTGCATCTGTCTGTAAGACTTTAACTTAGTGTACCCGAAAAATCTCAGGATTCCAAGAGGCTTGCACGGCAGGGCTTTCACCGAAGTATTTGTTTGATTTGCGTAAGTTGTTGTTTTATTTGAGTGTGTGGATGGGCCGAGGTGGAATGGGCGCATTTGGGGCAATGTTGCTGGAAAATTGAAGCGAACTGCCATAGATCGTCCTGGTTTTCGCAACGCGTAGCGCAGGCATCTTGCCTGCGTTCTTATTTTGCGTAGCGCAGGCATCTTGCCTGCGTTCTTATTTTGCGTAGCGCAGGCCCCTGTGCCTGCTCTTCTTCAGGGCCACCGCATGGGCTATCCGGATGGGCGGCCACAGGGGGCCGCCCCTCCAACCGGAAGGCGAACGTGCGGGTTGGGCATGGCGACAACACGCCGATGCAAATTATTCGACCACGATGAGCTGGTATCCCTCCACACGGGGCACGGTAAATCGCACATAGTCGCCGTCGCGTGTGAAGGGGAGGGTTTCGCCGCCCGGCGCCAGCGTCACTGAACTCACATTCCTGCCATCACTTCGAAGGCCCACGGCGACATCGCTCACCACGATCGGCTCTTCGACCATTTCGATGCTTCCACGGGATTCCGGCACATACGTGTGCAGATGGACCAGCCGGGTCTGCTCGCGGGAGGTCAAAGTGGCGCGGCCGAACGAGGGGAAATTGGCCACTTCGAGCATCGGCTGCGGCAGCAGCTGTCGCAGGGCGTTTTCAAGCAGGACGCGGTGGGGCACCACGGCATCACGCATGTATCCGAGGAAGAGAGGGAAGCTGAAATGGATCACATTGCCGCAACGGGCAACAGCGGGGCGGCCGGTTTCCTTGTCGGGCGGGCAATAGAGGCTTTCGTGCTCGAAGTCCCAGGCCCGGAGGTTCGTGTACGGTTTGTGCAGGCGGGCGAGTACTTCGCTCGCAGGACCCGCCTGCATGGCAAGCCCCTGCTGGTACACAGTCACGGGCATGGCCGGAAAGCCTTCATCAAGCGGCGGGAGTGCTTCAACAAAAGTGGGATTGAACGGTTCCGGGCCTTCCGGGACCAAATCAACCCCGCTGAGGGCGAAGGCCGTGCCGTCCGAAGTCAGGCCGGCAAAGCCCGAGCTGATGAGGGCGCCTCCCCGGGCGAGATGCGCCTCAAGTTTTGGTTTCAAGTCATCCGTTACACGTACGGAATCGGCCAGGACGATAACCTTGTATTTTGACAGGTCTTCGGTGCCATCACTGATATCAAACTGGCACTTCAATTCCGACAGGAGCCGCGCGGCGCCCTTGATGCTGTCGAGCGAAAAGCCGTCCGGCTTGGCCCAGTACGTGCGCGCGCTGGGAAAATCGGCCATGTGAGGTTCCAGAACCACAATTTCAGCTTCCGCGCGCGCCCCAGCCGTCCAGGGCTCCAGGGCACGCACCGACGTGTAAGCGTCTTGAATGAGATCGTACACCGCGCCGTTGAGCTTTCCCCGGGGATGGAAATGGTCGCCAACCGAACACGTGCCGCCGTTGGCGAGGGAGTAATAGCAGTCGAAGAGAAGTGAATGTTTCGTTCGGATGCCGCCCAGGTCGCCCCAGCTCTTGTGGAATCGGCCGGTCATGGTGAAATAAGGTTTGTCGAGCGTGCGGGCATACCGGATGGCCATTGGGAGGTAGTCATAGCCCCAGCCGCCTGTGGGCAGCACCTCGATCTCGATGTGGGTGGGTTGGCGGCGGTATGCGATGCCGTTGTGCAAAACGTAGATGTCCGGCCGTTTGGCCCGGGCCAGTGCCTCGACCTCCTCCATGAACCGGCAGGTGGTTTGCCAGCAGAATTCCGTGACCTGCGCATCATCAAATACGTTCATTCCCTGCTGTTTCATGGCTTCGATGCACTCGGTACCGTAGCAGGGGGAGAGATCGTAGCAATCCAGGAAGATGCCGTCCACGGGGTAGCGATCGAGCACTTCGCGCACCATGCCCAAGATGTGGTCGTGAAAACCCGTGTTCAGGCACAGGTCGCGAAACCAGTGGCCTTTTTCCGCGAAACGGTACACGCGGCCTTCCTTGTCCACCTTGCACCATTCGCGGTGGAGCCGGGCATGTTCGTGGTCGATCCCCACGTTGAAATAGGCCGCGACCCGGATGCCCTGTGCATGGCAGGCCTCCACCATCTGGCCGAGCAGGTCCACCTGAAGCCCCGGATACACCTGTCCGATTGTCGTCGGGTAGTAGGCAAACCCGATGTTGCATTTGGCGAACACGGTGATGTAATCCACATGCGCTTCGCTTAAGGTGCGGGCGAACTCCGCCGCATCGAACTCCGAACCCACGTCGTAAATACCCGGCATGGTGTGGGTGTCCAGATGAATGGCCCGCCGTGGAAACTCGTGCATGGCGCTACCTCCGGCGCTTGCCGGCGCATTTTCGGCCTGCCCGGCGGCCTGTCCGCAAATCAACACCAGTGCTAAGCCAGCACACACCGTCAGGCTGATTGGATTCATCGCACTTCTCCCCGTTTGAAAACGCCATTATAGTCCAGATGTTCTGAAACAGGCAGACCTGTGCCCGAATCATCCGAAAACCGCGCGCATGCGATCGCAATAATAGCGGACATTGTCCCATTTGGCGTCGGGGGCCAGGCGGTGGTCGGGGCAGGGGATGTAGCCGCCCAGTTCAACGAGCGGTTTGAGGCGTTCGACCTCGGCGTCGATGGCGGCGCGGTCATGGGCGAAGACGACCTTGTTCATGCCGCCGACGCCGCGCAGTTCCCGGCCATATTGTTCGCGCCACGGCGCGATGCTGGCGTTCCAGGTGCCGACTTCAATGGGAAACATGGTGTTGACGCCGTTATTGAGCCACGTGGGGATAAGGGCGTCAATGCAGCCGTCGCAGTCGAGCGATACGATGTTGATGCCGTAGGCGTTGACAAGCTCGGTGATGCGCCGGTAATGCGGGCCGACTTTCTCATCAAAAACGGAGGGAATGATCAACGGGCCGTTTTTGAAGCAGATATCCTCCCAGAAATGCGCGTAATCGAACTTCGCGCCGGTTTCGAGGACGGTTTTGACGGTTTGATAGGAAAGCTCGGCCCGGGTGTCGATGATCTCGGTAAACAGGGCGTCATCTTCGGCAAAAAGATAGCTGGAGCCGGCAACGCCGAGGATGTTGCGAATTTCGCCGAAGAGGCTGCCGCAGTGGAGTCCGAAATGGTAATCACGGTCGTCTTTCTGGAGGAATTCGAGCCCGCCTTCGGTCCAGGGGACCATGTTGCCGTTCACGAGGACCCGGTACTGGGTGATGCGCTCGGGGTTGAACTGCAGGCGGTGTTTGTAATGCTCCTCCCAGTCGCGGCGGGTCTTGAGGAGGTGGTCGATCTCGGCGGGGATGGAGGTTGCACCGGGCTTTTCTAGCTCGATCACCCCCCAGGCGTTACGCACTTTTTTGCCGCCATCGGGGAGTTCCTCGATGACCTCGCGCTCGAATTCTGGGTAGAGGCCGGTGTGCGGGGCAAAACAGCAGTAATAATTGAAGTCAAAGCCGAGTTTTGCACTGATGGCGCTGTCGGCGGGATTGCCATCGCCCCAGGACTCGGCCTCCTCTTTCGTGATATGGCCTTCTGCGGCCCACTTCTCGAGGGTTTCTGCCCAGAATCCGAAATGGACAAGAGGCATCCTGTCGTACGGGGCATAATTAAGGATCGCCCGGACCCGTTCTCGATGTGTCATGGCCTCCTCCCAGGGAGTGGAACATCTGCCTGTAATCAGGGTTGCATCAACTTAATTCGGGGATCAACTTTGCAATATTGCGCCACAGGATGGCCTCGCGTTCTTTAGACGACAGCTCGCACTTTTCGAGGGCCAGTAGCGGCGCGGAG
>DAOSJS010000204.1:0-7489 GCA_035367355.1 Candidatus Hydrogenedentota bacterium
CCGTGATACGTCCGTTGTTCAGCTCAAGGGTCCGGGACCCCAGTTCAAGGAGGCGCTCGTCGTGTGAGGCGAGCACGATGGTCCGGCCTCGCCGATGCTCTTCGGCAAGGCATTCGGCGATGATGTTGCGGTTCGCGGCATCGAGGTTTCCGGTGGGTTCATCGGCGAGGATGATGTCCGGCTCGCAGATGAGGGTGCGCGCCATGGCGACGCGCTGTTGTTCACCCACGCTTAACTGCCCAGGACGATGGGATAAGCGGTCCAGTATGCCGAGCCGTTCGGCAAGGGCATGGATTTGGCCGCGAGGACGCGCGCGCCGCAGCGTGATGGGTACGCGGATGTTGTCGTAGGCGCTCAAATACGGCATCAGATGGAATTGCTGAAAGATGAACCCGATCTTGGAGCGCCGGAATCGGTTGCGGGCGGCGCCCAGACCGGCGTACAGATCGACACCATTACACCGGACAATGCCGCTGGAAGGCGTCAACATACCGCCCAGGATGAGCAGAAGCGTAGTCTTGCCGCTCCCGCTCGCGCCGTGAAGCACCAGAAATTCACAAGGCGCTATTCTCAGATTGAGCTCATCCAGGGCCCGAACGCGCTGTCCGGATTTGCCGTAAATCTTTGAGAGATGCTGGACGTCGTACATGAGCGTTATTCTTCCACCAGGGTTTTGCTGGGGTCAGTCCGTATCAGCTGGATCATGGGCAAGAGCATGGCCGCAAGCGCAACCGCGACGCTCAATAGAGTCACAGAGGGCAGGTCTCCCCACAGAATGCGCACCGAACGAGTCTGCGTGACAAGAAACGAGGCCGTCATGCGCACGGCGAGTTCCGATCCGATCAGGAAGCCGGTAACTGCCGCGGCAGCAGCCAGCATCGAAATTTTAACGAGATACAGGCCTGCAATGTAGGGCAGGCCGGCCCCCATAGCCACCAGGATGCCCACTTCGCGGCGCCGTTCGGTGACTTCCTGCATGCCCGCGATGGCGATGATGAGGACGGTGGCGCCCAGGACGATGCCCAGCACGTAATACAGGGTTTTGGACGTGGTCTCACGAGCCAGGTAGCGCCCTCGCGCGATGGGCATGATGGAAATATGCCTGAAGCCCGGCAGAGCTTTGGCAAGCATTTCTGCGTGAAGATCTTCGATTTCCTGCAACGGGCCGCCGTGGTGCAGGCACTGGAACGCCCAGATGGCATTAATCCGTCCTTCGAGGCCCAGGAGCGTCTGGCATTCATTCAAGGCGAGATAGATGCGGTAATCGCGTTCCGTTCCCTGCGGCTGCAGGATTTTTTCGACCCGAAAGGATTTGCCCAACAGTTCCAGCTCCGCGCCTTCCTGAAGTCCCAGCGATTTCGCAGCGGCGTGACCCAGCCGCACGGTCCCCGGCGGCACGGGTTGCATCATATTGCCCTTCTCACTGGTCTCGTCGGTTCGTTCGACGGGCTCGATTCCGGTGAGCAGCAGGTCAGCGCCGTTGAGTGCGCAGCGCTGTTGAAGCACGGACACGTAATACCGTGAAAACAGCTCGAGATGCTCCGCCAGCTTGTGCGTGGTTTCATCCTCGAACAGCGGTTGATGTTCGGTGCACAGGAAGGTGTCGAGCGGATTGGCCGTTTCAGGCAGAATGAACATGTTGTGCCCCATGTTCTTCATCACCAGCTGCATGGCGCGGTTTGTGAAGCGGTTGGTGTTGAGCAGATACACGTAGAGCGTCACGAGCACCGTCATGGCGAGAAAGAGCAGCAGGGTGAACACCCAACGGTATCGCGCCTGGCTGAAGATTATTTTAAAGAACACGGTATCTCATCCCCGGGCTTGCCCGGCCGCTGCCACTCGGCGAGGGGATACGCGGCGCGGCTTCGCGGGCGTTTATTGGAATTCGCGATCGTAGCGGCCCATGATCCGCGGCCCGTCAACCGTGATCATCCAGGGCGAGTCTCCCGGATATTTTGAGAACGTAACATGGCCGTCCATGTACAGCACATTGACACCAGACGGCACGTGGGTCGAGCCCATCACCTGCGGGGTGAGATGGTCCCACATGACCGGCACGACGCTCTGTGAATTTGCGGACGCCGCGGGATTATTGATGTCGGTGACCATGAAGCGTTCGACGCCTTCGCGCAGCCGGTAGAGCACGCTGCCGCCGCCGGCCTGGGTGCCGGGAAAGGTGGCCGCATAATCATAGTCCTCGTCGGATGCGGCGCCATTGGTGGCCACATTGGCAGCCCCCAGTTCGCCAAGCGGCGTATTGAGGTAGTCGGTACCTTCGTAGCGGCCGCCTACGCCGCTGCCGGGAATGCCTACCTTGTCGAATCCCATGAAGTTCAGAGCGTCCATGTAGAGCCAGCCGGTGTAATTGAAGGGGGATTTGACCAGCTCTTCCGGCTGAATGATGCCGTCCTTATTGCCGGAACCGCGGGCGCCCCTGTCGTAGCGCTCCATGGGAGAGCTGCTCGCCATGGAGGGGCACCAGACCACCGTAAGGTCAGTGATGTATTCGGGGTACATGGACGGGCCATTAAAGATCATCGTGTCAGAAAGCTCGCCCTTTATGTTGCGAATCATCCGCGGAGGCCATTTTTCCCCCTTGGACTCGTTCGCATACATTTTGAAGGCCAGCCCTATTTGTTTGAGGTTGTTCGCACACGCGGCGCGGCGGGCGGCTTCGCGGGCGCGCGCGAGGGCAGGCAGCAGAATTGCCGCGAGGATACCGATGATTGCGATAACCACGAGCAGTTCAATGAGTGTAAATCCTTTGTGTCTAGCGATACATCTCTCCATTGTCCGGAACCTCCGCGCGAAATCTATGTCGACGGGTCGGTGCGCCGTGGGTATCCCGCGCCATTGAACTCAAGAAACTTTCTGAATTATACGGACACGGAGGGAGAATGACAAATGAAAGTCACAATAAAATCAGAGTGACCTTCAGCGCGTCACTGTCGTGGCGCTGATGAACTCAGGGGTCGAAGAAGTCCCGCGGGACTGGCTACAGTTTGATGATAATGCCCTCATTGTAGAGCTTTCGGGCAGCCAGGTAGCAAAAGGCGTACATGCCGGCAAACCCGAGAAGGGCGGGCAGCACACCGCTGCTGTCGGGGATGTATGCCCCGTGAATCTCCATCAGTGAATACTGAAGCAGGTAGATGAACAGCGCGTTGTGGCCGAGTATGGTCAGTGTGGGAAATTGAAAGTCGCGAACCTGGCAGATGTAGTAAAAAAAGGCAAAGGTCAGGAAGCACAGCCCAGTCGATAGAAGCATGGCGGGGGCGATGCACCAGCGTTTTGAAAGCGGCCAGAATGCGCCGTAATGGCTGCCGTAGCCAGCCCAATCCTTCGGGATCAGATACCAGGCCACCCAGCCGGCCAGGACGAGTCCAATGCCTCCGAGGATGGACCAGAGCAGCGCTTTCTTTACGTCGCCTTCTGAGAGGAGGTCATAGGCGAGCGTGCCAAAGAGGAGTACAAAGGCCCAGCTCAATGGACCCAGCGGCCCGCCGTTCATGCTGCGCATCATAAAGGAAGGCCCGTAGCTGGTGCCCATGTAGAGCAGCATGAACAACGCGAGATAGGCGACAGCTGCGCCTATCCGGACACCGGCGTTCTTGTCGATAAACGGCAGGGAAATGAGCCCCGCCAGGGCGATGTGAGTCAGTGCGTCCCACCAGTCTATGCGGGCGTCCGGTCCGTAAAAGGCGATCGCCACGACGAAGAGGACGAGGTAGCGGCGGGCCGTTTGCCATCGCGCGGCCCAGGCACCGGCTTTCTGAATCCGGCGCAGGAGCGAAAGGCGGAATCCCATGCCGACGACGAAGACGAACAGCGGCGCGATGGTGTCGGCATAACTGAAACCGGTTTTATGATGCCGGAACGCCCAGGGCATGGAGTCAAAATGCCCGAGATAATTGACGAGGATCATGCCGAATATGGCATAACCCCGGAGCTGATCCAGCATGGGGAGCCGTTTGGCGGATGAGCGGGCGCCGGACGGATTCGGCGGCGTCTGCGGTGCTGTGGCGGGAACCGGCACAGTGTTTAACGGTGTGGCCGTGATGCGCTGGCCGCAGGAGGCGCATGCCGTTGCCGTGCCCATTGACGAGACGGGGATGCGTGTCTTATGGCCGCATGTGCAAAGTAGCATGAGGTATTCCATCAATTAACCTCCCGGAAAATGGTGTGTTGCTCCTTGACGGACTTGGATTCTGTCTATGTCTGCACAACTACATGTACAGAGTCAGCAGCTCCCCTGATAGTAAGAGCCATGTACTCCCCGCATTTACTTCGGCAGGGCCTGGCCTGGCTGGCCCTGTTTATATGCCTTGATCCTTCGCTCGATCTCCGGAATCACGCTTGCATTTTCGCCAGATCGGGCCAAACCCAGGGCCTTTTCCAGCAGAGGGATGGCCGTGTCGAAACTACCGGCCAGCGCGTAAGCCTCCGCCAGATTTACGGCGGCGTTCAGGTTATCCGAGTCAAGCTGCAGCGCCGCGGCGAGCTGCTCCGCAGCCTCTTCGGCCCGGCCCTGTGACAACAGCATCGCACCCAGGTTTACCCGGGTCGGGGCATAATCAGGCGCCAGTTCAACCGCTTTCCGAAGATGCGTGATGGCGTCCTCAGACTTGCCCAGCTGGGCCATGGCCAATCCGAGGTTTCGCCGCAATTCCACGTTATCGAACCCAAGGTTCAGGGCTTCGAGGAGGTGGCTGCAGGCTTCTTCGCGCTGCCCCTGCGCGAGCAGGAGGTTGCCCATGTGCCCATGGACTTCGGCATTCGCGGGCTCGAGTGCAAGCGCGCTCGCATAGTGTTCCGCTGCCTGTGAAAAACGGCCCTGCTGGGACAAAACCAGGCCCAGATTCATCTGGACGGGTACACTATCCGGATCTCTTGCGACGGCTGCCTCCAGATGGGACAGGGCTTCATCGAGTTGGCCCATGCGCGCCAGCGTGAGCCCGAGATTGGAGCGGAGTTCGCTGCTGTCCGGATCGACGCGCACGGCTTCCTTGCACAGTGCGAGCGCTTCGTCCGGTTCGCCTTTCTTTTCCAGAGCCACGGCGAGGTTGGCATAGGCGTTCGCAAAATAGGGATCCAGGCGGATGGTCTCACGATACTCCTGGATGGCCTCATCGAGCCGGCCGAGCGCGAGCATGGTGCCGGCGTAGTTGAAATGCGCTTCCGGCATCGAGGGATTGAGGCGCAAGGCTTCCATATAACTTTCGAGGGCCTCTTCGGGCCGGTCCGTCGCGTCCAGCACAAAGCCCAGGTTCAGGTGAGCATTGGCATTGTTTGGATTGAGTTCGAGGGCTCGGCGGTACTGGCGCTCGGCGCCCAGGTAGTCTTTGGCTTTTCGAAACTCGGTGCCGGCCCGTTCAAACGACACATCATCCACGAACTGTTCCCGCATGCTGCGGATGGCGCCGGGGCGCGTGTTCACAAATTCGGGGATATTGACCGCGCGATCCGGCTCCGAAAAATGTTCGAGGACCACGGGCGGGGTGGTCTCGCCATTTTCATCCACATGCGTGAGGAAGAGCTGGGTATACGGCCCATTGGTCTTGGACGTGAATGCCAGCCACTTGCCGTTGGGAGACCAGGTATGCCAGGAATTCATCCGATCGGTATTGCATCGGAGCCGGCGGGCCTCGCCGCCTTCCGCGGGGATGATGTACAGTTCGCTGTCGGGTTGAAGCAGCATGAAGCTTTCGGCCCGGCAGAAGATGATCCATTTCCCGTCAGGCGAGTATTTGGGGAAGAAATTGCTCATGCCGTTATTGGAGGCCCCTTCAAGCGGGACAGGTTCGCCTCCTTTTCCGCCGTTAAACGGCACGCGGTACAAGTCAAACTTGAATTGTTTGCCTTCCTCGAGGAACTCCTTGCATTCGTCGGCGGTGAGCAATACGCGCTCTGTGTCGCGAAGGCGCCGGAGCGGGTAGGCGGTGCTTCTTGCGAAGACGATATATTCGCCGTCAGGGCTCCACTCAGGATTGCTCTGAACGTATTGCGGATCATCGGCGCCCGGAAGCGCGGTATACTCCTGCGTCTCCCGATCGTATACGGCGAGGACTCCTTTGAGCGGGAAAAACAATTGCGAGAAATAGAGATCCGGACGGGGCACAAATACAGAGCGGTCTTTTACGGTGCTGATGGCGTAACGCCCGCACGGAGAGACCTGTGAGAGCAGGCCAAACGTCATTTCCCCGCTGTCGCGGTCGAAATCGCTCCAGGTGATGACATCTTCATCCGCGAACACCACATCCTGAGAGAGGGTCACGAGAGCGTAGGACCCCTTGTCGTTTGCGTAGTCGACATCCATACCGAGCGTGGTACCGTCGGCGGAAAATGAATGGCAATTGCCGCACACGGGCAGATTGGTCAAGAGGATGGGCGGCCGCTCGGGCGAGGACACGTCGCCGAAACGCCACCGGATGTCCGACGGGTCTTTGACGGCTTCGAGAAACGGCAGGTTGACCTCGCGGTAAAACAGCGGGGCTTCGACGGGATCCGGCGAGGTGGCGAAGGTCACACGCCCTTCCGAGAGGGGCGTGTCCGGATCATCGTGCCTGATGCCTCGTACAATCAACTCGGCGGGCGTATCTAATGAATGCTGTTTGATGGCCTCCCACTGTTCGGCGGTTGGGAGCCATTCAGGGGCATCGACCGCATCTTCGATCAGGCCGTCCCGTCCGCGAAACTGAACGCGGACTTGCCAGGCGCTGGCCTCTGCAGCGGGATCCGTCCAGTGCATGCGCGGGGCCGTGATATCGCACGGGAATAGATTGCCTTCCAGCGGGTACTTAATCTGCAGTTGCGCGTAATCGCGCGCCGCTGGGGCCTGTTCCAGGGCAGTCTCTCCGCCTGGTTCGGGTCCATGGCAGGCCGCGAGGAAGAGCATGAATACCGCACAAAGATGCCAACGCCGCATAGCAAGACCTCCTCAGGATCGCGCGGACATGAGACCCCCGCGAATGGCCGATCTCCCTCCGCCTGCGAGAACAGCTTGCTGACCGCTCCGTGGGCGTGAGTATAACAAGGCGGAACCAGCTGTCTCCAATGAAAAAACGAGTGCAGGCTGCCTGGAATACAAAGAGTAATTGAACCAGGCACGTGACAGGCGCCTTTCCTTGCGAGAAGTCCAGGGGGTACCCGCGACGCGAATGGGTCCATCACCCGGCAATTAAAGGCCGCTTCGGATCCATACGGCGGGCATCCTCGGGGGTGACGACCTCGAACTGCACGCTGTCCAGCACGCCGTCCGGCGCGAGACAGGTCAGTTTGTGATTTCCAGCGCGAAGATCGAGGTAGAGCGGCGCCTCCGGCCCGGAGCCGCCCAGATAGCGGTCATCCAGGTACCAGTGCAGCGCCCCGGTGCGCTCGATAGACGCGCGAAGCCGGATACGATCCCCGGCCGGTTCTCCGGTCAGTACCTATACGGCCCCGTCCGGTGGATGCTGGATGGCCAGGGCGTCGCGCCGCGCCTGAGGCGCTT
>DAOSJS010000205.1:0-7444 GCA_035367355.1 Candidatus Hydrogenedentota bacterium
CCGCGCATAGGCCAGGTATCCGCCCATGCACGCGGCCACTTCGTCCCGCATCAGCGTTCCAAACGCGTGGCCCATTTCATACGGAGTGCCCCGGACCACTACCACCGAGATGGTATCTGCGCCGTCGCCCACCGTCGTGAGATATCCTTCCGCCAACACAGGCGCGGCCACGAGGCCGCTCAACGCCAAAAGCACAAGGCAGCTTTTTGCTATCCGCTCCATGACAAAACCCTTTCACTGTGATGACAGGACCGTATTCCTGAATCGTCCCGGATTACACACCATATTGACTGAAACACGGACTTCTGTGCAAGAAAACAAATCGCGCCCAGACGCACCCGTACCCAGGAGAGCAAGCACCTGCTTTTTACGATCTTGCCAGGGCATAGCACGGAGCACGCTCCGTGTACGCGTCTTCAGCAGAGGCAGATAAGCGGACCGCCCGCCCCCTGCCAGGCCGCTCTCATGCCTCGCGCTCCTGAGCCGCACGCCAGCGCGCGCGGGACGGCTCGTCCAGCAGGTAACCGATGTCTTGTTTGAGGTACTGAACGGCCCTGTCAATGACATCGCGAATCCGGGCGCTGGTCAACAGGGCGTTTCCCACGCGGGCGTGCCGCAAAATTCCATCACGTTCAAAAACAGCGTCCATTTTGGCAAAATCGTTGGCATAACCCGGATTTCGCAGAAATTCGACCGATTCGGCCGGCACGTGAGTCCCGTCCGGGCGGATCACCACCGAACCCTGGAAGTTGCGATAATGCCGGTAGGGAACCTGGACGATTTCCTCGGCCGTGTGCAGCGCGGTCGCCGACGAAAATCCGCAACCCAGCAGCAGGTACCAGCTGTTCAGTTCGTAGCATCTGTACAGGCTCGCATCAAACGCGAAGGGATGCACGCTGCCGCCCATCACGTCATCCGCAGCGGGACCAAACGCCGCCGTCGAATGGCACACGTGTTCATTGCGGACCACTCCGCGCCGCCGCCGGAACACCTCCGTGATGCGGCCCGTCTCACTTGGATCATGGGCCACGTTGAACACGAGCGTGGGTCTGGCGTGGTTACGCTGCCACGTGAATGTGGGCATCACCACCGTTCCCTGCGCGCCGACAGTATCCAGCAACGCGTCGATCACAGTATCCGCGCCCCCGTGTACATGCCCAAACGCGCTCAGCGAGGAATGCACGTACACGATCTCCCCCGGCCGGATGCCCAGGGCGTCCAGCCCGCGGGCGATGTCGGTGCGTGTCACCTGCGCGCGGGGGTCACTGGATGTCCCCATTCCGTTACGCTCCTTCTGGAGGCGGCCCAGCGGCGCAGGGCCGATGGCCGGGCGGTCGCTTTCTAGCGGCGGGGCGATGGCGACAGAGGCAGAAGCTTCGCCCAGCGCATGAGTTCGTCCATCGGGGCAAGATGGCCCGCGACAAATTGCAGCACGAGTTCCATGACCCCCTGGGCATCGGCCATTGAGCGGTGCAGACCGTCGGTGTTCTTATGGTAATGAGCCAGCAGGGTGCCCAGCTTGCAATTGGGCGTCTCCAGCTTCAGCGAGCGCGCCCACTCAAGCGTGTCCGCGACCTTCAGCGGCGGGCACTTCCTCCCGGCCTTTTCATAGGTGGCTTCGATGAATCCCGCGTCAAAGGCGGCGTTGTGCGCGGCATACACGGCATCCGGCCCCGCCCACTCGATAAACGCCTTGAGCACGTCAAACGACGGGTCCGCACTGGCCACCATCTCGGTCGTGATCCCCGAGACCGCCGTACTCTCCGCCGGGATCGCATACCCCGGGTTTGCGAACTGCTCAAAACGGCCCAGCACGTCGCCCTGCGGTGTGAATTTCACGCCGCCCACCTCGATAATGTCGTTTTCGTTCGGATCCAGGCCCGTGGTCTCGAGATCGAATGCCACGATCACAGGTCCGGCGGGAGAAACGGGTAAGCCGGCCTCGGCCGGCGGTTCGGCCGGCGCAGCCACTGCGGGCGATTCCCGGGGCGGGGCCGTCACTTCCCGCGCGATGTCCATAAGCCGTTTGATCTCGCGCTGCAGCGCCCCTGTGCGGGCGCGGGCGCTATCGGCTCCTTTGGCAACGTCGTTTCGCAGAGCCGCGAGATACCGGCTGACATCGCGGATTTGGATCGCCGGGGCCAGCGGGACAGGCGGCGCCGGCAGGTCCGATTCCTTCACCCGGTGAATCCATTCCGCCAATTCTGCCCAGTCCATTGCCCGTTTCCTTGTGGAGCGTGGATATCCGCGCCGCTGAGGCGCCTCAGTGGTCTTCAGTAGTCTATGGTACCTCAACCCGCGTTTCGGCGCGAAAAACGCACAGTGCCGAGTGGCAAAAGTAAAAGCGCGCAACCCCGGGGGAGCCTGGTGTTGCGCGCGAATCTGCATGGCCTACCCGGAGGGACTCGAACCCCCAACCTCTTGGTCCGTAGCCAAGCACTCTATCCAATTGAGCTACGGGTAGGCACTTCGTTGAGCGAAAAGAGCTTATCATATGCCCGTCCCGCATTTCAAACGCGGTACAT
This sequence comes from Candidatus Hydrogenedentota bacterium, assembly GCA_035367355.1. Lineage (GTDB taxonomy): Bacteria > Hydrogenedentota > Hydrogenedentia > Hydrogenedentales > SLHB01 > UBA2224. Next base: position 2,526 of record DAOSJS010000205.1, read on the forward strand.
GCCGGAAAAGCCCGGGGGGCGTGCCCGGTGCTGGCGCTTGACATCCTGGGGAGATCTTTCACGCCGCGATGAAGGCCCGGCTCACGCGTAATGCTCCAGGGCACGGGCGTCGAAGGGGGTCCTGCGCTTGGGGCAGTCTTCCCGGGGGCAGAGCTGGCAATTGACGAATTCCGTCTCGGTCTCAAACCATATCCCTGACACCGATTTTACGGGGATCATGAGACAACTCTCACTGAGCCGCACACCAGTCCGTCCGCACGCGTCGCCGAAGAGAGAAAAAAGCCGGGGCTGCTCGGACAACGGCCAGTCAACCAGCGAACCGGGATTCATCATGCCGCGCGTTCCCGATTGATACCGGGCGGCCAGATGAGTTTCCAGCGCGCCGATGGCGCTCTGGAGGGCCCGTTCTTTGAGGCCATCCGCCCAGAACTGGTGCATCACGTCGGTCTTGGAACGCGACCATTCCTCGAGCTCAACGCCGCACGTGGCGACAAACGGAAACGCGCGGGACAAACCCGTGAGATTTATGCGCAGAATGCGGCTCGTGAACTGAACGCCATCCAGAGCCGTCGTGTTGCTGTCGATGGTCTCGACCGCTGAAAGGCGGTACATGCCCTTCGGCCGCGCCACGGAAGCGGCTTCGTGCAGCAGGGCCACCGCCTCCTGGGCGAACGGAGAATCGGGCGTCAGCTGCAGGGCCGCCAGCGCGCCGGCTTCGTCCACTTCAAACGGGATGGCATCCAGAATAACGGTATTCTCATCCATATTCAGACGATTTCCTCAGCGGTTAATATTCATTTGAGAAACAGTTCGACCACAGGGACCACCACCTCAGGCTTTTTGACCGGCAAGTCGAGGGTCAGCGTCGCGCGGCCGTCATCCGTGCTGCCGGCGTTCTTGTGTATGCGGAGCTCCGAGGCGTCGTTAAGAAGCTGGGCGTATTCGACCTTCCCCGCCAGCCCGTCGAGATGGAGATGCTTGAACGGCCAGGCAAAGAGGTGCACGTAGAGCCGTTTTCCGTTCTGCGTGAGGCGGCCGTGTTCGGGCGCGGCGAATTCGCTCTGGGTGCAGCCGTAAATCGAACGGCTGTGCAGGGCCATCCAGTCGCGGTACACCTTCAGCGCGTTCCGGGCGCGGGAGTCGAACAGACCTCGCGCGGTCGGGCCGACGTTCATGAGGAGGTTGCCGCCGCAGCTCACCGTGTTGATCAGCATCTGAATGAGCTGTTCGGGGCTTTTCCAGCTGTCTTCGTCGCGATAGTATCCCCAGGAACCGCTGAAGGTCTGGCAGGCCTCCCAATACACGGGTTTGCCGTCAACCGTGACCCATTCGCGGGGCTGAAATTGTTCCGGGGTATGGATATCGGCCATGTCGGGCGGCAGATCGAGCCGGTTGTCGACGATCACATGGGGCTGCAACTCGCGCACCATTTTCAGCAGCGCCTCGCTGTGCCAGTCGTCCCGGCCTTTGCCTCCGAGGCCATTGAGTCTCTCGTTGGGATAAGAAAAGTCGAACCACATGATATCGATTTTTCCATAGTTCGTGAGCAGTTCCCGCACCTGGTGGAACATGTACTCGCGGTATCTGGCCATGTCGCGCGAGCGGTTCAGGTCATGCGCATCGGGGTGGTTGCGCAGCGGATGTATGGCGTCGATCGGAAAATCGGGGTGATGCCAGTCGATCAGCGAATAATAAAATCCAATTCGCAGCCCTTCGGCGCGAAACGCGTCCACGACCTCTTCGATCAGGTCTTTTCTGCACGGGGTATTGGGAGCCTTGTAGTCCGTGTATTGCGAGTCAAAGAGGCAAAATCCTTCGTGGTGCTTGGTCGTGATGACCACATACTTCATGCCTGCTTCGCGGGCCATTCGTGCCCACGCGCCCGGGTCAAAGAGGTCGGGTTCAAAAAACTTGAAGTACGGTGCATAGGCGTCGTCGGGAATTTCCTCGCCGTGCCTGATCCACTCATGCCGGGCGGGCAGCGCATACAGGCCCCAATGGATGAACATTCCGAACCGGGATTCGACGAACCACTGTATGTCGCCCTGCACGGGCGCGGGCCTGGGTATCGTGCTCATAACAGTCCCTCTTTCGGTTTCTGATCGTGCACTAGCGCCGTATCCCGGAGTTGCCCCGGGAGACTGCAGCATCTTACCACCGCGGCGGCTGGCGGTAAACCGGGCGGGCCGGAAAAACGCGTCAGGCCAGTTGGTAATCGTACTGAGGGATTCATCGCCGTGAGATCAATGCTCTTACCAGGCATGGGGGTTTATCGCCGGTTAAAGGCCTGCCAGCCTTGCCTCGTAACAAAGTGAATGGCGCGACAATACCCCATGATACGATCGTAAACGGCGCGCGTCGCCCGCTTTTCTTTAATTGCAGGGGCGTGGTATGTTGCGCCGAGTGGTCTGTGCCCGCGGGGGCGCGTATGCGAGGAGTGTATGGTCTTTCTTGTCTTACCCGTAGCCGCGCTCGCTCTCGGCTCGTGGGCACTGCATCCGTTCGGGATTAAACGTGGTGCGGCAGGCCAGTTGGCGCGTCTCTGTACCGGTCTGGCGCTCTGCGGTGGGATTGTGTTGCTGGCGGGAGGGATCAGCCTTGCATTGGCCCGCTGGGCGCTCATCGCGATCGCCGTGGGCGGACTCACCTGCGAAGTCTTCCGGCGCAAAGAACGCGATTCCGTTGACGCAAGCCTTACTGAGCCTCCGGCGCGGAAAAGCAGCGCGGCGCTGTTCTGGCTGGGAGCCGCCGCGGCGGCTTCGGGGATGGTCCTGGCGGCTGTTCCAGCCTGCGTCCCCGCAACCAGCCTCGAGACCGTCTCAGGGGCGTTGGCGGCCGCCAAAGACTGTGACTTCCAGCACCGCATGGTTCCGTACGAAGGCGCGGAAACGCCTGCCTACGCCACCCTGGTCCAATGCCTCTACACGTGGGCGTATGCGTCCGGCGGCGAAGGAGGCGCCCGGGTTTTGTCCTGGCTGACGGCTGTCTTTGCGATACTGTCCATCCATGTGCTCGCATGCCGCCTGTCAGGACCGTGCGCGGGGGCCGTGGCCGCGGGCGCCTTTGCCGCAACGCCCGCCTTCCTGAACCGTGTGGCCGCGGTCTCGGGCGACCTCCTTGGATTGGGGCTGATACTGGCGGCCCTGTCTGCTCTTCTGATCTGGCGGGCGGAGCGGGCCGGCGTCTGGCTGGTGCTGGCGGCGATTTTCCTGGGAAGCGCGTGGGACGGGCGTTGGACCGCCCTGATTCTGTGCTGCGCGGCGCCGCTTTTCGTCGCATGTCTGGCCAAAGACAACCGTGGAAAGCAGAGCCTTGTGTTCGCGAGCGCTCTGGCTGCGTCGCTGGCCCCGTGGGTTGTGACCCGCGCGCTCGCGGGCGCGCCTTTCATCCTTCCTGTCGCCTCTGAAACCCAGCATGCCGCTGAGACCGGCCTGCTGGCCTGGCTCAAATTTCCCTGGAACCTGATACTCCGTCCGCACTGGTACGGCGGCTGGACCACGGCGCCCAGCGGGCTCCTGCTGATCTTCGGGCTGCCGGGCCTGGTGGTTGGAGGCAAACGCGTGCGCTGGCTGTGCGGGTTCGCAACGGTCTGTGGCCTGGCACTGTATTTCGTCGACCGTTCTCACGTGGCTTTTCTCCCACTGACCAGCATTTTTGTGGTTGCCGCGGCGGTGGGGGCCTGCCGGCTGACTGCGCTGCGGCCGCTCGTTTTTGTGGCATTGACAGCGGTCTTGCTCCAGGGTCTGTGCATCAACGGATGGACCGCCGCCGCGGCCCTGCACGGCGCCGGACGCGCAGGATTTCTGGCACAGCGGGTCCCTCGCTATGAAGCCATCGAATGGGCGAACAACAACCTGCCGGGCGGACGCCGCATTCTCACGCCCGAACCCTATCATTACTTCTTCGACTCGCAGGCATTCCGAAATCTCCGGGCGCTGGCCCCCTTGAACGGGGCGGATCCGGCCACGTTGCGCGATTGGCTGGCGCAGCGCGGGATCGCGTACCTGGTGTTTCCGGAGACCTATGTCCGCGCACACCGCGACGCCTGTCCGGAGGGCGCCGTTGAGCTGCTGGATCAATGGCGGGGCCGCCAGAGTGAGGTGTTCGCGCTGATCCAGGTGTTGAAAGTGCCTGCGCTGGATGGCACGGGCCTCGAACAGGTCGAGATCTACGAGGTCCGAAACACCGCCGCGAAAGAACCAGCTCCGTGAGGATGATCCTCATGCCGCCATTGCGTACAATGGCGCGCGTTGGCTGCGTGTCCCCGAGCCTCTCACCAGGAGATGTGTTTTATGTTGGAATTCCGGCGTTGTTTTGCCGTTCGCGTGTTGCTGGCGGCAGCTTTGTCTCTGGCGTTTCTGCCCGCATTTTTGGCCCGGGCAGCGACGGACTGGCCGGATTTCCGGGGGCCGTGGCATGACGGTCATGTGCAGGCGCCCGGCAGCACTGAACCCGCGGCGCTGCCGTTGACCTGGAGCGAAACGGGGAACGTCGCCTGGAAAACGGCGATCCCCCACGAGGGATTGTCGACGCCGGTGATTCTCAACGGCCAGATTTGGCTGACCAGTGCTACGGAGGACGGGCGCCAGTCGTTCGCCCTCTGTGTTGACGCCGAAACCGGTGAATTCCTCTTCAATGAGACCATTTTTGAGACCGAAAACCCGGAGCCGCTGGGCAACAACATCAATACCTACGCGTCGCCTTCGCCCGTCATCGAACCGGGCCGGGTCTACGTCCATTTCGGGTCGTATGGCACCGCGTGCCTGGACACCGCCACGGCCAAACCGATCTGGACGCGCCGCGACCTCCCCTGCCGCCATTACCGGGGCCCGGGGTCGTCGCCTCTGCTCTACGGCGATCTGATTATCCTGACGTTTGACGGGATAGACCAGCAATACGTCGCCGCACTCAACAAAAAC
>DAOSJS010000206.1:0-7406 GCA_035367355.1 Candidatus Hydrogenedentota bacterium
CAAGACTGTCGCATTGGCGCCGAGCGAGGCCCCGCGTTCGATCAGCGTTTCCCTGAACTCATCGCGACGGTTGATGTGGCTCCGGGGATTGATCACGTTGGTGAAGACCACCGAAGGTCCGCAGAACACGTCATTTTCGAGCCGAACCCCTTTGTATACGCTCACGTTATTCTGGATCTTGCAGTTGCTGCCAATGGTCACATCCGGGCCGATCATGACGTTTTGTCCGATATTGCAGCCTTTTCCGATGCGGCTGTTGCGAAGCACATGGCTGAAATGCCATATCCGGGTGCCTTCGCCTATTTCACAGGCTTCGTCAATGATCGATGTTGGATGCACAAAATATCCGCTCATGGTACTCCTTTTGTTTCATCATTCTATGACGACGCCACCTCGACGGTTTGACCGCCCGTGTCCATAGATTCCTGGCACGCCTCCAGTACGCGGAGCACCTTCAGCGCGCTCTCCCCATCCGTGCGTGGGCGGACGCCCCGCTCGATGCAGTCCAGAAAATGACGGCATTCAGCCAGAAGCGGTGGTTCACCCGGCGTTTCAATGGGCTTGCCTCGGACCGGCAGCGCCACCGGCACGCCATCCTCCCGGCGCTGGCCAGTTTCAAACACCTGCAACTGGGTCCCCTCAGCCAGGTCGTCGAAAACGGCCATCCGCCTGCTTCCAACCACGACTACCTTCCGTTCGGGGAGTGGATTCAGCCAGCTCACGTGGATGTGAGCGCGCAATGCGCCCGCGAACTCGAGCCGGACCACTGCCACATCGGCAACACCTTGCGTTACGCAGGTTTGAGAGGCTGCGCTCACCTGCACGGGCGCACGGCCCAGCACTGCGTTCAAGATCGAGATGTCGTGCGGAGCAAAACTCCACAAGACATTCTCTTCGGTCCGGAACCTGCCGAATTTCAAGCGGTTCGACCAGGCGTACCAGAGCTCGCCCAGCTCGCCTTGCGCCACCAGCGACGCCATAGCTATCACCGCCGGGTGAAATTCGAGCAAATGCCCCACCTGGAGCACCCGGCCAGCCGAATCGGCCAGTTCGCAAAGCATGCGGCCTTCGGAGGCCCGGAGCGCGAGCGGTTTCTCGCAAAAAACGTGTTTTCCCGCCTCAAGCGCCTGCTTTGCCAGCGCAAAGTGCAGCTCGGCGGGGGCAGCGATGGCCACCGCGTCGATCCGGCTGTCCTCAAGCACGTGCCGGGGGTCCGGAATCAGCTGGGCATCGGGATGCGGTTCTTCGAATGCCCTCAGGGTCGCTGGATTGACATCGCAGACCGCATAAAGAACCCCCAGTTCGTGGAAAGTCCGAACGAGGTTTTTCCCCCAGTATCCAGCTCCCACAACGCAGAGATTGGCCACTGCTCTGTCCCCCCGTGACGTTGCCTGAACGGATATTATGGTACTGGTTTCGCTGAAGCGCCCGCAAATGCCTGCCAGAGAGCCCTGATCATGCCCTGGCGCGATCTACAATCGATCGAAAGACGCCACTCAAGGCCTCGGGGGACAGAGCCTTTCGCGCCTGAACGATGGTGGCGCATTGCCGCCGGTAGCGCTCCTCCGGGAAATCACGCGCCAGCTGGATAAGCAATTCGTGCATTTCTTCGTAGGAATCCACCAGATATCCGATGTCTCCCATCCGCTCAAAATAGTGCTCAACGTAGGGATTCCGCAGGTAAATGCCGGGTTTACCGTAATACAGTGAATCCAGAAACGACGCACTGGCCACCAACCGGTAATACTCCGGGTCGCCCGCCCACACGGAATAGGTAAGCGAAGCGGCTCGCCTCGCAAACTCCTCCGCATCTAAAGGCTGTGTGCCCATGCCATGCACCAGATCATGATACTCGGTGCTGCATCCATCTCCTGTCGCAAAGCCGGCCAGGACGAACTCCACCTCCGGTACTTCCTGCGACACCTCGAATGCCAGGCGGCAGAACCGGTCAAAACGTTTCACCGCGCTGGTGGTCCCGAAAAAGCCAAAGCGCACGGGCGGCGGCGACTGAGGCGGGGCTTCCGGAATCCATAGGTACGGATGATCAAGGACCCTGAAGTGCCTGGCAAACCTGGGACAGCATTCGTCCAGATATTTCAGGATAGATTCCGAAAACGCCACATAGCGCAGCGTGGGAGGGTGCGGGAGCCGCATTACCCGCCTGAGGTGCAGCGCCCAGTACCAGGGTTTGCGTGGTTCGGGGCCTTGCAGGGAGCCGAGGATGCCGTGCAGCACGGCCACCACCGGTTTTCGAAAGCGCGCCAGCAGGAGAAGCGGTTTCAGGAAGAGCAGCCCCGTGTTGGTGGCTGAGCACAGGACCACCGCCTCAACGTCTGAGGCTTGGGCTTCGCGGAGCAAATGCCGGCACAGCGTCCACTCCTTCTTAAGAATGCTGAAACCGTTCCCTCCGCGCACGGGGACCTCGATGCGCTCCCAGGAGACCCGGTCTGCAAAGGCGATGCGGTGCGCTTCGAGATGTTTCTGGACGAGTGCCAAATGTTCCCGCTCGCCGAAAAACGTGACCCGCGCGTCCGGATAGGCCTTGAGGACCGTGGCCAGGAACGCAGCATTAAACGGCACATGCACGAATCCCGCGCATTGAGGTTCATACACGATTATCCGATGAGTCACACTGAAATCCCCGTGAGTTGCTTGCCGATACACAGAGATATTGAAGATTAGCGGCAACTTATTCAATTAGCCGGCATGCGGTGGATCGAGAAGTCCGTCCCCGCCATGGTAGGATATATGGGCCCTGCGCAAGATGTTGGGCCGCTCTCCTGGGGCCTGGCTTACAGCAACGTTGAGGAAATCGTCTGAAAGGGGGCGGGGAGCATCCGCCAATGAGTAAGGTTTCAGCAAAAGTTAAGTCAAAGACGCTGATACTGATGCTGTATCTGGCTTTCGCCAATCATGTCGTGAACAAGATCCCGCTCAACAGCGTGCGCGGCTTCTTCTACCGTGTTTTGTACCGCATCACGCTGGGTCGAGGTTCTATCATTCACATGGGGGCGTTCATCGAGAAGCCCCGGTGGATCGCTATTGGAGACCATACCCTGATTAACCCCAACTGCATACTCGATGGTCGCAGCCGCCTGACCATCGGCAATAATGTCGACATCGCCATGCAGGTCGCGATCTTCACGCTGGGGCATGATATCCGCTCGGAAGATTATGCGCCCAAGGGCGCTCCGGTGACCATCGATGACCGCGTGGCCATTTTTTCCCGTGCGACAATCCTGCCGGGCGTGCATATCGGCGAAGGAGCCGTTATAGGCGCCGGCAGCGTCGTCACCCGGGATGTCGAACCCTATACGATCGTGGTGGGGAATCCTGCCAGAAAGATTGGCGAGCGTCCTCGTGAATTGAGCTACTCGCTCGACGTGGCACGGTACTTCCATTGATGAGACACTGGACTCTGTCAGTCGCCGGCCAGATTTCTTGCAAGGGGATTCCGTTGTGAACGTTTTGATGCTGACCACCTCGTTTCCTTATCCGCCGACGCACGGGGGGGCGTTGCGGGTGTGGAACATTCTGGTCCAGGTTGCACAGCGGCACGCGGTAACGCTTCTCGCAATGGTGCCGCGGGATGGAGAGCCGTCGCCGGAGGCGCTCGCCGAGGTCCGAAACCGCGTTAAACGTGTGGAGCTGGTGCCGCTGCCGCAGACACTGAGCACCCGTATCTGGAACGGCGTTGGCTCACTATGTGGTCGAGGTCCTTATACCATCGCGAATTTCCGCTTCGATGCATTCGAGCGGAAGATTCGGGAGCTGCGGGCCGAAGAGGACTTCGGCCTGATTCATTGCCATTACCTGCATATTGCCCAGTACCACGAGGCTTTTGGAGACACTGCCCGTTATTTTGATTGCCAAAATATTAACCGGTATCTATGGGAACGCTACGCGGAAGCACCAACCACGGGCCTGTTTGCGCGCCTCTTTGCACAACACCAGGCCCGGCTCTTGCAGCGCTACGAACCGGAAATCTGGAGACATTTCGATGTCGCCACGTTTTGTTCCGAAGAAGAGCGCGATTATGCTCTCGAACGCCAGCCGGACGCCGCGTTTCATGTATCGCCGAACGGGGTGGATTGCAGCTTCTTCCAGCCCTTCGAGACCGAACCGGAGCCGCATACGATCGTGTTCAGCGCATCCATGAATGCAACTCAGAACATCGACGCGGCGGTGTTCCTGGGGGAAGACATTTTCCCCCTGATTCAGGCGCGGTATCCGGACAGCATGCTCTATCTTGTCGGACAGAAACCCGCGCCCGAAGTGCGCAGGCTGGCCACAGACAAGATCGTGGTCACGGGCACCGTGGACGATGTCCGGCCCTATGCAGAGCGAGCGGCCGTGTATGTGGCGCCCATCCGTATTGGCGGGGGAACCCGGCTCAAAATTCTCGAGGCCATGGCGATGGCGAAACCCGTGGTCTCAACCCGGGTGGGTGCGGAAGGAATCCGCTGCGCCGCCGGTGAGCATATCGTGCTGGCGGACAGCCCGGAAGGGTTTGCATCGTCGGTGCTCTCGCTTTTTGAGCATCCCGAAGAACGGCGCAAGCTTGGCCGTGCAGGCAGGGAGCTCGTGGAAAGCACGTACGAATGGAACGCCATTGGAGAGAAAATCGCACATTATTATGACATAGCGTGCGCGAATGCCGTCCGACGGCGTGGGAGGCGCGCATGACGCAGGGTATCAGCAAAGGGGGAAGACCCTGCAAATGAAGGTGTTGTTTCTGACACCTCGATTGCCGTATCCGCCCGCTGGCGGCGACAAAGTGACGGTGTACAGCCATATCCGGCTGCTCTCGCCGCTGGTTGATTCCATCCATGTTCTGTCGCTGATCGAAGATCCCGCCGAAGTGCAGTGCGCACGCGAGTTTGAGGCTGAATTTCCGAATTTGACTGTCCATACCGTCCGTCTGTCACGAAACCGCTCCAGACTGAACGCAGCGCTTGGACTTGCGGCCTCGTCTTTGCCGCTTCAGGTCCACTATTACCGTTCGAGCGTCTATGCCCGGCGGGCATCGGAACTGGCCCGCGAGATAGCTTTCGATGCCTGCTATGTCCATCTTGTGCGGATGGCGCCCTATGCCAGGAACCTCCCGATCCCCGTGAAAGTCCTGTGCATGACCGACTGCCTAACGTTGCGTTATGAGCGGTCGGCGCCCTATGCCACGGGAATGGGGCGTCATATTGAGCGAATTGAACGAAAACGAATCACCCCGTTCGAGCTTCAGTGCACAGAGGAGTTCAATGCGTCCATCGTGGTCACCGAAATTGACCGCCGCCGATTGCGTGAACTTGGCGCCCAAGGTCCTTTGGCTTTGGTACCGTTCGGGGTCGATTTGTCCCGATTCACTCTGGATACCGCCGAAGCGCGTGACCCGGACTGCGTCGCTTTTCTCGGCAATCTGCACAGCGCCCCCAATCGCGACGCCGTGCGCTATTTCGTTGAACAGATCTGGCCCCGGATACGTCAGCACAAGCCCGGTGCCCGGTTTCAGATCATCGGAATCAATGCGCCGGACTGGGTGCGCCGCCTGCACGGCAATAGTGGGGTGGAGGTTGCAGGCGCCGTGGATGATGTTCGCCCTTATCTCAGGCGGGCTGCCTGCACCGTGTGTCCCATGCGGATCGGCGCCGGGATCCAGACCAAAAACCTGGAATCGCTGGCCCTGAAGACCCCCGTAGTGAGCACGCGCATCGGATTCGAAGGCCTGGATGCGCCGGAAGGGCATGGCGTGGTTGTTGCCGATTCGCCGCAGGAGTTCGCGGAACACGTCCTCGGCTTTCTGTCAGACGCAGCGGAGCGGGAGCGCCAGGGGGAGGCCGGCCGGAAAATTATCGAGAACCAGTATGACTGGAATACCCGGGCTCCGGTATTGTATGCCTTACTGCGCGGCGAGGTCCCCAGGGAGGAGTAATATCGATGCCATGAGCTGGCGGGAACATCTTTTGCCTTTTCTGGCCATTTTTGGCGAGGGATTTGCCGTGGTTGTGCTGCTCGAACCGCTCGTGGTGCGCTACGCTCTCCGGCGTGGGCTGGTCGATCCGCCCAACTGGCGCAAAGTCCATACCGGCAGCATACCGCGTATCGGGGGAGTGGTCTTTCTTCCAGCACTCGCCGTGTGCGCGGCGCTCATGCATGCTGTGTGGCCGGAATATTGCCAGCCGCACTATGCGGGCCTGCTTCTGAGCCTCTTTGCGATCTCCCTGGCCGGACTCTGGGACGATCTCGCCGAAATCAGAGCCTTGACAAAACTGGCCTGCCAGATCCTGGCCGGCGCCATCCTGTTCTGGGGAGGATACCGATTCCACGCCGTCATGAATCCCTGGAATTTCCGCGTGATCGAGCTCGGGTTTGTCGATTTTTTCCTTACCATTTTCGCGGTCACCGCGATCATCAACGCCATCAATATGCTCGACGGCCTCGATGGCCTCGCGGCGGGATGTACGCTGATCATGTCGGCCTTTTTGCTGACGAACAAGGTTTCACAAGGCGACGCCCTCTCGGCAGGCATGTGCGCGGGCGTAATGGGTATCACCACGGCCTTCCTCTTCTTCAATTTCCATCCGGCGAAGGTATTCATGGGCGACACCGGCTCGATGTTTCTGGGCCTCTTCCTGGCATCCGAAATGCTCGACGCCGCCTCTCATGCCACTGCCGTGACCACCATCCTCTTGCCTCTGGTGATCCTGGGCATCCCCATTTTCGACATGCTGCGCATCATGGCTACCCGGGCCCGCACGGGCGGCAAAGTCTTCTCCGCTGACAAAAGCCATATCCACCACCGTCTGCTCAGCCTGGGCCTCTCGCACAAGGAGGTGGTCCTGTTCATTTATGGATTGAACGTTTATATGGGCATCATGGCGCTGATCTACCGTCATGTCGCCTTGCAGTACCGTACCCTCTATCTTTTCAATATGGTTCTGTTTTTGTTTATGGCGTTTTACCTCATCGGGCGCGATCACCGTAAAGATCTCGACCGATAAGCAACAACACCTGCCGGGAGGACATATCATGGAATATATCGCATACGGAGGCTGGCCCAACTGCATCCGCCTGTCCAGCGGGCCCATTGAGCTTGTCGCGACCACCGATGTCGGGCCGCGCATCATCCGGCTGGGGTTCGCCGGTGAAAATAACCTGTTCAAGGAATTCCCTGAACAGATGGGCAAAACCGGGGGAGAGGAGTGGCGCAGCTATGGTGGACACCGTCTCTGGCATGCGCCGGAGGTCATCCCACGGACCTACGAACCCGACAACGGCCCGGTTCAAACGCAATGGGACGGAAATTGCCTGACACTGACTCAAGATGTGGAACCGTCGACCGGAATCCAGAAAGAAATGCGCGTTTGCTTTCTCGGCGATGGCGCCACCATCCGGCTCGAACACATCCTGAC
>DAOSJS010000207.1:0-7316 GCA_035367355.1 Candidatus Hydrogenedentota bacterium
ATACCCAGCCTGCCCAGCGTGCCGTTCCGTGAAGTGAACTGAACCGCGCCCGTTGCGCCGTGCGTCGGATTCACGCCGGCCCCGAACGGCGCGGAGACCTTGATCGTTCCGGAAGTCGCCCCTTTCAGGCCCCGGGGCGCCACAAACGCGAGGCCATCGACCACGCCGAGGTCGACGTTATCCAGGACGAGATCCAGCGCGATGGTAGAGGGGCCCGAGTCGGGCGGCATCCGCAGCTGCGCCGTGCCTGTGATGGCGCCCCCGCCGGGCGCCATGGAAAAGTCCCGGATATCGTACACGCCGTCCCGTCCGGTAACCCGGGCACGCACCGCGCTGACTTCTGCGGTGCGGTACAAGACTTTGGCCAGCTGGACGTCAAGATTGACGGGCGGCAGCGGCTTTTTCGCGACAGCCTTTTTCGCGTCCGCGTTCGCTTTGCCTTCCGTAAATCCCCGCAGCGCCGCGGTCACCGCATCCACGTCGAGCTGGTTGCCGCTCACGCTGCCCTGCCAGACGCCTTCCGGTGCAGCGGACAGGGCCAGGGTGAAATCGGAGTTGAGCCCGCGCACAGTGAGGCCGTCGACACGGGGTGTCTCGCCGGCATAGGCAACCCGGCCGCTGACCGAGTCGAAGCGTAGCGTATCCGAGAGTGCGAGGGCGCAGTTTTCGAGCTGTACCTCAAGCTCGACCGGATTGGTCTTGAAAGATCCCCGGGCGTGGCCATTTGCCTGGACGTCACCCGAAAACAGCGGCTTCAACGACGCGACTTCGAACGCGAAATCACTCACGATGCGGTCTTTTTCAAACCGGGCCACAAAATCCTCGCCGCCGTAATGCAGCGTAGCAGTCTGAGGTTTCCATGAATTGTCCACACGCGCTACACGGATGTCGGCCGTTGCGGGATCGCCCGGGCGTTTGTTCACATAGTCGCCAATGCGCAGCGCCGCCTGCACGAGGTCCACGTGAGCTTCAAACGAATCCTGGTTCAGCGGCACAGCGGCCGACACGGCCGCGGTCCCTTCCAGGTGCAGTGAACCCGGGACGAGATCGCGAAGCGCAGCCAGGGGCACGGCGGCGCGCGTGTCTGCCTTGGAAACAGAGATTGCGCCCTTCGCATGTACCAGCGCAACGGTGGCCGAGAGTTCAGGAGTTCCCTGCCGCGCGATACGGACAAAGCCTTCGGGCGCAGCTGCGGCAGGCAGGGCCACCTCGAAATCAAACGCCGATGCCCCGTAGACGCGCGCAATGTTCATGGCGGCGCCGCGGGTGGTCTCATCGTTCAGAAACGGCAGATTAAGCTGGGCGAGATCGGCCTGGAGCACCCCGGTGACGCGCTGTTTTTCGGGCGTGATCCGCGCATCGGCGGTTATCGGCCCGAGAAGCGTTGATGTGCATGATCCCGTCACTTTGATCGCGCCGGGTTCGGCGGCAAAGCGCCCGGAAATGCCGCTCAGGGTCTCCTCCAGCTCGCCGAGCACGAGGGTGGCCTGCGCCTTTTCAAGCGCCCCATCGATTTTGAGGTCGTCGGGGAGCGCCTTTCCAGGTTCAAACGTGCCCGCGATGCGTTTGAAGGCCATGCGCCCCGACAGCCCTTTGATGCGCGCATCGTCCTTCAGAACCGCAGCAATGACGCCCGGGGAGAGCGTCAACTCGGCCTGGAGATCGACAAACGCGCTTTCGCGCTGCAGATCGGGCCGGACTGAACCATGCACGGCAAGCCCTGAGCCTTCGAGTTTGTCGACGCGAATCACCCCCTCGTCGAGATGCACCTGCCCGTGAATATCGCCGAACGGCTTGGAGCCGTCGGCCAGGGTGGGTTGCACACCGGCAAACTGGATCTGGCCTTTCACCAGACGCAGCGCGCCTTCGGCATCGACGCCCACCAGCAGGTTGGTCGCGGTGATGGACGCGTCCTTCTGCGGCGTAAGCTGGAGGTGCTCAGAATTGACCATGGCATACACGGCCGCGAGCGCATCGCCCCTAACCTGCACCTCCTGGAGCTCGCAGGCGATGGCGCCGTCCGCGGTGCGCGTGGCATCGGCCAGCGCGGTCAGGCTGGGTGCGGTCAGGGAGAGACTGTTCAGCGTGATCTCGGAACCGCGAATCCAGAGCATCCCGGTGAAGGGGCCGGCCGCGGCGCGCACCAGCTCCGGCGCGCCCCTGGCGGCGACCGCCTCGCCCGCGAGCTTCATGCCGATGAGCTCGCCGGTGACTTCATCAAACGTCGCACGGACCTCGAATACGAGCGGAGGCATGGCCTCCCGTTCCAGGACGTGCCGCGGATCGATCCCTTTGACTTCAACCCATCCTGACGGAATCACCAGGGGTTCTGCGTCTTTCTGAACCGTAAAGAGCAGTTCTCCCTCGCCACGCGAAGGCTCTCCCAGAAACGGAAGCGTACCACTGAACGTGACCGGGATGGCGTCTGACAGTACGTCGCGTGCCTCGAAGTCGCCTTCAAACACGGGCTGCTCGAATCCGGAGACGGATACGCGCGCCGAACGGGCCCGAATCCGGTCGACGGCGGCTTTCCAGGAAACCGGCGACGGTTTGGCTTTCATCCGTTCCTGAATGTAGTCGATCCGGTCGCGAATAACCGCGATTTCGTTTGGAAGAGACGCCACCAGCCCGTCAAAACTGACATCGGTCACCGTGATCTGCCGCGCCGTCAGCCCGTTCCAGGTCGCAGTCGCCCGTGCCCGGGCGCATTGTGCCTGAAGCTCCCCCTCGCCAATAGAGACGTTGTACGCGGCCACGGACGGCTGCGGAAAGAGTGTCAGCTCCAGGCGATCGATGGATACGGGCATGCCGGTGTGATCTTCAAGAATTTGCACCACGTAGCTGCGGTAGCGGTCAATATGGATGAAACGCTCCACGGCCTGGATGGCCACGAACAGCAGCACGGCCACAATCGCGAGTGTGGTCAACCATTTATGACGGCGGGGCCAGGATTTCCGGGGAGGTGTAGTGATTTCGTTCATTGCGGTCTCACCAATCGGGCGCGCCTATAACGGTCCGGCCGTTCCCAAACGCGAGCCTCTGGGGGTTTTGCTGGGATCTGCGCCCGGCATTTCAAGAAAGTCGGCCTGCCTGTAGTGTACCACCTATTGCAGAGGCCAACAACGCCATGCGGAGCCGGCATCGCCAACCGGTCGAGGCCTCAGCGGCTGGATGGCATCCGCGCCTCCTCATCCTCACCGAGCCGCGCCGGCGGCTGCTTCGTGTACTGAACAGTCTGTTGCGGCACGTTATTCTCTCGAAAGGAAGCGGCGGGAAGGTCCTTGTGTTGTACGCTGCGGCTGGGCGGCTGCGCTGGAATGAAATCTGGTTCAGGCGCCGCTGCGGAGGAGGGTGAGGGCCCACGAGACGGGGTTGATGCCGAAGATCAACTGGATGCCGGCAATCAACACGAGCACGCAGATAATGCGGTTGAACACCTTCTCGGACACGCGATGATGCATCCATTTGCCGAGCCAGGAACCGGCGGGAATGAGGGGAACCAGAACGGCTCCGAGCAGAAGTACGTCTTTTTCGATCAATCCGGCGGCGATATAGAAAGGTAATTTGGACAGGTTAATGAGGGTGAAGGTCCAGGCGACGGTGCCGACAAAGAGGGTCTTCCCGAGGTCCTGGGCGAAGATATAGAGGCTCGCGATGGGCCCCGCGGCATGAGCGATGGTGGAAGCGAAGCCGGCGGCCAGTCCCGCGGCCACGCCCACCCCGGCGCCGGGCCGGAAGCGGCCCACCCAGGACATGGCGGCCTCTTTTGAGATGATGTAGAAGGCGAACACGATCGCGATGACGCCCACAAAACGTTTGATCCAGCTTCCGTAGCGTTCGACGCCTTCCCGGCCGATCCACCACCAGACCGCCGCGCCCGCCAGGATCCCGAGGAGTGACGGGAGGTAAAGGCGCAGGACGGTCTTCCAGTCCCTGTTGTGGCGGTGGTGGTAAATGGCGTTCATGTCGCAGAGGATCAACAGGGGAAGCATGACGGCCGCGGCGCGGTTCACGGGCATCACAAAGAACATCAGCGGCATCGAAAGGATCCCCGCGCCGCCCGCAAACCCCGACTTGCTGATGCCTTGAATGATGATGGCCGCGCTCACAAACAGCCAGAATACGGCCGTCGGCACGCCTTCGTTGATGTAGGAAGAAAACATGCGCGGGATTATACCGGCCAGCGCCCCGTGATTCGAGCGGGAAATCCGCGAAAGCGCGCCAGTAAACACCGCGATGCCTGCGAAAGGGAATTGTCAACAAGCCCACATTTGGATACAATGCGTACAGTCTTTGAGATGGGTGAGCAGTATGGATTTAGGGCATCTAACAGAGAAAAGACACGTGATCTTCTACTTAAGATGCGGGATACAAACGACTTCTAAATACGCCACCTGAGTGCGACTGTTTGACCTCCAGGCAGGGTTTTTCCAATTGGGCGCGTCACACCTGAGAATTGGCCTCTGAGCACCAGTCGGCGCGCGTTTCCGCAGGGTATTGATCTTCTCCGGTTCGGGATCTGGCCGGGTTTACGCGGGTAGCATGGAAATCTCCGGCTCGCCTTTTTCAAAGCTCTACCGCGTGTTACCATATTCGGCTTGGAACAAACCCGGCACATTGGGTGTTGCCTTATGGATGTTGGGCCGGGGGTACGGTCTCCGGCAGATCCCGTGCCGTCAGCAAAGGATGGTGTAACCGTGCCGCGACCATTGGCGAAACATAAGCTGGTTCTAGCCGGGCTGGCGCCGCTGGCGCTGGTATGCATTCTGGCGGTAAGCTGGTACGTGACGGCCTCCCCGGGTGATCTGGAGAAGCTCGCACCGTACGCCGAGAAATACACGCTGACGAAATTGCTCGACACGCTGCAGGCAAGTGGGCCTGCTCCCGAGACCTTCTCGTTTGTGGTGCTGGGCGATACGCGCAACAACGTTTTCGTGGCATCCAAGATATTTGAACAGGCAGCGCAGGAAGCCCCCACGCTCGCCTTTCATACGGGTGACCTGATCCGCGGCGGGACGGTCGCGGAGTATCTGGAGAATTTTCTTCCGCTGCTTGAAATCACGGATCCGGTGCCCGTGTTCTGTGTGCCGGGCAACCACGAGCGCGGCGCGCGGCGCGATTTCGCGGCTTACAAAGCGATCTTCGGGGGCGACCGGTTTTCTTTTGATTACGGGCCCTGCCGTTTTGTCGGGTTCAATGACAGCGAGGGCATTCGCGTCTCCGGGTCCGATCTGGCGTTTCTGGATGAGGAACTCGGGAAACCCGGGGCTCAATACAAATTTGTCTTTTTTCACATCCCGCCGGCCTATTTCGAAGAGGCGGCCATCGGCGATGGCAAGGCGCGCGGGTTTACCTGGAAGGCCGACGCCTTTCGTGCGTTGCTGGCACGGCATAAAGTCACCGAGGTGTTCATGGGCCATATCCATGGATACACGTCGACGGTGCTCGATGGCGTGCGCTACACCCTTTCAGCAGGCGCGGGCGCTCCATTGAGCGAACGGCTCCCGGAAGAGTCGCGAATTTATCATTTGCTGGTGGTGCGAGTCTCTCCGGAAGGTCTTTCGCAGGAGCTGGTGCATCTCGTGCCGGGCTCGCTGGACTGGGCGCGCCAGACAATCTATTGATCCGGAGGCGATGTGCAGCGCGCCGAAGGAGAGAGTAACCCGGCATGGGCCGGTTGCTGAAAATAGAGTGAAACTGGAGACGGGGCGCTCGGCGCCCGAGATAAGGATAGGAGACGTTGTACAATGCATAAACGCATGCTTTTCGCTCTGTTGTTGTCCCTTCTGATTTTTCCCGCGAGCATTTTCGCCGCTGAACCGGGCGCCGTTCCGAAAAACGTGATTGTCATGATCGGCGACGGCATGAGTATCGGCCAGGTCACGGCGGCGCGGGTCGTGAAAGGCAGCCTCGAGCTGGAACGCTGTTCGGTGGGAGGCTTTTCTGCCACGCATTCCGCCGACAAAATGGTGACCGATTCCGCTGCCGGCGGTACGGCCCTGGCCACGGGACTGCGCACCAACAATGGCATGGTCGCCATGCTGCCCGACGGCACGCCGATCAAAACGCTGCTCGAACATGCCAAAGACGTGGGTAAATCCGCGGGCATCGTGGTAACGTGCTCCGTCACCCATGCCACGCCCGCGACGTTTGTCGCGCATGTGGACAGCCGCAGCAAGCAGACCGAGGTGGCGGAACAGATCGCGGCGGGGAATGTCGACGTGGTGCTTGGCGGAGGCCAGCAGTTTTTCACGCCGAAATCCGCATCCGGCAGCAAGCGGAAGGACAACCAGGATCTTATCGCGGTGCTCCGGGAGCGCATGCCTGTAGCGCTGACGGTAGAGGAACTGAGAGGACTGGGTGATGTGGACTCGTTCGCCGGGCTTCTCGCGCCCGATGATCTCGGTTATGCCGCAGACCGCGTGATCACCCTTGCGGAAATGGTCCGGCTGTCCCTTCAGGCTTTATCGAAGAATCCCAACGGTTTTGCCTTGATGGTCGAGGGTTCGCTTATTGACTGGGCGGACCATGCCAACGACGAACCGAAAATGCTGGCCGAAATGACCAGTTTTGATGACGCCATCGGCGCCGCGCTCGACTTTGCCGAAACCGACGGCAACACGCTGGTGGTCGTAACCGCGGATCACGACACGGGTGGGTATACCCTGCTCGACGGTTCTCTTGCCGACAAGAAGGTCACGAAATCGGCGTGGGTAAGTGGCGGCCACACCGCGATCATGGTTCCTGTGTTCGCGTATGGCCCTGGAGCCGACGCCCTGGGCGGCATCCACAACAACAGCGCTATCGGCCAGAAGCTGATCGAATACGTGGAGCAATCCTCCGCCAAAGCGGCCAAGAGCGGCGCGCTTGTTGGCGCAGCACCCTGACCCCGCGATTACCTGCACACATAGACGGTTTTCGGCCCCGGAGCCCGCCCTTGCCTGACCGGCGGCGGCCCGGGGCCGCCTTTTTACATGCCAGCCCGATTCAGACGAGCCCGCGGGGTGCACGCAGAACCGCGCAGCGTGCTATGCGGCGATCGTCTGGCCCGGCGTTTCATTCGCGCGGCCGAACCGGTCTCTCGCTCTGTCCTGACAAGGCCATTCCCCTGGGCGCCGGAAAACGGGTATGCTGAAGGCGTCTGGCCTTGCGGCCAGCCATTCGTACGCAGGCTGGAGGGGAGTTGTGGGAGCGTGCCAAAACAAATCCGGGCCACGGCGGCCATCCGGCCGCGCCGCTGCCCGAAAAGCACGGTTTTTCCGATTCGAGCCTGCCGCCCTGATTCTCCTGGGCACGGTCTTGTTGTGCGGATGCTC
>DAOSJS010000208.1:0-7314 GCA_035367355.1 Candidatus Hydrogenedentota bacterium
GTGCGGCTCGTGAACATGCAGCGTAATGTATCGCGCCAAGGCACTCCCTGCGTGAATATGGAGTTTCGCATCTTGGAGGGTGAGTATGCGGGCAGGTCTTTGCGTCATACCCTTTACCTGACGAAGAATGCCCTTCCCTACACCAAGCGCGACTTGGCAAAATTTGGCGTGACCAGCATGGCGCAAGTGGATGGACCGACTCCCAAAGGGCTCCGCTTTCGCGTTTGGGTCAGTAGGCGAAACAGTGACGACGGTCGCAGCTTCAATAAGATGACGGCCTTCCAGTTTCTGGGCATCATCGCTACTGATGAAGACGACAAGAAAGCGGGGAGCGATGAGTGGGGTGCAATCGAGGCATCCAACGAAGGCGATCTCCACGATAACGTCGATTCTGAGGGCGACATGGACGATCCCTTGTTCATGGAATCGCGGGAAGAGGAGGAGTCGCTATGAAAGACCATACCTACGGTTTTCGGATCGTAGGTCCGTGTTCAGGCGTGCGGCGGTGTTCAATCGCCGCCGCCGCCTTCGCGGCTTACGCCGAATGTGACGAGCGCGTGGACTTGTCTCAGGAAGCTTATCTGTCCCACTTTCAGTTTGACGGTGCTTTTCGGACACACCTGAATGAAACGAAGTCCGTGAAGGGATTCGCGGGGACGTGCTGGGCAGAGTGGATTTATTGGGACATCGACGCGGCAGACGATCTGGCTGAAGCCATGAACCGCGCCCGATGCCTTGCCACCACGTTAAGCGATCTATTCTCTTTCGACGAATCTGCGATGCTTGTCTTCTTCAGCGGCGCGAAAGGCTTTCACGTGGGGATACCCACAGCTGCCTGGGAGCCGGGACCTTCCGAAGATTTCAATCGCATCACGCGGCGGTTCTGCGAAACCGTGGCCGAAGAGGCCGGCATTGTCATCGACTCCGCAATCTATGACAAGGTGCGGCCGTTTCGAGCTCCGAATACGCGGCATCCCAAGACGAGACTGTACAAACGCCACATCGGATTCGATGGGTGCATGCATATGAGCATCGACGCGATCCTGAAATTGGCGCAAAACCCAAAGGCTTTCGAGATTCCTTTTCTCGACCGCACCTTATGTGACTGGAATCTTGGCCACGCGTGGCGCGAAGCCGAGAAGCAGGTCTTAGAGGTCAGGGGCGGCAAGGCAAAGGGCTCCGGGCGCGGCGACGAACGGCCTGAGCGGCTAAGCCGTTGGACCATGATGTTCATCCGCGAGGGCGCAGCCGAGGGTGAGCGGGCGAAGCGGGTCTTTCAAGCTGCGGCGAACCTGGCGGAATTTGAGTGTTCAGACCGATTGGCGCACGCGCTCTTGACCGAGCCAGCGTTGGACTCGGGCCTTTGCCCCAGTGAAGTCCGCCGGCAAATCGACTGCGGATTAGAGAGGGGGCGCCGTGGCTGATGCGAAATACTCCGTTGCCAGCGATCTTCTCGACGCCTGGTACAAGGACATTCAGTCTGGTGAGCCGCCCGTGCGATTTCGAGTCCACGATGGGGCGCTCAATCTGTTTGAGCTTGCCCCTGGCAGCATCACGCTCCTGGGCGGCCCTCCTGGTGTTGGCAAGACCGCTTTCACGATGCAATGCGTGTTCAACGCGCTGAGACTACAAAAAGATCTCCGTGTGGCAGTGTGCAATGTGGAGATGACGCCAGAGTCCCTCCTGGAAAGGGCTCTTGCCTATCTCTCGGGTGTGTCGCTAACGAGCATCCGGAACCGGCAGATCAAGAGTGAGAAAGCACAGGAGCAATTGAGCGCCGGCCTGAAGATTCTCAAGTCTGTGGCGCCACGTATTTGCTTTGTTCGTCCGCCGTTCGAAATAGGGAACGCCTTGACGTCGGCGGAAGACTTCGAGGCGGACCTGCTGGTTGTTGACTATGTGCAGCGAATCGGTGTGAAGAGCGAGGAATACGGGTCACGTGGACAGGTTGACGCGACGATGGCCTACCTGCGGAAATCTGCTCTCGCAAGATTGGCGATCCTCGCCGTTTCGGCTGTGTCCAGGAGCAAAGGTGCTAATGGCGGCAGCTCCTACGACCCTGACGCAACGGGCCTTGCCAGTTTTCGAGAATCCTCGGAATTGGAGTATGGCGCGGATTCGGCATATGTCCTGGTACCGTCTGATGACCTTGGCGACCAAGTGCTGCTGAAGGGCCTCAAAAACCGCCATGGGGAAACGCGAAGTATCACGATGCATTTCCAGAAATGGATACAGCGCTTCCTGCCACTTGACGCAACCGCGGCTATGGGCTCACAGGCTGCCGCGCAGAAATCGAGATTGAAGCAAGCCCAGGAACTCTGGAATGCCGCTGCTCAAGAAGGAGGAGCCAATTGAGTGATATAAGCCAACTCAGCGGGTGCGGTGTGCTGCCCGCTCTGGAGGAAGAGTATGTCGAAGAGAGGCGGCCCGCTACGCCCGAGAAGACCAAGCGCAAGCGCAATGTTTCCGAGCGGTTCCAGCTGCTCAATGCATTCGTGGATTTCAGCATGCGGCATCTTAACTTGTCGGAAGTAAGGGTTTGGATGGTCCTTTACCGGGACACCAGGGAAGGGGTTGCGAGGACATCCCAAGAAGACATTGCCCGGCGAGCAGGCGTGAGTCGTGTGACTGTTACGCGCGCAATCAAGCGATTAAAAAAGTGCGGCCTCCTGCAAGTTGTCCGCCAAGGTGGTCTGGGTCGAGGCATGTCTAGCTACCGGCTGTTCGGTCAGATTTCCGAGGCATGTATAAGCCGTGATACATGACCATGTATAAGCCGAGTGCAGAAACCGGTATCGCAATAGTGATACATATCCCAGAAGGGACCAGCGAGCGGCCTCTGGGGTGGTCCGGCCGCTCGCCCCTTGACAAGAGGCAAAGGATATGGTAACAATTATTACCATGAGAAGGCAAGACAGACCAGGAAACATGTCCGAGATGCTACGGGAGGCATTGGAAGCGGCCCCTTCCCTGCGCGCTGTGGAGCGCGCCACGGGAGTTAAGCGGCAGTCCCTGGCGAAATTCATGCGTCAGGAGCAGTCTCTCCGGCTCGACATGGCCGACCGTCTGGCGGAGTACTTTGGTATAGTCTGTGAGAAGAAGGAGCGGTAGCCGTGGGGTCGGTTTACAAGAAAAAGTACACCAAGGCTTTGCCGGAAGGCGCCGAGACCTTTATGCGGAAAGGTGAACGGTTCGCCAGGTGGCGTGACCGTAACGGCAAATCGCGTACGGCCCCTCTCACCGAGGGCAGCGACGGTTCCCTTCGTGTGGTCATGGAGGCAGGCACCTATACGGCGAAATACCGAGATGCTTCGGGGAAAGTCGTGGAGGTTGCCACGGGATGTCGTTCGAAGGATGCAGCCAAGGCGGTTCTCGGAGAGCTGATGGAACGCGCCGAGAAGGTGAAGGCCAACATCATTTCGAGTGCTGAGAACGCCATTCTGGACCACCAGGAAGTGCCGTTGAGCCGTCACATCGCTGACTATGTCGCGCACCTTCGTGCGAAACGTTCGAGCGCCGGACACTGTGAAGCCCGCAAATTCTACCTCGACAAGATTGCCGAGAAGTGCGGGTTCCAGAGATTGCGTGACCTGGACCGCAGCGCCCTGGAGCGTTGGCTGGCCTCCGAAGCGGACAAGGGTATGTCTGCCCGGACACACAATGCGTATCGGGCCGCAGCGGTCGGTTTCGGCAACTGGTGTGTGTTCAACCGGCGCCTCGCGTCGAATCCCTTTACGGGGCTGTGCAAGGCCAACGAGAAGGCCGATCCGCGCCGTAAGCGCCGAGCATTGACTGAGGAGGAGCTCCAACGGCTTCTCCAGGCGGCAAGGCGCCGGCCATTGCAGGAATGCCTTACCATTCGGCGCGGGAAGAATGCGGGTAAAGCGCGTGCGAATGTCTCTGACAAGACCAGGGCAAGATTGGAGCGCGTAGGCTGGGAGCGGGCGCTCATCTACAAGACGCTCGTGCTTACGGGGCTTCGAAAAGGCGAATTGGCGTCGATAACAGTTGGCCAGGTGTGTCTTGAAGGAAACGCTCCGTTCCTCCAACTCGATGCGGCCGATGAGAAGAACCGCCAGGGCTCGCACATCCCCTTGCGTGCGGACCTGGCCGCGGATATCAGCGAGTGGTTAGCCGAAAAGCTGCGCACAGAGCGCGAGGAAGCCCTCAGAAAGGGCGAACCGGTTCCCGATAGGCTTCCGGGTGGTCTGAAGCTTTTTAACGTCCCTGCGGGCCTTATACGCATCCTGGACAGGGATCTGGAGGCGGCCGAGATACCCAAGCGCGACGAGCGGGGGCGGACTATCGACGTCCACGCGTTGCGCCACACGTTCGGAACGCATCTGTCGAAGGCAGGAGTGCCGTTGAGAACGGCCCAGGCGGCGATGCGGCATTCTGATCCACGGCTTACCGCCAACGTGTACACGGACCCGAAACTCCTGGATGTGGCCGGCGCACTCAACCAGCTTCCGGAACTCGACCTTGAGGAATCAGGGGATCCGCCTGCCGAAGCGCGGAAGATCGCGGCGGGTTGGGATGCGCGAACGCTTGCACCAGCGCTTGCACCAAATTCTGGCAACAGGTGCACACAGGGGTCATTTCCTGGCAAAACGGAGGTCGGCGACACGGTCTGGAGCGGGCAAGGCGTGGCTGCGGAAAAAGGCCCTGTTTACAAGGGTTTTCAACGATTGTCAAAGCTTGGCAAGGATAAAAAAATGGCGCGCCCGGTGCGATTCGAACGCACGACATCTTGCTCCGGAGGCAAGCGCTCTATCCCCTGAGCTACGGGCGCGCGGGCTGTGTATGCTGACGCTGCGGAGAGTGTAGCACAGACTCAGCCGCTTTTCCAGATTCATCTGGGTCTCGCGCGTCCATTAGGTGGAGGAAAGGCTGTGCCTCTGCATATTACTGATTCGGAGATTTCGCTTTTGTGGCGAACAATGCGGAGAATTCAGATCCGGCGCGAGGCAGGCTTTGCTCTGCAAGAATCGCGCGGAGACTCCACGTCTGTTCCAATAGATGACGTGCGGTAGAGCGGCGGTGGCGATGCGGGCAAGCCGCTATTCGTCTTCGAAACGTTCTCCCGGCTTAACCAGGGGCTCGAGTCCGGCTGTTGTGATGGGGTTGTCCACAGCCTTTGCCTCGCTGGCCCAGAAGGCGGCCCATTCTTCGTGCGTCTCGAAGTCCACGGGGGCATCGGGCTCGCTCCAAATGCGGGCGAGGGCGTGCCGGCTGACATAACGCACCCGGGCATCGGCAGATTGCAGGTTATCCAGGAGAATCGGGGTGGTTTCCCGCGCGCGCAGTGCCGCAAGTGCGTTGGATGCCGCAATTTGCACGTCGGGTTCGTGGTCGAGGAGGCCGCGCGCAATCAGCTCGACGGAATTGTAGTCCTGCTCTTTGCTTAGCAGGGTTATCGCCGTGATGCGTGTGTTTGCATCCACATGGAGGCAGTGTTCTCGCACTAACGGAATGGCGCGAGGGGCATCGAACGTGCACAGGACTTCCAACACAGCGGGAATAAAGCGGGGCGACAGGCCTCGCACGTAGAGCTCGAAGAATTGGAAGAGGTCGAGTTCCTTTCCTTTGGCGAGCAAGGCTTCCCGGGAACGCTCTTTCAGTTTCGAATCTGAGGATTGGAGGTTGCGCATCAGTTCCATCACTTCCATGCGCTGCTCCAGAGTCAGCCCGGTCTCTTCGAGGTGTCTCCGATCTCTTTCCGCCCGGCGCGCCTCCAGAGCGGCCTGATCCAGGCCGCCTGTCTTTTCATTTTTTTCTACCTGGGCCACTTCCTCCGGCCGCAGCTCGATGGATCGTCCATCGACGATCACAACCATTCTCCCCCCGGGCTTCTCCTGCACCTGTCCATCAATTCGTGTACCGTTATTCATGGTAACGGTATCAGCGCCGGCGGATGGTACGCAGAGCGCACAGACGCACAGGATCATCGAAAATGCCCCGAAGAGAGCGGCCGGCATGAAATTGCGAATCACGAGCTGTACTCCTAACCTTGGTCCTGCAGGTAGACGAGACGAGAAAAAGTCACCTTGGTGGTATCTTCGACATTCAGGAAGCGGCGCACGCGTCGATCGTATTCCAGCGTCAGCCCGACCGTGTTCCCTTCACCGGGAATGAGCACGCCCAGGTCGGCCGCCACCATGCCGCCGCGGATCCGCATCGCGCCGTAGGCATACGAGCCGTGGCGGACAAAGCTGCGGGTCAGCGTGAAGACCGCGTTGTTGCTGTAGACGAGCCCGTCAAATTGAAACGGGCGCCCGGACGGCGGCCGCGTCTGTTCATCATTCCACCAGATCTGCCGCA
The DNA here is from genome assembly GCA_035367355.1 of Candidatus Hydrogenedentota bacterium. Taxonomy (GTDB): domain Bacteria; phylum Hydrogenedentota; class Hydrogenedentia; order Hydrogenedentales; family SLHB01; genus UBA2224. Next base: position 6,322 of record DAOSJS010000208.1, read on the forward strand.
GGGTGTCTTCGGAGATCCAGTTGCCCGCAGGATTCATATAGTGAATCGTGGCGTTGTTGAGTATGCTGAGGGGGAGCCGTTTGTCTATCAGATAGTCCGACAGCTTCCGGACGCCGCCGCCCGATTCATCATACCGCACGGAGTGTTCATCCGGAGAGTCGTAGACATAGATATCCGTGGGCTGGCTTTCCCGCAGCCCGTAGAACCGCGGCTTATAACTGGGATCTGCTATGGCTTTCTCGAGTTCCAGATTGTTGAAAAGCATCAATTCAGACGTAGTAAAGCTGAATTGCTGACCGGTGCGCGTCACTTGCTTTCCGCCGGCCACCATGGTTGTCTGGATGTTGCCGGCATCCACCACGCCGGGATCGAAATAACCGTATTCCATTGTCTGCGTGACATTTTTGTTCCCGACCTTTTTTGTGACGCTTTTTGTTTTTCGAGCCTCCCGCATCCGGATGCTGAGGGAAGTATCGGGGAACTTGCTCGTGTCCGCGGTGTGATTTTTTCCCCGAATGGTCAGATAATCACCCATGAGAACGCTGCCGCCCGACGTCAGCGCCAGGCCGTTCTCCGTCCCGTCACTCGCCACACCGAATTCCCCGGGCGCATCTTTATAGGTCACGTCTCCGGTGACATAGGTGTTGCCGCGTACCAGCAGTTGCCCCCATCCCTTGACCGGCCCCTGAATCACCAAATCGCCATCAATAGCGACTTTTCCGTGGATCTCGATGGGATTCGCTTCCGTACCCACAAGCACCAGATTGCCGCTGTAGGTGCCGTTGGATGCAAGTGAATTGGCGGCTCCGTTTGACGCCGAAGGCAAATCCCCCAGGTTGTATGTGGAACCATGGGGGACGCCATACGCAACGCCGCCGGTGATCGACCCTGTTGTGCTGCTCATGACCCTGGCGAATTCATCGTCGTCCACCAGCCGGTTCCCGTTATCGTCAGGAAACGGCGCAGGAAACGATTCTGGAAGCGGTCCGTCCG
>DAOSJS010000209.1:0-7305 GCA_035367355.1 Candidatus Hydrogenedentota bacterium
TTCGATGCCCAAGAGGATCAGCAGGGCTGCGCCGAAAGTCTCCGCGCCGGAGGTCTTGAGCGTGCGGCGCATAAGCCACGACACGGCGCGCACCACCGCCTGGATGATGTGGAAATGATACAGGACGCCGGAAAACGCCGACACAAGAATGATCACGGGAAGAACCTGGAACGCCACCAGTGCGCCATACGACGGATTTCGGGCCAGGTCGCCAAAGACGAAGCCTGCGCCTTCAAGTGACGCAGCCGTCAGCACGCTGGTGAGCTTGCCGGCCCAGGCGAACGCGAGCCCTTTCAGCCGGGTGGGCAGCAGGACTGCCCCGATGGCAAACTGCAGGCCCACGCCCCAGTACCAGGCGCCAGGGAATTTCGCGCCGCCGTTCGGACAAAGCCCAGGCCAGGGACGCCATTATCCATAGACCGCAAAAACTGACCAGCCGGAGAATCATGCGCCCTTTCCGTTTGTGATTTGGTTGCGGGGTCCGCCGCTCGCGGAACTCGCGCGACGCCTCCCGCAATCAGTATACGGCCTCAGCGCACGAAGTGCACGACCGCGGAGCCGGGCTGTACCGGACTCGAACGGCCGCAGCCGCTATCCGGATGGGCAGACACAGGGGTCTGCCCCTACATTAGAAAAACTCCAGGAGATAGTGGATGTGCCGATTCGGGTTCTTATGTCCCTCGCGGGCGGTGGTGAGCTGTGTGCCGACGAGGACGTCGGCGCACCCAGGGGACCTGTCCCCCACGGGGGCCTTTCGAAGAATTGCCTAGATATTTATGTCCATTTCTGCTACAATGACCACTTGGGCCATTGAACCAGGAGGAACCAGCATGTCGGAACGGAAATGGGCGGGGCCGGAACTCGCGCGGGACCAGTATGCGATGATGTCGCTGGACGATTTGCTTGCGTGGGACCATCGGATTCGGGTGGTGGATGCGTTGCTTGAACAGGTGGACTGGTCACCCTGGGAAGAACACTACCGTCCGTCGCGTCGAGGCCAGCCTGCGATCCATCCCCGATTGCTCGCGGGGTGCATCCTTTACGGCCTGATGGTGCGCGTTCGCAGCAGCCGCCAGCTGGAGGATGCCACGCGGGAACGACTGGACTTCCAGTGGTGTCTCGGCAGGCGCAGCATCGACCACGCCACGTTCGCAGACTTCCGCACGGATTTCGGGGATTTGCTCAGCGGCCTGAACGACTGGTTCGCCCAGCGTCTGTGCGAATCGGTGGAAAACGCGTTGGACCTGCTGGTAAGTGACGGAACGCGCATACGGGCCAACTGCAATGTGCACGGCGGACGTACGGGGGAGACCTTGAAGCGCCACGCTGACCAGGTCGCCCGGCTGCTTAACGAGCGGCTGGCGCAAATGGCGCAGAGCGACGCGGACCCGCACCCTCAGGCGCGACGAATACCAGGACCTGCGTGATACGGCCGCCCGTCGCATGGCGACGCTCGAGGGCATCCAACTGTACAAACGGCGAGGCCCCTGATTGAGACCGCCTTCGCCCGAATAAAGGGTCATATGGGCATACGTCAGTTCCTCTTGCGCGGCCTTCAGAAGGTCCGAACCGAATGGAACTGGATCGCTCTTGCCTGCAACCTCAAACTCCTGCTCAAACTCGCCATGGGCTCGGCCAAACTGCCCCTAAGGCACGCAGCAATCGCGTCCCACGTCTCCAACGTCCGCTGACGCCCCCAGAAAACCCAATGACGCGGACAGGCAATAAAAAAACGCCGTCAAAACTCTCTCTTCACAACCACAAATCCAGTTCTTCGACAGGCCCCTGGCGGTGGTGGGCCGTGTGCCGACGAGGACGTCGGCGCGCCCAGGCACCCAGGGTACCTGTCCCACGCTGGCGGGGGTGAATCGGCGGTAGCCGATTTGGGGGTGGAGTTTGGCTGGTTGGATTTTGGGGTGTGGCTTGCAGCTCACAGCATACCGTCGTAACGCGTGGGCTATCCGGCTGGGCGATCACACGGAGACTGATTTCCGCAGCGCGTAGGGGCAGACCCCTGTGTCTGCCCTTCTTAAACGCAGCCACGGGGGCTATCCGGATGGGCAGGCCCGTGGGCCTGCCCCTGCAAGCGCGCCCGGCGCAGGGGTGTATGTTACCAGCCGACAGGTTTTCAGAATCGGGCAGACGCCCGGGAAAGGCTGCTGTCAAATGGTGGATTAGGGGAAGGCTGAGATAGCTGGGTATGTTCCACGTGGAACAGAGTTTTCGGGCGAGTGGAAAGCCTCACCCGGCGCGGACGATGTGCAGCACACCGCGCCGAAGGCCCTGGCCGTTCCATTCGTCGGCTATGCGTTCCACGTGGAACATCCCGACGGCTTCTCCGGGCAATTCAGACCACTGGCAGAGAAAGACTGCACCTTCCCGGACAAGCTCCCGGATGCCTTTCCACACGGTTTCGGGTTTTTCAACGGCACGCGCGGTGATAAGCCATCCCGCCGGGCTTTCCAGCCTCACTTCCTGCGGAAATGCGCCTGCACTGACTTTTCCCCGCTCCAACAGCCCCAATTCGCCCAGGGCGAGCTCGAGGAAGCCGGATTTCTTCCGTGCACGCTCAGTCAGCCGAAATGAAAGCTCCCGGCAGGCCAGAGCCAGCGGAAGGGCAGGAAACCCCGCGCCGCTTCCAATATCAAACAGCCGGGGAGACGGACCACCGTACTTCTGGACCGCGGGCAGCAGGCTGAGCGAATCGGCCACATGCGATTCAAGCCGCAAGGCGTCCCGGGAAGAGACCAGGGACGCCACGGGGTTCCATCTCTGAATAAGCGCACAATACGTCTGCATCGCTTCGCCCACTGCCTTCGGATCGGCGGCGGTGTATTGCCGGAGGAGTCGCCGGCAGGCTTCGGGCAAGAGGGCAGGCTGCGCGTGCGCGCTGGCTTCTGTATTTCTATTTTTTCTCATTTTGCTTATTTTGGCAGTTTGGCCGAACCTCTGTAGTTTCAAGGGGATGTGTGTTTGACAATGCCCTGTCTGTATGGTATTCTTCCGTGTTCATTCCCGGGCGATAACCGTGTGGAGACTTACCCGTGAAGTTTTTGTGCCTGATCGGGGACGGCATGGCCGATTTTCCCCTTCCTGAGCGCGGCGATCGGACACCGCTGCAGCTGGCGTCCATCCCGGCGATGGATGCGCTGGCGGCCGAGGGACTCTGTGGCCTGTACTGGCCTATCCCTGAAGATCTGCCACCCGGCAGCGACATTGGCAACCTTTCCCTGTTCGGCTATAACCCTCACGAGACTTTCACGGGCCGCGCCCCTCTGGAAGCGGCGAACCAGGGGATCGCGCTTGGCCCGGGCGACGTGGCTTTCCGCTGCAATCTGGTGACGCTTCAGGGCGGCGCCATGAAAAGCTTCACGTCTGACCACATCTCTACCGAGGAAGCCGCCGAACTCATCCGCTTTCTGGACGCCGCCTGCCCGCGTGCCTGCAAACTCTATCCCGGCGTCAGCTACAGACATCTTGCCGTAATCCCGGACTCCGAAGTCAAGCCCGATGCCCTGGACCACACGGCCTGCACTCCACCCCACGATATAACCGGCCAGGCTTTTGAAGACTTTCTGCCGAACGGTCCGGCGGGCGATTACCTCCGCGATCTTATGGCGTGGTCGCGCCCGCTTCTGGCAGATCATCCCATAAATGCGGCCCGCATTGCTGCGGGCAAGCTCCCTGCGACGTCGATCTGGCTGTGGGGCCAGGGCCGCCCGCCCCGCATGGCATCCTACCGCGACCGTTTCGGCATCACGGGAGCGGTCATCTCGGCCGTCGACCTCGTCAAAGGGATTGGCGTGTGCGCCGGTCTCGACGTGATCCAGGTACCGGGCGCCACAGGATATATCGACACGAATTACGAAGGAAAGGTCGAGGCGGCCCTGCGCGCGCTGGAAACAGTCGATTTCGTCTATCTCCACGTCGAGGCGCCCGACGAATGCGCGCACGAAGGCGACATTGACAAGAAAATCCGGGCGATCGAAGATTTTGATAAGCGCGTGGTGGCCCCGTGTCTCGCGGCCGCCCGGTCGCACGCTGGCTGGCGCGTGCTGGTCGCGCCTGATCACGTGACGGCCCTCGGGACCGGCACGCATGCGGGCGGGCCGGTACCTTTCGCGCTGTGGGGCTGCGATGTCGCCACGAACGGCGTCCCGCAATACGACGAAGCCTCAGCGGCCGCTGGCGGTCTGGTCGTTAATCCAGGCCATCTGCTGGTTCCCGGTCTCCTGCGACCGGAGCCGCTGAATGCGCATACTTTAATGAAAGCGTAAGCGGCGCGCTTTTTGACGCGCCCTTCCGCAGGACAGGGAGAACGATAGCGTGGCACAACGAGTCGAGGTGTATGATGTAACCCTTCGCGACGGCGCGCAGGGTCCCGGCGTAAAATTTTCTTCCGAAGACCAGATTCGGATCGTGAAAGAGCTGGATGCCTTTGGTGTGTCCTACATTGAAGGCGGGCAGCCGGGTTCCAATCCGAAGGCCGCGGAGCTCTTTCAGCGGGCGAAAGACCTGGATTTGAAGCACGCGGTGATGGCGGCGTTCGGAAGCACGCGCCACGCCCGCTATGCGGTCGAGGACGATCCCAACATCAAGGCCTTGCTCGCGGCGGACACGCCGGTTGTGACGATCTTTGCAAAATTCTCACCAACCCACGCCACGCAGATACTCCGGGTCAGCCTTGAGGAAAACCTGCGCCTGATCGCAGAATCCGTGGCGTACCTGAAGGCGCAAGACCGCCGGGTCGTGCTGGATGCGGAGCATTTTTTTGACGGATACCGTGAAGACAGCGAGTACGCGATCTCGGCACTGGAATGCGGCTGGCAGGCCGGCGCGGAAGTTCTCGCGCTGTGCGATACCAACGGCGGCAGCCTGCCCTGGGATGTCGCCGAGATTGTACAGACCGTTCGGAAACGTCTGCCGGAAGCCGCTTTCGGGATTCACACGCACAACGACAGCGGGTGCGGGGTCGCAAACACGCTCGCGGCCGTGCACGCGGGGGCGGTGCATGTGCAGGGGACGATCAACGGGTATGGCGAACGGACCGGCAATGCGAATCTCTGCACGGTTATCCCCGATCTACAGCTCAAGATGGGCCGTGAGGTGGTGTCAGAAGAGCAGCTCGCCCAGTTGACACGGGTGTCGCACCTGATTGCGGAACTGGCCAACATGGCCCCGCGCGATTTCGATCCGTTTGTGGGCCGCGACGCCTTTACCCATAAGGGCGGCATGCACGCCGATGCGGTAAATAAGTTGAAGGTGAGTTACGAGCACGTTTTGCCGGAGTCGGTTGGCAACCACACGCGCATCTCGGTGAGCGAGATGTCGGGGCGTTCGAGCCTGTTGCAGAAAGCCAGGGAACTGGGAATCGACCTGGACCGCGACGCGCCGGAGACTCGCGAGGCCCTGAGGCAAGTGAAGGAACTCGAAAACCAGGGCTACGAATTCGAAGGTGCCGACGCCTCCCTCGAGCTGCTGCTTCGCAAAGCGATGGGCACCTACCGCACCTTCTTCACGCTGCGCGGCTTCTACACGAGCGTTCACCGCCATGACGCAGAGACCCCGGCCGTCTCGGAGGCCACGGTTAAAATAGAATTGCCGGATGGCACGCCCATGCACACCGCCGCCGAGGCGGAAGGTCCCGTTGATGCCCTCAACTACGCGCTGCGCAAAGCGCTGGAAGGGACGTATCCCGAGCTGAAGGATGTGCGGCTGGACGATTACAAAGTGCGCATTCTGAACGCCCAGGCGGCCACCGCGGCCATGACCCGGGTGCTTATCGAGTCCAGCGACGGCACTTCCGTGTGGAATACCGTCGGCGTATCGGGAAATATCGTCGCGGCGTCCTACCGCGCGCTCGTCGACAGCATCGAGTACAAGCTGTTGAATTCGCGCGGGTACCAAATCGACTAAGCCTCGACCTCCCTCACCGCCCGCGGCTCCTGCCGCGTCCGTGGGCCGCGCCATCGGAGAGACGACGCGGTGGCGAGGGATCGTTGCGCCTCACCGTGCTAGAACCGCCCTGGCCCGTTTTTTTGGCAAGATGGGCGCACTTTTTGTTCCCGTGCAGCAAGTTGCGGCAGGGCATCCGTTTCTTTATGCTCACACTACAGTCGGAGATTTCTGAGTGCAATGCATGCAGGAGTATATGCCATGAAAACGAAATGGGGAGTCTGGGGTTCCGGGGGCATCGCGCGGCGCCGCACGATTCCAGAGGGGATCATGACGGCAGACAATGCCGAATTGACCGTGGTATATGACGTGAACACGGAGGCGAACAACGAAGTCGCCGCCGAGTTCAATGTGGTGGCCTGCGAGACCGAAGAGGCGTTCCTGGCGTCCGACTGCGACATCATCTACGTGGCAACGCCGGCCAACACGCACTGTGCGCAGGTGCTTCGGGCGGCCGAAGCCGGGAAACATGTCCTGTGCGAAAAACCCCTGGGGATGGTGGTCGAAGAAGCCGAACGCATGATCACGGCCTGCCGCAACAGCGGCGTGAAGCTCGGGACGGCTTTCATGATGCGCTTTCAGGCGCAGCATCTGGAGGCGCTCCGGCTGCTGCGCGACGGCAAGCTTGGAACGCCGGTGCTCGGCCGGGCGCAGCTGTCGTGCTGGTATCCGCCGATCCCCGGCGCCTGGCGCCAGCACCTCGACCAGAGCGGCGGCGGCAGCCTCATGGACATGGGCGGCCACTGCATCGACCTGCTGGAAGTGTTCTTTGGCCGCGCCACCCGGGTGCAGTGCATGACCGGCAACCTGGTCCATGATTACGCCAGCGAGGACAGCGCCGTGGTGCTGCTCGAATTTCAAAACGGGGCCAAAGGCATGGTCGACAACTTTTTCAACGTGCCGGACGCCAGCTCGAAGAACCGGCTCGAACTCTATGGCTCGAAAGGCAGCATCCTGGCCGACGGCACCATTGGCCAGGGTGAGCTCGGCGAGATGATCGCGTATCTCGAAAGCGGCGACACCGGATACGAGGCGCAGCAGGCCCGCACCGCCGGCGGCGGCATCGCCATCACGCCGGAACCGGTTAACACGTACCGTGCAGAGGTCGAAGCCTTCTCGCGAGCTGTGCTTGAAGGCACGGAACCCCCGGTATCCGCCGAAGATGGCCTCTGGAGCCAGTATGTGCTGGCCGCATGCTATGAGTCCGCCCGAACCGGCGCCGCCGTATCGCTGTAGCCATCAGTGCCCGGCTGCCCGCACGGCGCCCCGGCCCCGTGCGGGCGTATTCCCCCGGGGTGCATCCCGCCGAAGCCAGGTGAGGAGGCCAATTGGATGACAGGCGGTAGAATG
>DAOSJS010000210.1:0-7174 GCA_035367355.1 Candidatus Hydrogenedentota bacterium
GGGCAGGTCGTGAGCATCGATGTGGGCGCCTATTACCAGGGCTACCATGGCGATGCCGCGCTGACCGTGGGCTGTGGTCCGGTAGATGACCTGCGGCAGCGCCTGATGGATGCGACCGACCGGGCGCTCGCGGCAGGCGTGCAGGCAGCCCGCGCGGGCAACTACCTGGTGGACATCTCGCGGGCGGTACAGCGCGTATGCGAGCAGGCCGGGTTCAGCGTGGTTCGCGATTTCGTCGGGCATGGTATCGGGCGCAAGATGCACGAGGAGCCGCAGGTACCCAATTTCGACACGGGTGCGCGGGGCCCCTTGCTGCGCGCGGGCATGGTTCTGGCGATTGAGCCGATGGTCAACGCCGGACAAGCCGGCGTGAAAGTGCTGCGCGATGGATGGACGGCGGTAACGATCGACGGCAAGCCGAGCGCGCATTTTGAACACAGCATTGTGGTGCGCGATGGCGCACCGGAAATTTTGTCGGCGACGCCGCGGCTCGTCTGGGGCCAGCGGTGAGGGAGCGTATCCCGTACCGGCATGGCAGAGGAAGCGGAACATACGGTGGACGGCACGGTGGCGGAAGCGCTGGCGAACGGCGTGTTCCGGGTCGAGCTGGCTGACCGGCAGGTGGTATTGGCCCATATATCGGGCAAGGACAGCATACGATTTGTGCGCGTGCTCCCGGGCGATCGAGTGAGGGTGGCGCTTTCACCCTATGATCACAACCGGGGGCGGATTGTTGAGCGCTATCGATAAGGGAGGCCCCGGAAACTCCGGGCGCCACCGCTCCGAAAGGGAGACGAAAGATGAAAGTTCGCAGTTCAGTGAAAAAGATTTGTGAGAAGTGCAAAATAATCCTGCGTCACGGCCGGGTGCGGGTGATTTGTGAGAATCCACGCCACAAACAGCGCCAAGGCTAAACGCAACGCACCGGATAAGGAGAACGGGTAACATGGCACGAGTAGTCGGTGTCGATTTGCCGCGCGAGAAACGCGTCGAGGCAGGACTCACCTACATCTACGGGATTGGGCCGACGCGATCGAAGGAGATCCTTGCGGAGACCAACATCAGCCCCGACACGCGGGTGCGGGACCTGACGGATGAAGAGGTCAGCCGCCTTTCAACGGCCATCCAGGCCCAGTTTAAGGTGGAAGGCGACCTGCGCCGCGAGGTTACGGCGAACATCAAACGATTGATGGATATCAATTGCTACCGGGGTCTCCGGCATAAACGCGGCTTGCCCGTGCGTGGTCAGCGGACGCATACGAATGCGCGCACGCGTAAGGGCAAGAAGGGCGCCACCATTAAGAAGAAATAAAAGGAGGAGGCTACGTGGCCACGGAAAAACGCAAGAGCAAAGGCAAGAAACGCCGCACCACATTGAATGTCACGTCGGGGATGGCGCACATTCAGGCGACGTTCAATAATACAGTCGTGTCGATCACCGACAACCAGGGCAATGTGGTTTCCTGGTCGAGCGCCGGCCAGGTCGGGTTCTCCGGTTCGCGAAAGAGCACGTCGTTTGCGGCGCAGGTGGCCGCGGAAGCGGCGGCGCGCCGGGCTCTCGAGGCCGGGCTGCGCGAGGTGCGGGTCCAGGTGAACGGACCGGGCGCAGGCCGCGAATCGGCCATCCGCGCGATCCAGGCGGCGGGGTTGAACATTACGCTGATCCGGGATGTTACCCCCATCCCGCATAACGGCTGCCGGCCTCCGAAACGGCGACGTGTGTAACGTGCTGCCGGGCACGCCGGGCATGGGTATCCAGGAAACGGAAGTAGAATCGAGAAAACTGACCTCGTTGCCGGGAGGCGAAATCGAATGATAGCAAAAGACTTTGTGACACCAAAGTTCGTGAAGTCGGATGAAGGCGCATCGCATCAGTACGCGCGCTTTCTCGTGGAACCGTTTGAACGGGGCTATGGCACGACCGTAGGCAATTCCCTGCGGCGGGTGCTGCTGGCGTCGCTGGAAGGTTCGGCGGTCACCGCGATCCGGATCGAGGGCATCCATCACGAGTTTTCGTCGATACCGGGCGTCATGGAAGACGCCACCGACGTGGTCCTGAATTTCAAGCGGTGCCAGCTGCGCCTCAACCGGGAAGAGCCCGTTATTTTCTCGTTCAAGCACAAGGGAAGCGGTGCGGTGACGGCCCGCGACGTGTTCAAAGAGCACGACGTTGAGGTATTCAATCCGGACCTGGTGATCTTCACGCCCACATCGGATTCGGCGCAGATCGAGATGGAGATCAAGGTGGCGCGCGGCCGGGGGTACGTGACGGCTGAGAGCTTCGAGCTGGAACATGCCCCGCTGGGCACCATCTATCTCGACGCGAACTTTTCGCCGGTCACCCGGGTGAACTTCCTCGTGGAAGACGCGCGCGTGGGACACCGGACGGATTACGATCGGCTGATTCTCGAGGTGTGGACGAACGGATCGATCACCCCTCAGAAGGCCCTCGAAGAAGCGTCGAACCTGTTGATCGAACATTTGAAAATTTTTGTGCAGCAGCCGGAGGAAATGCAGCAGGATGCTGCCGGCGGCAGTGCAGCCGATCCGGAGCTGACGCGCAAACTGGCGCGGCCGGTCGAGGAACTGGAACTGAGCGTGCGCGCGGCGAATTGCCTGAAGGCCGCGGGGATTAAGACGATTGGCGACCTGGTGAAACGCACCGAAGCGGAAATGCTCCGGTTTCACAACTTCGGCAAAAAATCACTGGATGAGATTCGCAGCCTTCTCGAGACCATGGACTTGCATTTGGGCATGGGCAGCAGCGATGATGCCGATGTGGCGGAGACAGTTGAGGAGACGAGTGAAACTACCTGACGGCGCGCCGTTTCTGGTAGTATTTGGGCTAGGGAGGGGCTGGGAGGGCCCCGGGCACAGCAAGAGGAATAGGAATTGCAATCATGAGGCATCGTAAAGCAGGAAGACGGCTTGGCCGCACGACGGCGCACCGCAAAGCTACCGTGAAAAACATGGCCGTGGCCCTGTTTACTCATAACGCCATTGAGACCACGCTGGCGAAATCGAAAGAGTTGCGCGGCTTCGCGGAACCGCTCATTACCATGGCCAAGAAAGACACGGTATACAACCGCCGGCGCGCGTTTGCGGCGTTGCGCGACAAAGGGGCGGTCAGCCGGCTGTTCAATGAGATTGGCCCGGCGTTCGCAGAGCGCCCCGGCGGGTATACGCGAATCCTTCGGCTGGGCAACCGCCTCGGCGACGCCTCGTCCATGGCGCGGATCGAACTGGTGGGTCTGGGCGAGTACGAGGAAGAATAACCCGCGCTTGGCAAGTGTCACGCACAGGAGCCGGGCCAAAGCGGCCGCTCTTGTGCGTTTCTGTTGGTGACGACCGTTCGGGGAAGGGGCCGCAGACACGCCGTGACCGGTGCGGCCGGCTGTGTCAGGCTGCTATAATCACGCCCTATGGCCAAGAATTGGAAATCGCTGGGCGACGTGTCAGAGCGCGAGCTGACGCCCATGCTTCGCCAATACCTTGAAGCCAAAGCGGAAAGCGGAGATTCGCTGCTGTTCTTCCGGATGGGCGATTTCTATGAGCTCTTTTTTGAAGACGCGATCGAAGCCTCCGAACTTCTTGGCCTGACGCTCACGTCGCGCGATGGCGCGGACAAAGGCGCGCGGATTCCCATGGCCGGTGTGCCGGTGCGAGCCCTCGATGGATATCTCGCGCGGGTGATTCAAGCCGGGCGGACCGTTACGATCTGTGACCAGGTGGAAGATGCCCGACTGGCCAAAGGCGTGGTGCGCCGCGCTGTCACCCGAACGGTCACCCCGGGCACCGTGCTCGAACCCGATCTGCTCGACGCGGCGACGAACAACTATCTGGCCGCGGTTGTGCTCGATGGGCCGTCGGCGGGGCTGGCCCTGGCCGACGTATCAACGGGGGAGTTGCTGGCGGCCCAGCTCGACGTTGCCCCCGCGAAGACCCTGCGCGACGAGCTGATCCGCATGGCGCCGGTCGAGGTGCTGTTCCCCGAGGGCGCCGATCCCCAGGTCCTGGACGAATTGCGGTCGCAATTCGAATCCATGCGCTTTACCGAACGGCCACGCGACGATTTCGATGCGAAATACACGCGGGAACTGATCCTCGATGAATTCGGCTTGAGCACGCTGAAAGGCCTCGAGCTCGAAGATGCGCCGGAAGCCACCGGGTGCGCGGGCGCGGTGCTGGCCTACGTCCGCGCGACACAGCGTGATGGCGTGCCCCATCTGCGCCCGCCGCGGCGGTACAGCCCGTCGAGTTTTGTCGTGATCGACGGCAATACCCAGCGGAACCTCGAACTGGTCGAATCGCTCCGCGACAAATCGCGCCGTGGAACCCTCATCGCCACCCTGGACCGCACCCGCACGAGCATGGGCGGGCGCAAGCTGCGCCACTGGATACTGCACCCGCTGCTGGATCTGAACGCGGTGCACGCGCGGCTCGATGCAGTCGAAGAGTTGTTCAATGATGCGTCGCTGCGGCTGCGGCTCGCTGAAATATTGAAAGGCGTCGCGGACGTCGAACGTCTCCTGGGCCGGCTGACCTCGCGTTCGGGCAACGCACGCGATGTGAAAGCACTGGGGGAATCGCTGGCGTATCTGCCGGAGATCCGTGCGGCCATCGCACCCTGCCAGACTGCGCTGCTCCGCGAGATTCATGGCGGCATGGATGAGCTGCGCGACGTGGCGCAGGTGGCCGCCAGCGCCATTGTGGACGACCCTCCTCTCGTATTGAACGAGGGCCGGATCATCCGCGACGGATACGATGCGGAGCTTGACCGGCTCCGCGAACTGGTGCGCGGAGGGCGGGACTGGATCGCCGATCTCCAGCGGCAGGAAGTCGAACGGACAGGCATCTCGAATCTCAAGGTCGGGTACAACAAAGTCTTTGGCTACTATATCGAAGTCTCGAAAGCCCAGGTCGGCAAAGTGCCGGAGACGTATCACCGCAAGCAGACGCTCGTTAATGCGGAGCGATACATCACCCCTGAGCTGAAATCGCGCGAAGAGGAGATCGTTAACGCCCAGGAACGCATGAACGACCTCGAATACGCGCTCTTCTGCCGCATTCGCGATGAAATCGGCGCCCAGGCTGGGCGCATCCAGGCGACCGCGGATGCGCTCGCGGTTCTGGATGCGCTGTTGTCGCTGGCAGACACGGCCGCGGCAAAGAACTACTGCAAGCCGGTGCTCGACGGTTCGGACCGGATCGAGGTGCGCGACGGACGCCACCCCGTGGTCGAGGACCTCATGCCGCAGGGAAAGTTCGTGCCCAATGATACAGTCCTGGATCCCGCCGAGGCGTTCCTGCAGATCGTGACCGGACCGAACATGGCGGGAAAGTCGACCTATCTCCGCCAGGTGGCGCTCATCACGCTGATGGCGCAAATGGGCAGTTTTGTGCCGGCCGCCGAGGCCCGCATCGGAGTGGTCGACCGCATCTTCACGCGTGTGGGCGCCAGTGACAATCTGGTCCGTGGTGAAAGCACGTTCATGGTCGAGATGATCGAGAGCGCCACGATCCTGAATTCAGCAACGGAGCGCAGCCTGATCGTGCTGGACGAGATCGGGCGGGGCACCAGCACCTTTGACGGCATCAGCATCGCCTGGTCCGTCGCCGAGTATATCCACGACCGGGTCCGGGCCAAGACGCTCTTTGCAACACACTACCATGAATTGACCGAGCTGGCCAGCAAACTGGATCGAGTCAAGAATCTCAACGTGGTGGTGCGGGAATGGTCGGGCAAAGTGATCTTTCTCTACCGGATCGCGGAAGGTGGCGCCGACCACAGTTACGGCATTCAAGTGGCGAAGCTGGCCGGCCTGCCCCGGGAGGTGATTGAGCGCGCACACGAAATCCTCGCGGCACTGGAGTCGGGCAGTACCGCGAATATCGGCCTGCCGCAACAGTTGCAGTTGTTTGCTCCGGCGTCACCGGCGCCAAAACCCAGCGAAGTGGAGCAGGAGCTTCGGCGCGTCAACCCCGATGACCTGAGCCCGCGTGAGGCCCAGGAATTGCTTTATCACCTGAAGCACCTTGCCGGACGAGAGGAGTAATCGCGCACCGTCACGTGTGCGCGGCCGCGGCGTTATGCAGGATTACGCCCAGCGGATGCCGTTTCTCGGCACGGGGCACGGCCGCGGTAATGTCGAGCCGGGCGCAGAAGGGGATGTCGTCTTCCAGGCCGATGCGGCGTAGTTTCTCCGCGTGGGGCGCGCTCTGAAACAGAGCTTCGATCCCTTCCTCTTCGATGCGCTGGCGCCAGACGTGAAACGTGTCGGCTCCTTCTCCGATGGCGCCTCCTGCCTGCATGGCGACCACGGCGGCGCCCACCCAGTCCTCCTGTGCATCAAAGCGGGGGTCGGTCATGAGACCCGCGGGGATGAGTACCACGTCTTTTCCGTGGCGGGCCGCCGCGCGGGCCACCGCGGTGGCGTTCACGGGCGAGCCCATGTAAATGGCCTCGGCCCCCCAGCAGTCGACGAGCCTTCCGGCCCCCGTGGTCGAGGTAAAGATGATACGGCGGCCGCGGGCGGCCTCAACCGTTCGAGGGCTGTTTCCATAGTCGAACCCTTCGGGAGGCAAGCCGCCGCGTTCCCCATAGAGAAGGGCATCGTTGAATTCGGCTCGCGCGGCATGGGCCTCTGCAACCTCGCGGACCACCAGGAGCTCGGTGGCGCCCGCGTCAAACAGCATCGCGGCGGTGGCGCTCGCCCGCAGGGCGTCGATAACTACGGCAACGAGGCCGTGTTCGCGGGCATGTGCACAGCCCGCGGCGCCTTCGATGAGGTGCCATTGAATCTCAGGCATAACCATAAGCGGGCGCTACATCGCAGCGCCGTCCTTTCGCTTGTTCAGGATATCCGCGACAATTACCGGTCCATGCTCGCGGCCGTTCTCAACGAACACCACGTTGGCCTCCTTGCCCGCACACAGGGTTCCCGCCACGTACAGGCCGGGGACCGTGGTTTCGAAGGCTTCGGAGAGGACCGGCTTTCCAGTTTCATGGTCGATCGCCGCCCCGGCGGCCTCGAGCAGTGACGTGTCCGGCACGAACCCGGTCAGGGCGAGGACGAACTCCGCGGGAACCACGACACGGCCGCCCGTATGCCGCTCCAGCTCGACTTCGTCGGGGCGGATGGCAACGGCCTGAACCCCGCGATGGCAGGTGATG
>DAOSJS010000211.1:0-7164 GCA_035367355.1 Candidatus Hydrogenedentota bacterium
CGAACACTTGCCGGACCTGTACCGGGAAGAAGCGGTTTCCGGGGCGTGACGGAGCGCCCGCTGCATATCTTGATCACTGACCCGCATCTGCGAGGCGGAGGCCAGGTCCGCTATGTCGCCAATCTGGCCGCTGAGCTCGGCCGTCTGGGCCATCGCATCACCATCGGATGCAGACGCGCCTCCGTGCTGGTTGAGCATGCGAATGCCGCGGGCTGTGCGGCCAACCAGCGCTTTACGTTTCGTGGCGGGCTGCGACCCGCCAGCTGGCTGACGGATCTCCGGGAAACCCGCCGCGTCATCATCGAGGACAAGCCCGACATCCTTCACGTCAACGGCTCTCAGGATCATTGGGCGCTGGCCGGGGCAAACCGCCTGATGGGAAGGCCGGTGTGCGTCGTGCGGACCCGCCACAACACCTATCCCGTTCACGACCTCTGGCCCAACCGCATGCTCAACCTGCAGTGGACGGACTTTCAGATCGTTGTGTGCGAGATGGTGCGCCGCTCGCTGGAAAAGCAGGCGTCGTTCGACCCCGCCCGGATGTGCTCAATCCACAATGGCGTTGATGCGAAAGAATTCCACCCTGACCCCAAATTGCGTGCTGAGGCGCGCGCTGAATTCGGCTACCGGGATGATGATCTGGTGTGCGGCATTGCCGCGCGCCTGGTTCCAGCTAAGGGTCACGTTTACTTGTTCCAGGCGGCGGCCATGCTGCTGCGCGATTTCCCGGCGCTGCGCCTCCTGGTGTTGGGCCGGGGCGATCTGGAGCCTGAGCTGGCCCAGCTTGCCCGCGACCTGGGCATTGCCGAAATCGTGCACTTCGCGGGATTTCGTGACGATATCGCCCGCTGCACTCAGGCCTTCGACATCGGCGTACAACCTTCCGTTGACTGCGATACGTCATCTTTCAGTCTGAAAGAGCAAATGGCGGAAGAAATACCTGTGGTTTGTTCCGATTACGGAGGATTGACCGAGATCGTGACCGACGGAGTCGAAGGATTTGTTGTTCCGACAGGTGAAGCGGAGCCCCTGGCATTGGCAATGAAGACGCTGCTGGCAGATCCCGCTCAACGCCGTACAATGGGGAGCGCGGGACGCCAGCGAGTGCTTCAAGAATTTACGCTGGAGGTGTTTGCGCGGCGTACCGCTGAGGCATATTACCAGGCATTGGAGATTCACGGTGCGCATTCTGCATCTTGACGAGCAACGCGGCTGGCGCGGGGGAGAGCAGCAGGCCAGTTATCTGATCCAGGGTCTGGCCCGGCGCGGACACTTTGTCGCGATCGCGGGCCGCCCAGAGGGTGAATTCCTGCGTCGAGACCACGGCTTGGAAAACCTCGAGCGTGTGGCGTGCCCGTTCCGCGGAGAACTTGATCCGGTGACGGTCTGGCGCCTCGCACAAGCGGTTAAGCGCCTCGACATCGACATCCTTCATGCCCACGCGAGCCACGCCCACAGCCTGGCATGTCTCGCGCGCGCGTGCGCGGGCCGCGGCAAAGTCATCGTGACCCGGCGTGTGGACTTTGTGCCCAAACCCGGTTTTTTGAACCGGAAAAAATACAGATTACCCGACCACATCGCCTGCGTGTCGCAGTGCATTGCCGGGATCCTGCGTGAATTCGGCGTGCCGGCATCAAAACTGACCGTCATCAACAGTGCCCAGGATCCGAAACGCTTTGGCGTCGTGCCTTTCAGCCGCGCCGAATTGGGTCTTCCTGAAGAAGTGCCGTTGTTCGGCAATGTCGGGGCGTTTGTTGGCCACAAAGACCACGCGACGCTTATCCGGGCATTCAAGCAGGCCAGGGAAGCCTTACTCGAGGCCCACCTCGCCCTGGTGGGAGATGGAGAACTGCGCGGAGAACTCGAGGCAGCGATAGAGGCGGAGGGACTCTCCGGGAGCGTGACGCTGCTGGGGTACAGGAAGGACGTGCCCCGGATATTGCCGGTATTCGATGCGTTTGTGCTGTCGAGCAGACAGGAAGGATTCGGCGGGGTATGCGCGGAGGCCATGTTTGCCGGGGTTCCGGTGGTTTCGACTGATGCCGGCGGGATGATCGAGACAGTAAAACCCGGCATCACCGGACTGATGGTGGCCAGAGAAAATCCCGACGCTCTTGCGGCAGCCATGGTGAGGATAATCGAAGACCGCGATCTGGCGACTGAATTGGCCGCCCGCGCGCTAAGCTATGTGCATGAACATCTCACCGCCGATCGCATGGTCGATAACTACGTGGCGCTGTACGAGGAAATCCTAGCCCAGGGATAAGGCGCCGGCCTCTCGGCCTGTTCTGCGCTGTTCATCGTGTGCTGGATGAGGTTCCCGCGAGCCGGTATAATCGCTTTTTCAGCCTTATAAGGGGAAAAGACGCGTGAGTTGTGAGGAGTATGCGCTCCAATGAGCCTGGTACGCCTGCAAAAGGTCTCGAAATCATACGACGGCATCCCGGTGCTGGACGATGTCGATTTTCGCATTGAGGATGGTGAAAAAATCGGCCTGATCGGCCGCAACGGCACGGGGAAGACCACCCTTTTCCGCCTGATAACGGGGCAGCTTGAGCCCACGTCGGGTTCCATCGAACGGATGCGCCGGGCGCGCATTGCCTGCCTGGCGCAGATGCCCGATCTGCCCCCCGAGGAAACCATTCATCAGGCCGTGATGCGTTCGTTTGAAAAGCTGCTCCAGGAGGAAAAGCGCCTCAGAGACCTGGAGCATCGCCTGGCTTCGGGCGATCAGAACGTTATGGAGGCTTACAGCCGCCTTCAGGACACGTTTCGTATTCACGGGGGCTACGAATTTCGCGCCCGTGCACGCAGTGTCCTTTTTGGACTGGGATTTACTGAGGAAGAATTTGATCTGCCGGTGACAACCCTGAGCGGAGGGCAGCGTACGCGCCTTATGCTTGCGCTGATACTGCTGCAGGACGCGGACCTCATCCTTCTCGACGAACCGGAGAACCATCTGGATATTGCGGCTCGTGAATGGCTGGAGGGCTTCCTGCAGGAATCTCCAAAGGCGTTTGTCATCATCTCCCACGACCGCCGCAGCCTGGACGCAGTGGTCAAACGCATTGACGAGCTTGAACGGGGCCAGATCCGCAGCTACACCGGCGATTATTCCTTCTACCTGCAGCAAAAGAGCCTCTTGCGGGAGCAGCACGAACGGGCCTACCTGAAGCAGCAGGAATTCATCGAAAAAGAACAGCGCTGGATTGAACGGTTCCGCTACAAGAACACCAAGGCAAGCCAGGTGCAGAGCCGCATCAAACGGCTCGAAAAGATCGACCGCATCGATTCTCCCCTGCCGGAAGGCAAGGCGGCGGGATTCCGCTTTGGCGCGGTGGTGCGTACGGGCGAAGTGGTGATCGAAGCCAGAGACATCGCGATGCGGTACGGCCCGCTCGTCCTGTACCAGGGGGTGTCGCTCGAAATCAAACGGGGAGAGCGGATCGGGATCATCGGGCCCAATGGCTGCGGCAAGACCACGCTGTTGCGGCACTTTGCCGGGCGCCTCCCGGGCGCCGAGGGCGAAGTGCGCCTGGGCCATAAGGTCCAGCTTGGCTATTATGAGCAGCACCACGAAAATCTGTCCCGGGAACTCGACATTTTTCAGGAACTGCGTAACGTTCGAACGGATTGGACGCCTGAACAGGTGCGAACCTATCTGGGGCGGTTTCTATTTGTCGGTGACGAGGTTTTCAAGCCGATTTCGGCCTTGAGCGGCGGTGAACTGAGCCGGGTCGCGCTCGCAAAGCTCATTGCGCGTGAACCGAACGTCCTGTTGCTGGATGAACCGACCAACCACCTTGACATCGCCTCGCGGGAGGCGCTGGAAGAAGCGCTGGCACAATACCCCGGCACGCTCGTCATGGTGTCTCATGACCGTACGCTGATCGACAAAATGGCGGACCGCCTCGTGGTTTTTGAGGCGGATGGGGTTATCACGCATCTGGGCAATTATACGGACTACCGGGAGCAGCGGGAGCGCCTGGCGGGCGAGATGGAGGAGCGAAACGAGGACCCACTCAAGATTCGCCGGGTAGAGCGCCGCAAACGGGATAAAGATGCGGAACGGGAGCGGCGGCGGCGCAAAAAGGATCTGGACGAGCTCGAGGCCTGCATTGAAGCGATGGAGCAAACCATCGAAGACATTGAGATGCAGTTTACACAAGCAGATCCTGCGGATTACGCTGGACAACGGAAACTCAAGGAAGAATACGAGGGTTTGAAAGCTGATCTGGCCTCACTGTACGAAGAATGGGAGGAATTGACGGAAGAACTTGCGCAAAATTGAGCTGCGGTGAGACGAAGTCTTTCTCCAGCCGAGATCGCAACGGGGGACAGGACATGACTAGAGAATTGGGATTCACTATTCCTGCGATGCTTCTGGCTATCGTGGTGGCGCACGCGGGGCAGGAGGGAGTGGCTTTCTTTGCCGGTGACGGTGTGCCGTTCGATGGAACTACGGTGTATGAGGCGCCGCTTGAAGAGATCCCGATTCCTCCGCAGTCGTTGACCGTCATGGCCTGGGTGAAGCTGGATGAGACAGGCGGTTCACAGGTCTTTCTCAATACCGGCGCGGCCAACGAGGGATTCACATTCTATCTCTATGATGGACGGGTGCGTATGCTGGTCAGGAACCAGACGGAAAGCTATGCCTGCGCGCTGGGCCCTGCACCGAAAAGAGGCGAATGGACTCATTATGCGGGCACCTACGACGGTGAACACGCAGCGGTATACATGAACGGTACCTTATGCGAGATCAAGGAGTGTCCGGGCCAGCTGACAAAGCTGGGAGAAGTGCTGTCCCTCGGCGGCTTGGATTACGGGCAACGCGCGGTAAAGGGTTGGCTGGGCGATCTGCGGATCTATGACCGCGCGCTGTCCGGGGAAGAGATCGCCGCGGCGGCGGGCGGGAGTCTTTCGCCACCACCGATGGTGCGCTGGACCGATTCCGGGCGCGAAGGCGCCTCCTGGACCGCAGAAGGGAACGCTGTCGTGGCCCGCAGGATGGACGGCAGGCGCGTACTTTTGAATCGGCGCGAGGACGGCTACCGCGGCATCTGGTATTTCAATCAAAAATCTGACGATGAGTATGTCTACAAATACAGCGGCGGTTTGGGGACTTACTGCGCGAAACACATCCCCTTTGCCTGGTACGCGCCGCAAGTCAACAAAACCTTCTTTACGTATGGTGGCACGCACAAGAACGAAAACCGGCTCATCCACATGGTCTCCTATTTTGATCATGCGACAGGCGAAGTGCCGCGCCCTCTGTTGCTCCTGGATAAGCAAACCACCGACGCCCACGACAACCCCGTCATCAACATCGACCCGGAGGGCTACATCTGGATTTTCTCGAGCAGCCACGGTACGGGGCGCCCCTCGTTCATCTCCCGAAGCACCGAGCCGTGGGCCATCGATGCGTTCGAGCTGAAGTGGGAGGGCAACTTTTCTTATCCCCAGCCGTGGATTATTCCGGGCAAAGGGTGGTTGTTCATGCACACCCACTACACCGGCGGCCGCGCCATCTGCATGTCCACCAGTCCTGACGGCGTCAACTGGACGGATCGCCGCTTCCTCTCGCGCATGGCCCAGGGGCACTATCAGATAACGAACTTCTTCGGACAGAAGATCGGCAGCGCATTCAACTACCATCCCCCTGAAAAAGGCCTGAACTGGCGTACAAACCTCTATTACATGGAATCCGACGATTTCGGCGAGACGTGGAAGACAGCCGCGGGCGAGCCCCTGGAGCTGATGCTGACCGAGCCTGACAGCCCCTGCCTCGTGGCCGAGTACGAATCTCAGGGTTTGAATGTCTACATGAAGGACATCAATTTCGATTCTGCCGGGCGCCCCGTCATCCTGTACCTTACGAGCAAAGGCTACGAATCGGGCCCCCAAAACATGCCGCGCACCTGGACCATCGCGCATTGGACCGGCCAGCAATGGCAGATTCTGCCGTCCAACATCATCTCCGACAACAATTACGACATGGGTTCACTGTATATTGAAACCGACGCTCAATGGCGGATAATTGCCCCCACCGAGACCGGCCCGCAACCGTATAACCCGGGCGGTGAAGTGGCCATGTGGCTCACCAGTGATGCCGGAAAATCGTGGACCCTCGTCCGGCAGATGACCAGAGACAGCCGGTACAATCACACCTATGTGCGGCGGCCGGTCAATGCCCATCCGGATTTTTACGCATTCTGGGCGGATGGTCACGGCCGTGAACCGTCCATTTCGCGCCTTTATTTTTGCAACAAAGACGGCGATGTATTCCGGCTGCCGTTTGATATGGAGGGCGAGACGGCGAAGCCGGAGCGGGTAGAGCCCGGTTCCTGAGGCTGCACGCCGCCTTTTGCCATGCGCCCTCGCGTGGCGGGAATGAAAGGACGGAACCACGTGATTTGGCTTCCGGCCTTGGCTTTTTCACTTTTCGTGGAAACGTTCGGGTTTCCTGTGTTACGATAGGCGGGTGTCGTGATGATTGGCATCGGACCCTTCTCGAGGAAAGATCACGGTGGGAAAGATAACGCCAGAAGACGTTGAACAGGTGGCCGAACTGGCCCAACTGACGCTCGATGACGATGAAAAAAGGCGTCTCGCCGAGGACATGGGCGCTATTTTCAGCTATTTGGACAAGCTGAACGACCTGAACACGGATCATACCGAACCCATGATGCACGTTCTGGACATGATCAATGTCTACCGCGATGACGAGGTAAAACCTTCGCTGACCCGGGAAGAAGCCTTTCAGAATGCCCCCCAGACTGATGGCGAATACTTTCTTGTGCCCAAAATCCTCGAAGGGTAAGGCGGCCCCTGCACGCCGGGAGTAATCGATGAGCCGTGAATGGTACCAATTGACCGCATTTGCGCTGCGGGAGGCCGTGCGGAACGGCGAAACCTCCGCGGTCGAGGTTACGCAGAGCTACCTTGACCGCATCCAGTCCGTGGATGGCAAGGTAGGCGCCTACGTTGAGGTCTGGGATGCCCATGCGCTGCAGCAGGCCGAAAAGATTGACGCCCGGTTGAAACGCGGCGAGGACGCCGGCCCCCTGGCTGGAGTGCCTGTCGGCCTGAAGGATGTGTTCTGTACAAAACAGGGTACCACGACGTGCTGCTCAAAAGTGCTGAAAGGCTATCGAAGTCCTTTTG
>DAOSJS010000212.1:0-7112 GCA_035367355.1 Candidatus Hydrogenedentota bacterium
ACACGGCCGTGCTTGTTGGCTGTTGAGCCCAGCGGCACGTACGCGGGTTCTCCGGTCACGAGGTCAACGTTCTCCGCGCAGTCTCCCACAGCAAAGATGCAGGGGTCGGTCGTACGCAGGTGGTCGTCCACCTTGATGGCGCCGGTCCGGCCGATTTCCAGCCCGGCCTGTCTGGCCAGACCCACATTGGGCCGCACACCGATCCCCATGATGACGATATCCACCGGAAGCACGCCCTGGCTCGTCACGACGCGTTTAACCTGGCCGTCTTCCCCTTCGAACGCGGTCGCGGTCGTACTCGTCATGACCTTGACACCGCGCGATTCCATGTGCATCTCAACCAGCTTGGCCATCTCCCAATCGAGCATCCCCAGGATCTGGTCCGCCAGTTCGACCATCGTCACGCGGCATCCCTTTTCGACCAGCGCTTCGGTCACCTCCACGCCGATCAGGCCGCCGCCGATGACCACCACGTCGTGTGCACGCTCCTGGCTCAGCCAATGGCGGATGCCTTCCGCGTCGTTCACGCCGTGCAGGGTGAACACATGTTCGAGGTCCATGCCCGGAATGGGCGGTTTGACCGGCGTCGCGCCTGTGGCGAGCACCAGATAGTCGTAGTCGAGCCAGGTATCTTCCCCCGACTCCAGGTCGCGCGCCAGAACACGTTTGTGCTCGCGATCCACTTCCATCGCTTCCGTGCCGCTGCGCACCACCACGTTTTTCACCTTCTGAAAAAACACGGGGTCGCGCACGGCGCCAGCGGCCGTCGACATCAGTTCCGCCTGCTCCTTCACCACGCCTGACACGTAGTAGGGCAACCCGCAGCCCGCATACGACAGAAATTTGCCCTTCTCCAGAATCGTCACTTCGGCGTCCTGTTGCAACCGGATAATCTTCGACGCCACCTTGGGGCCGGCCGCTACGCCGCCCACAATCACGACTTTCATCTTTGCTGCCATCGTATTCGCTCCTGCTTCCATGGCTGTTTCCGGCGCTGGCGCCGCCGGCATATCGGCCGTTATCCGCGCACCGCCCCAATCCGACCGGTCCGCCCAGACGTGCCCGCCGGCCCGCCTCACCATCGCATGAACGAAGGCAAGCCCCAGACCGACACCCGGCGCCGTCGAGCCCGAAGCGTTCAGCGTGCGCGTGAACGGCTGGAACACCGTCTCGCGCTCCGTCTCGGGGATTCCGATCCCGGAGTCTTCGACCACAAGCCGCACCCGTTTGCCGTCCGGGCTGACCGAAACACCGGCACGCACACGGCCGTGGTCGGGCGTGTACTTGAACGCGTTGTTCAGCAACGCGAGGCACAGTTCCGATAATTCGTCCTCGCTGGCATGGACCCAGACCGGCTCGCCGGGCGTGTCGCAGTGCATATGCATCTTCCGGCGATGCGCCTCGCTCGTGTACCGCCGTTCCGCGCCCCGCACCACCTGGGTCAGATCGGCCACCGACGACGGCGGTTCTACCGATTCCATGGCGCGCGCGATCGCCAGCACGCGATTCGCCGCATCCATAGCCTCACGTCCGCGCCGCTGGATCCGCTCGAGCAGGTCCCGCTGTTGGGCCGTCAGCTTCCCGGCGTACCCTTCAAGCAGCAGGCCCATCTGCGACAGCGCGGCGTCCAGCGGCGACCGCAACTGGTGCGCCATCAAGGCCGCGAAATGAAGCGGGTCTGACCGTCTGTTGCTGTCCGTGTCCATCGAAGCTACCTTTCTGGCGCTTCGAGTGTACCGGTTCTTGCCCGGGGAGTAAACGGGCGGCTGGAGCCGCGAGCGCAATTAGGGTGCCAACAGCACCCGGGGCACGCAGCCTGGAGGATGGAAGCCCCAGCCTGTCCGCGCCGCACGTAAAAACAGGCGGGAGCGCCGGGAAATGACTCCACAGACGGATCCTGCCACAGTTCGTTTCGGTTTTGTTGCGCAGACGTTGCGTGCAACGTTACAGCGCGTTCAATCGTTACGCAACAAGTAAATGCGCGTTTCACCCTCCTCGAAGGGCTCCGCAAACTCGGCGGTCCGCCCCAGCTCGCCCGGTTCGGGCAGGACGCGCTGCACCTCGGAGGGCCGCGGCAGGCGGATCGCTTTAATCCCGGCGGACGTCGCCGTCACGCTCAAAAATGCGCCGTCGGCCGCGAGCGCGTCGTCGGAATCCAGATAGACATGCACACCCGACGCCTTGAGGATGTTGCGCAGGAGCTTTGCGGGAGCGTTTACCGTTCCGATGTAGACCGTCATGCCTTCGTTTCGCCGCAGGGCGGCCGCCGCTGCGGTTCCATCACTGAAGCGGCCCAATACCTCGATCCCGCCCTCTTCCTCGATTCCCCACAGGGGCCGAAGCGCAGCAGGAGTGCCGAAAGGTTCCCGCGGCACATCCGCGCACAGGGGCGCTTCGGGATCCGGCGTGATCATGGCTACGGCGTCTCCCTCGACTTCACGCACGGGCATCCCAATCAGGGCAGCCAGGTTCGCCGAGTCCGGCCGATCGTCGACAAATCCGCTGCCGTAGAACCACAGCGCCGTCTTGCCTGCAACCGCATCCGCGATGACGCCTCGCTGCGACGCATTCAGGTGAAAACAGCCGATGAACAGATACGCCTTATGCTCTGGCACGCGGCCCGCCTCCAGGTCGCTCAGCAGATATTGCCGAAACGGGACCCCCATCCGGTAGAGCTGCCGCCGAAAATGGTTCGCGAGAGGGCGCATCACGTCCGCGTTACTGGCGAGATAGAACGGACTCGTCTCATCCACGATCACCGCCACATCCGCCGTCCACGTGGCGGGTTTTTCGAGTTGGGCGTCGTAGATGGCGCGCAGTTCACCGATATTTCGCCAGAGGCGTTCGTCGGCCAGCCAGCCCGCGCCGCCAAGGTCCATATACCAGCACGCCAGGCGCCGCGGCAGCATGCGGCCGAAGTTGCGTTGATGCACCCAGCGCGTGTGCTCCAGCGTCGACACCCGCCCATAGCCCGCATCTTCGGGCGTCAGAAAGGTGCGCGTATCGTCTTCGTTCAACCAGAGTTTGCCGTGATCACGCACCGAGTCTACCGGCACCATAAACGCGCCGATCCCGCCGAGACCGCGATCTTCGTACGAGATCGGCGAACAGACGATGTCCACGTCCGGGCATTCGAGCAGCCGCGCCAGCGCCAGATGGCCGCTCGTCTGCGGGCCGAAAGGCAGGCCGCTGATCTCGAAGTAGTAGCCATAAAACAACGTCACGAGTTTTTTTCGCGCACTTGCTTCTTTGACGGTCGCGGCGATCAATTCCAGCGGCTCCACCATGGCCACCTGCAGGTACTCATAAAAATCGATGGTCTTCTGCTCCCGTGCGGGGTCGCGAAACAGGCCCACCGATGCTGTCTCGCGCTCATCAACCGACGGCACGGTGACGGTATCGAAAGTTACGTCCGAATCGCCCCACGCCGTGCGCAGCGCCTCATCCGTGGCATATTTTGTCCGCAACCACGCCGAAAATCCGCGCTGCATCGCCGGGCTGAAGCCGCTGTGCAGGCTGTCCCAGGTTCCGGGATAAAACCATTCGCCCGTGTGCTGCGCGCAGGGATGATAGCCGAGCATGTTCTCCCCGTAGCGCGCTTCGCAATGTTCGACCAGCGCCCGCAGGTTCCGCTGCAGTTCTTCACGCCACGCCGTCGACGCTACGCAGACCGGCCGGCGGCTGCCGTCGTGATACTGGAGGGCCTCATCCGGATGGGTCTCATACCACCATCCCGGGGGCTCGCAGGCGAATCGCGGCAGCATGAGCGCTTCGGGATCGGCCTCCAGAACATGCTCCAGCACCGCATCCGTCTCTGAAAAGTCTGGCCGTTCCCCCGGTTTCGGCCAGGGCATATCGATGCCGAAGGAGTGGATATGCACGCCTTCAGCCGCCGCCATCGTCACTTGCTTGTGCAGCCACGAATCCTCCGGACCCGAATAGATGGTCCACGGCGGACCGTGATGCAGCACCATCATGTCGCCGGTCCGCTCCGCATCCGCGCGCAGCCACGCGGAAAAGGTATAGGTCTTACCTTTTTCGATCGACAAGCCCGTCTGGTGGAAATGGATGTGCATGGGGTTGGTACCGGCTTTTGCGATCGTCAGCCGGCAGCTCTGTGTGCCGCTGTGCTTCACGGAGGTGTCGAGTGCCCACGACGCCTCCGCTTCCGGCCGCACAAACAGCGTCCAGGCATCGTCCGCCGCGCTCCGATCGCAGTCCCAATCGCCGCAGCGCAGGCGGTTTTCCGTGACATCTGGCCGGTATTCGCCTTCATAGAACCGCACATCGTCAATCCACACGGTCCCCGGTGCATTTCCGAAGCGCAGGTGCACGCCGCAGTCGCCCGCGTCATCTTCCGGCGCCGTGAACGTCACATGGTGTTCGCGCCAGTCTGTGCCCAGATGCGTGACGGATGGGCCCGGACCTTGGTCCCACCCGTAAACCTCCATCGGGGTCCGCGGCACACCATTAACGAACAGCGTCGGCGACCCGAGATAGTCTTTGACCTCCGCCATCAATTCTGCTCCGGCCGCAGCCGTCAAAAGACACAGCAGGGCTGCCGCCAGTTCCGCTCGCATAATAAGTCGCCACTTCACCGTTGGAATTCCCTTTCCAGAAAAAATGAGGCTGTCCCGCAGGCTTGGGCGGGTAACTTACAGGTGACCCGGCCATCACGGACGCACTACTTCCTTTTCGCCAATTGTTCATCCAGCAGGGTTCGCGCATTGGTATAGAGGATATTTCGCATGGCCTCTTCATCGATGTGCGCAAACGTCACGAATCCGATGTATACCGCCGGGTCAAACCACGGATAGTCTGTCCCGAAAACCACTTTTCGTGAGCCCGCCTCCCGGCACATCCATTCGATCAGCCCGTACACATGCGCCGCCGCGGTCAGTTCAAGATAGACGTTTGGAAACTCCGCTGCCAGTGCGATGGCCTCTGTCCAGGCGCCGTAACACGAGTGGCCGAGGAGCAGCCGGATGTTTGGATAACGCTCGGCGACGAGCCGCATCTTTGCTGCGCCGCAAAAATTGTCATTGCCCCAGGTATGCGACAGCAGCAGCCCGCCCTCTGCCTCCAGGCGCTCCAGCACCGGCGCATAATTCAGCCCATCGACCGGATACTCATGCGAAGTCGGGTGGATCTTCACGCCTACCACGCCCGGCTGATGCAGATAGCGGTCGAGTTCGCTTTCCGTCTCGCGAGGGTATCCCGGGTGGATCGTGCAATAACCATAGATCCGTCCCGGACAGGCCTGAACCGCGTCCAGCATTTGCGCGTTGCCTTCCCGGGTATCGCCGAAAAGCGCGTCGTGCGGGGAGACGATGATCGCCTCGATCCCGGCACGCTCCATGCCTGCGATCATGCGTTCACGGGAGGCTTCCGGCAGATAAATCGACCGAAACGGCCCCATATGCGCGTGGGCATCGATAACCGGGCAGCCGCCGCCCTCGAGGAATGCGTCACGCAGCGTCACAACGACACCTCCCCCAGGAGACCGGCCAGATTGCCGTGTGCGATGGCCTGCCGGGCCTCGTCGGAGATGTCCGCCCGCGCGAGCATCATGATGTAGCCGCCGGGATTATTGAACGGCAGCCCCGACCCGAACAGCAGCCGCTCGTATCCCACATCATTCACGAACGATTTGAGCTGGCCCGCCGTTTCAAAACGGTTCGTCGATAGAAAAAACCGCGGAAAGTTGCGCACCAGCGGCCGGAAATAGCGATCCTGCCCCCAGCATCCCGTTTCCGTGAGCACCAGCGTCAGATGCGGAAAATCGCGCATCAGGGCGTAGACCCCCTGCCACTGATTGTGGAACTCCCCCAGCGGCACAAATAACGGCACGCGGTACGCCGACAGCAACCCCAGCAAGTCACGGCATGAAATGGAGTCCAGCAGGAAACAGTGCGTAAGCGGAAACGCGCGCACCGCCCGGATTTCCTCCATCTGGAGGTATTCGAACAGCTCGGCTTCGGTGAAGGTCTCGCGAGCGGTGTACGGCATCACCGTGCATGTGCGATGCAGCCGCGGATGGCCCTTCAAAGCCTCCATGCGGGCGTTCCCCTGTCCGGGGCTCCGTTCCCGGGCGTCACGGTGCCATACCAGGGCCTGCTCAATGCCGCAATGGTCCAGTTCCGCGACCAGGGCGTCCGCGGTTTCGAGTTCCCGCGGCAACGGCGCCGTGCCGCGCCCGAACGCGGCATCGCAATCAAATATCCGCAAGCAGAGGTATCTCCATGGGTTCCACGTCCGGAACCGGTGCAGCCGGCACCCCCATTTCCTCCTCGGCGGCCAGCGATTCCGGAGGCGGCGGGGCTGCTGGAGGGCGGGTCCCTTTCAAAAAGGCTTCCCGAAACGAGCCGCCCAATTTGCCTGTACGTTTGTCGACATTGTGGAACACCACGCCGTCGGGCACTTCAAAATCACGTTTTGGCAAACCTTTGTGTGCGGCTACCATGAATTCCGTCCAGACCGGACAGGCCTGGCGCCCGCCCGTGAATTCTTTGCTGGATTTGAGCCAGCGTCCGTCGGGACCCTGCCCAATCGGGCGGTTGTCGCGGTAGCCAATCCACACCACGCAGGTATAATCCGGCGTAAAACCGCAGAACCATACGTTGCGGCTGTCGTTAGACGTCCCAGTCTTCCCGGCGCGCGGCCGATCCAGCTCCCGGCTGCGTGAGCCTGTTCCGTATTGAGCCACGCCTTCCATGAGATACGTGGTCAGATAGCATACGTCCGCATCGAGCGTGCGTTCTCGGTGAATGCTGCTCTTATACCGTACAAACTCGTCCCGATCCCGGATGGTCTCGACAAAGGTCGGCCGGACCAGCACACCGCCCCGGGCGATCGTGGCGTAGGCGGTACACAGGTCAAGCACCGTCACATCCGGGGTTCCCAGCGCGATGGTCCACTTATGAGAATCGTTGATTTCCGAGGTGATCCCCGCGCGCTGCAATACCCCGCGCACCACCGGCATCCCCATTTGCAGCACCAGTTTCACCGAGACGATGTTTATCGAGTTTTCCAGCGCGTACCGCAGGGTCACGGGGCCTTTGAAATCCGACGTGAAATTCGCCGGCGACCAGGGCCGTCCCAGCCCGTCGTAC
>DAOSJS010000213.1:0-7079 GCA_035367355.1 Candidatus Hydrogenedentota bacterium
TGCGCACTTCTCGACCGCCACAAACGGTGCTACACTTCTCGACCGGCGTTTACAGAAATCAAGGCCCAAGCGCAGTCGGGCCAGATGGCGGAACAGTTGTATGCCGTCGTCTACAAGGAAGCGCAGATAACGGGTTACACGAAGGCGGGCAACCCGAAGGTGAAAAAGGTGCGCGGGTTCAGAGCACCCCGCCCCGAAGACGATGTCCGCGAGCAGGTCCAAGCCGCCCTCGACGCCAAACTTCCCGAATGGCAGGCCAAGAACATCATTCCGGACGAGGAAGTGATCGACGGAAACAAGACGAATGAACCCATCCGGTATGGCATGAGATTCTGGCGCGACATGTTCTCGCCGCGACAGCTTTACGGCCATTGCACCAGCGTCGAGGTGTTCCATGAACTGGTGGAAGAACTCGGCGGCCCGGCAAACCTCTCCGAACTCGATAAAGCCGCGCTGACGTATCTGGCGATAGCGATGGACAAGGTACTCAACTACAACGCAAACATGGTTCGTTGGCATGCGAATCGGGAGGTCGTTGCCGGTGTGTTTGACCGACACGATTTCGCGTTTAAGTGGAGTTTTGCCGAGATGGCTCCTACCATCACTGGCGTTGGCTACGATTGGGCGATTAGGCAGACGGGCAAATCGTTGGAGGAACTTATCGAACTGTGCGGCGGGCCGTCTGCGCCCTCCGAACCGGACCTGTTTAATCTCGAAAGCCATGGGATGGGGGCCGATTCAGACCAGGCACCTTCGACCCTTGACCCTTCCACCATCGTCATCACGAACGGTTCCGGGGATAGCCTTGCCCATGTCTTGGACCAAACTGTGGACGCGGTGGTGATGGACCCGCCGTATTACGACAACGTCATGTACGCCGAGTTGGCGGATTTTTTCTACGTCTGGCTGAAGCGGACGGTGGGGTTGTTCTACCCGGAGCAATTCTCAAGCTATCTCACGGACAAAGACCGGGAAGCCGTGGCGAACACGGCGAAGTTCAAGGACTTCACGCAGGTCAAGGGTACCGGTGGGGCGAAGAAACGGGCCTCGCGGGATTATCAGGAACGGATGCAGGCCATCTTCGCGGAATGCCGCCGTGTGCTCAAGCCGGACGGCGTGATGGTGTTGATGTTCACGCACAAGGCGACGGGGGCGTGGGATGCGTTGGCGCGTGGATTGTTGGACGCTGGATTTATGATTACGGCCAGTTGGCCCATCAACACGGAAGCGGAAGGCAGTCTGCATATCAAGGACAAAAACGCCGCGAGAGCACGATTTTCTTGGTGTGCCGTCCGAGGGAAGCGGAAAAGACCACCGGCCAAATCACCTATTGGGAAGACGTGGAACCCAAAGTCGTGGAACTCATCCGTGGCGCGAATGGGCACAAGGGCAAGGTGGCGGAGTTCCAAGAGTATGGTATCCGGGGCGTGGACCTATACCTCTCGTGTTTTGGCCCGGCGCTTCAGGTGTTTTCGGAACACTGGCCCATGCAGCGTGGCCGCGCGATGCAACGGCCTGAACCTACTAAAGGGGCCCAGTTGAAGTTGGTGGAGGACGAGGAATGGGACCCGTATGCGGTGCGTCCCGAGGACGCGCTGATGGCGGCGCGGCGGGCGGTGAAAGACTGGCGCATGGAACAACTGGCCACGGTCAAGCGGCAGGCGCATTTGGACCCCGTAACAGAGTTTTTCATCCTCGCGTGGGACGCGTTTGAATCCCCGGAATTCCCGGCGGACGAGGCGTTGAAACTGGCGCGGGTAGTGGGGGTGAGTTTCGACCAGGACCTGAACGGCAAGATTCTGGAACTCAAGGGCGGCAACGTGATTCTGTGGGACAGCGCGATGCGGGCCAAGAAAGGCACTATCGGCTCCCCCAAGCACGACATCCTCATCAATGCGCTGCATCACGCCGCGCGGCTGGGGCGCGAGCAGAATACCGGCGCGGCCAAGGACCTGCTCGAAAAGGCGGAACTGATTGAGGAACCGGCGTTCCTCATGGCGTTGGAAGCCATCTTGAACGTGTTGCCCGCCCCGGCCTTGGTGTCCAGTAGCAGCGGTCCCTTGGCCGGTGCCGCCGCCGATGCAGACGCATTGGAAAAGCTGCGAAAACTTGCCTTTGCCAAGGAAGTGCCCGCGCCGAAGCAGTTGGAGCTGATGTAGGGCCGGGGTGAGGGTCGGGAATAGGCATGTAAACTTAAAGGTTGACATGAGCATAGGTCTTGTTGATATACTGGATGTGAAACCGGCTTGGCAGTCGCGGCACACAATCAAGGCATTGGCGAAGGACGGGAAGTCTCTTGCGGTGAAAGGGCTCGCGGACCTGAAGGCAGTCCACCCTAACGACTACAAGAAGATCATGAAAGTCATTCGGTTGGTGGCGGAAAATGACCGGGTTCAAAACGCGGATCACGTCAAGCAGGGGAAACAGCACAACGACGTGTACGAAATGCGCGGCGGTCAGGCGCGGCTGTTCTTCTTTTACACTCCAGATGCGAAGCAGGTAGTTGTTTGCACAAACTACTACTGGAAAGCGAAGAAAAGCGAGGACGAACAGGATGCCGCGTTTGAGCGTTGTGAGAAACTTCGTGCAGCGTATCTGAAGTCGATCGAGTAGGAATTTCCATTGGGGAGCTAGATAGATGAAAAAGAATGCTCGTAGTGGCGCATGCGCGCAAGAGGACATTTGGGCCGAATTCGAGGGCGTTCCGACGGTCGAAGAGATTGTCACGAACAACACGCCGCTTGATTTGGATGCTGCCCCGGAGTTTGTAGCGGAGTATCTCAAGGCGCAGTTTGTAGAGGATATCTACAAGGCAATGGAGGAAAAGGGCGTCAACCAGAATCAGCTGGCAAAGAGACTTGGGAAGACGCGCCAGTACGTAGGCAAGATTCTGAACGAGAAGGCCAATTTCACGTTGGAGACATTGGCCGAATTTGCGTGCGCCCTTGGCATGCAGGTTTCGGCGCGGATGTACTCCAGAGATGAACGGATGGCGATTGTTCCCGTGTATCCCAAGCCGTCGCTACTCCTTCCGTTC
The DNA here is from genome assembly GCA_035367355.1 of Candidatus Hydrogenedentota bacterium. Lineage (GTDB taxonomy): Bacteria > Hydrogenedentota > Hydrogenedentia > Hydrogenedentales > SLHB01 > UBA2224. The sequence goes on from DAOSJS010000213.1 coordinate 3,038, forward strand.
CCCGGGGCGGAAGCATTTGTGAGCCAAGGGAAACAACCCATTTATCCAACGGAGAGGCAAGATGCCGGACATATTGCAGCTTGAGGATTTCTACGTGACGCGCCTCTCTGCGACTTGGCATGCGCCCGAGCCACCGTCGGAGGGCCAGGTTCAGTTCGAGAGCAAGTATACGATTGACTACGATGTATTGCGGCGGAAGGACGATGCCCGCCTTTTCGCGTTGAGGTTTCGTTTTCGACTTGAGTCCCACAAGGAGGGGAAGGCCGCCGGATACGATATTGACTCGGAGATCATGGGGTTGTTCCGTTTTCCGGAATCCATGACGGAGGACGAGATGCAGCGGCTCGTGCGCGTCAACGGATCGGTGATTTTGTATGGCGTTCTGCGAGGGGAAGTGGCGGCCTTCACGGGATCGTTCCCTGGTAGCAAGTGTATCTTACCCGCCGTCTATATGCCGGAGATTGTGGAGAGGATAGAGAACCAGAAGAAGGTTGCAGTGGCCACCCGGCCTGCAAAGGCAGCGGCGAAAGGCAAGCGAAAGACGAAATCGTCATGACGCTTCGCGAGAGAGAATGGCAACCCACCTATAGCCATGAAGACGGCGACCTTGTGGACCTGTTCTTTCTTCCCGCGCTTTCCTGCGCCAAGCTGTACCAGCGCGTAACCGGTTACTTCAACAAAGAAGCGTTGGTGCTTGCTTCGCGCGGTCTGGACACCTTCATCCGCAACGAAGGACGAATGCAATTAATCGTCGGTTGCACCCTCGAACAGGACGAAGTGGACGCTATCGAAGCCGGGTACGCCATTCGGACGCTCATCGAGAAGGGTATCCACAAGCGTTTCCAAGAGATGTTTGCCAACGAATGGGAACGCAAGCAACTGGGTTGGTTGTCATGGATGGTGGCCCACAATTTTCTGGACATCCGTGTGGCCATTCCGAAAGACGCCGACGGCAGGTATCGCGCGGGGTTGGGACTGTATCACGCCAAAGCAGGGTTGCTCGTGGACGCTGTGGGCGACAAGCTGGCGTTTCGTGGCTCGATAAACGAGACGCTTGCCGGATGGAAACAGAACTGCGAATCCTTTGACGTAAGCTGCTCCTGGCGGGGGGAATGGGACCTTCAGCGCGTCGTCAAAACGGAGAGCTATTTTCAGCAGTTGTGGGCGAACAAGGCCAAGACCGCCGAAGTTCTGGACGTTCCCGAAGCGGTCAAACAAGAACTGCTCCAATTCCTTCCCAAGGACGATACCGTATTGAATCCGCCTGTGGCGGTATTGCCGCCCGAGGAGCCGGTTGAGGAAGAAGTGCCAGAGGCGGTTGAGCCGGAAACCCTCGCAACCGATGCCGTCGATTCCGTAGATGAACTGCCCCCGGAAGAAACCCTCGCAGATCATGAACGCCGCCGTCGCGTCTGGGCGTTCCTTAGGGACGCTGCGAAGCGGAAGGACGGCGCGTTGGTTGCGGTAAAGACGTGCACCGTCGATCCATGGCCGCACCAATTGAGAGCCTACAAACGGATGTTGGACGCATGGCCCTTCCGGTTGCTGATCGCGGACGAGGTTGGACTGGGAAAGACCATTGAAGCGGGCCTGATTATCCGTCATGCATGGATAAGCGGCATAGCGAAACGCATTCTTATCCTTGTGCCGAGTGCCTTAATGCGCCAATGGCAGGCCGAAATGTATGAGAAGTTCAACTTGCTCGTCCCCATGTACACGGGACAGTCTCTCGTGTGGCCGGAGCGCCATTTCCGCCGACAGCCATTGGAACAGAAAGTGGCCCGCAATGAATGGACACAACAGCCTTTGGTAATTGCGTCCAGTCATCTCATGCGGCGCAAGGATCGGCAATCGGAGCTGACAGATGCCGAGGACTGGGATTTGCTGGTGGTGGATGAGGCCCACCACGCGCGGCGGCGCGGCGCGGGCTCGGCGCAGGAAAAAGGTCCGAATCGTTTGTTGCGGCTGCTCTTGGATGTCAAAGACAAAGCCAAGTCATTGTTGCTGATGACGGCAACGCCGATGCAGGTTCATCCGGTTGAGATATGGGATTTGTTGAACGTGCTGGGGCTTCCGCCGGAATGGGATGCGCCCGTATTCACGCAGTACTTCGACGTATTGAACCGGAATCCTGACGAGAAGAGTCTGCAGTGGCTCGCGCGTTTGTTTCAAGCTACGGAGGAGGCCTACGGTCCGTTGGGTAGCGAGGAATTGGACCATGTGGCAGATGGGTTTAGTCTCAGCCGTATCGAGCGAAGAGGGGTGCTTTCTGCCTTGCGCGAGCCCAGCAGTCTGATCCCCATAAAGCGCCTGAACGCCAGACAGCGGAAAGTGGCGTTGGCGGTGTTGCGGACAGCAAGCCCGGTTCGATATCGCATGTCACGCCACACCCGTACGCTTTTGCGCCAGTATGCGCGCAATGGTCTCTTGGACTCTCCTATCGCAGATCGTGCCGTGACAGATATCGCCATAGAGATGACGGCTGGAGAACGCGCGCTATACGAGGCCGTCGAGGAGTACATCAGCACGACCTATCAGGCCGCCACGCCGGGGAAACGGACTGCGGTCGGTTTTGTGATGACAACCTATCGGCGGCGCGTGGCGAGTAGTTTTCATGCCCTGCGCAAGACTCTGGAGAAGAAATTGGCGTTGATGGATGAGCACGCCAACCAGCCGTTCTTGGACGAATTGCAGTTACGGGAAGACGCAAGCCAGGATGAATTGCTCGACGAGGTGGATTCTCCGGAAGAAACGGTGGCCATGGAGCAGGACGCTTTGGTATTTGAGCATAAGGAAAGCATTCGGGCACTCCTGAAGTGCATAGCCAGACTTGGTACCGACAGCAAGGCATTGAGACTGATTGCGGAACTCAATGACGCGTTTGCCCAAGGATATGGCGGGGCCATCATCTTCACGCAGTATGCGGATACCATGGAGTTCCTCAAAGACTTCGTTGCCGAGCGTGTGGACTTGCCCATTGGCTGTTTCAGCGGGGAAGGCGGGCAACGGCGCGAGCCCTCCGGCGCATGGGGCAAGTGCTCCAAGGAGGAAATCAAACGGCTCCTTCGCACGAATGAGATCAAGGTGCTGATCTGCACGGATGCCGCAGGGGAGGGACTTAACCTTCAATCGTGCGGGGTGCTCGTCAATTACGACTTGCCATGGAATCCGATGAAAGTGGAGCAGCGTATTGGCCGCATTGACCGCATTGGGCAAGTAAATCCCACGGTAAGAATCATCAACCTAGGCTACGCCGATACGGTTGAAGTGGATGTCTATTTTGCCTTGCATGAGCGCATCGGACTCTTCACCGGCGTGGTGGGCAAGTTGCAGCCCATTTTGTCGCGGTTGCCCAAGGAATTTGAGATGGCGACACTGACCGACCCTGAGCAGCGGGAACAGGCACGGCACAAAGTCCTTTCCAACGTCAATGTCATGGTGGACGAGGCGGAAGCGTCAGGTTTCGACATTGACGAGGTGAGCGAAGCGGACTTGCGGCCACCGGACTTCCCTGCGCCGCCGTTTGTGCCATCGGATTTGGATACAATCCTCCGGGATACGTCGCTTCTGCCCGCGACCGTCGAATGCCGCGAATTGGAGGCCTCGACCTATGCATTGCGCATGCCCGGCGAGACACAGCTTGCACGGATAACTACCAGCCCGGCCATCTTCGATGAACACTTCGAAAGCCACCAATTGCTGTTACCGAATAGCCCGCTATTCCAAGAAGTACTCGCCGCCGCTGGCGTGGCCGGTGTTTCTGACGAAGTCGCCAGCGACGCAACGTTGAGCGACCTTCTCAGGTAACCCGCCGGGCTTTCCCTGTGAGGTACGGGTCCTTCCTGGTATTCGTAGAACCGCCTCACACGCGAGGATCGATATTTTCATAGAAACGGCACATCAAAATGGCCTTAACGAACGTACAAAAACTCCGACAATGGCGACGTAAGACATCTGCGGTGGGGTAGGGGGGTGTAATCGTTGCGGGGTGTAAACGCCGGTCGAGAAGTGTAGCACCGTTTGTGGCGGTCGAGAAGTGCGC
>DAOSJS010000214.1:0-7059 GCA_035367355.1 Candidatus Hydrogenedentota bacterium
GTACGGCGTCGGGCGCGTCCGTAACTCAAAACGCATCAGCCTGGTCGTTGAGCTGGAGATGTGGAACGAGACCGCCCACTACGACCGGACCGGCCTGGTCGATGAATACGTGGATATATTGCGCACCCGGATCCCGTACCTTCTCATCCCCGTCCGACCCGGCCGCAATATCGCGATCATCGTCGAGGTCGCCGCGCTGAACCACCGCTTGAAAGAACTCGGGGTGCATCCCGCACAGCAGCTGAACCAGAGGCTCCTCAGCCTCATGAGCGCAGGCGATGCCTGACAGCCACCGCTTTGTGCTGGTCACGGGTCTGTCCGGGGCGGGGAAGTCGCTGGCGCTGCGCTTCCTTGAAGATCTGGGCTACTACTGCGTCGACAACCTGCCTGCGGCGCTTCTCCCCACGTTTGCCGAATTGATCCAGGGCAGCAAGGAACCGGCCCGCCGGAAAGTGGCGGTCTGCCTTGATGCCCGTGCGGGACAAGGCCTGGCCGAACTGCCGGGGTATGTGCAGGAAGTTGAGGAAAAGGGCACACGGGTAGAGGCCCTTTTTCTTGACAGTTCGGATGCCGTACTCATCCATCGATACAGCGAGACACGCCGGAGGCACCCTTGCTCCCCCGCCGGCAGTGTGGAAGAAGGCATTCAGCGTGAGCGCGAGCTGATGCAGCCCATGCGCTCGAGGGCCGACCTCATCATCGATACAAGTTCCACCTCCGTGGCGGAACTGCGCGAACGTATCGCCAGCATGTTTCTGGGCCCCAAGGAAATGAGGGAACTTGCCATAACCGTCCTCTCTTTCGGCTTCAAGCGCGGCGTGCCGCCGGAAGCCGACCTGGTGTTCGATGTGCGCTTCCTGCCAAACCCCTATTATGATCTCGACCTGCGCTCGCTCACGGGCGCCGAGCCGGACGTGCGCGATTTTGTGCTCGATAATGCCGATGGGCGGGAGTTTCTCGATCGGATAAAAGGCCTGCTGAAATTCCTGATCCCGCGGTATGCGGCCGAACCTAAGGCGTATTTGACCATCGGTGTAGGTTGTACGGGTGGCCAGCATCGCTCCGTGGCGGTTGCTCATGCAATCTCCGTGATGCTGCGCGAGATGAATTACAATGTCCGCCTGCGCCATCGCGAACTGCCCGGGTAATCTCCGCAAATAGACAGGGATCGCCGACTGACGCCTGTTTCTGCAGGCTGAGAGCAAGACACGCACCGGGCCGCGGACGTTCCGGCCGCCCCCGCGCTCCCGGCCGGCGGCTGCGCCTAACTTTTTTGATAATTTGTGCGGAATCTACTATATTTTAACCTTGCCCGGCACGTCTGTTTTGAACGTGCGGAGCGAACCAGGTTTGCCCGTATGCCGGTTTGGGATCCAGGCGGGCAGAGCCACCGGAGCTCAGCCAGACTCCGTCAGTGCTATCATTATTGGTATGGAAACCGACACTATCAGGATGTTCAAAGGATGCCGGAACTGACCGAAGTGATGGCCGTCGTGAATTCGATGGGCCTCCACGCCCGTCCTGCAGCAAAGCTTGTGCAGACCGTCCTGCAATTCGAGAGCGACGTGCAGATCAATGTGAACGGCCAGCGGGTCAACGCAAAGAGTATTATGGGGCTGTTGACGCTCGCGGCGGCACAAGGCACCCGGATGACCGTGACGGTGCAGGGCGCCGATGCGGAACAGGCCATGCAGGCGGTGCGTGAATTGATAGCGTCCGGGTTCGGGGAAAGCTGATCACGTGGAGATCGCGCTGCGCGGAATAGGGGTCTCGCCAGGGATAGCGATAGGCCCCGTACTGCCTTTCGGGCTCACTGGGCTCGAAGTTCCGAAGTATCAGATTGAAGACAAAACGTCGGAGCTCAGCCGCTTCCGCGAGGCCGTCGAAGGGGTGCGCATCGATCTTAAACGTCTTTTGCTGAAGACGTCGCAGGATTTGGGCCCCAAACACGCCGAGATCTTCGATGCCCACCTGATGGTGCTCGACGATGTCACCTTCCACGAAGATATCGAGAATCGCCTGCAAGGTGAAGGCTGGAATGTCGAATACCTGCTCGAAGAATTCATCCGGCGGTATTCGAGTATGCTGGAATCGGTCGACGACGCTCAATTCCGCGAGCGTACGCAGGATGTTGTCGATGTGTTGCGCCGCATCCAGAGCCGCCTGCTCAAGACCGAGATGGAAAGCCTGGAACACCTGGACCATCCCTGCGTCGTGGTGGCGCACGATCTCTCGCCATCGGACACGGCCAAAATGGATCTCGAGAATACGCTGGGCTTGGTCACGGATCTCAGTGGGCCCACATCGCATACGGCCATTCTGGCTCGCGCGTTTGAAGTTCCGGCAGTGGTCGGCCTGGGCACTGTCGGCGCCCAGGCATTGGCCGGAGACCTTGTCATTGTGGATGGCACCCGAGGCGATGTGATTCTCCGGCCTACCGAAGCCACTCTGGCACACTACGTCACCGAGAAAACCCGTCTCGAAGAAGAACGCCAGGCGCTGCTGCTGGCCGACCGGAACCTGCGAAGCATCACGATTGACGGCGTGGAGATCCCAACCCTCGCCAACATCGAGTTGCCTGTAGAGATCACGCACAGCAAGACCACGAAAGCCCAGGGGATCGGGCTGTACCGTACTGAATACCTGTTTATGAACCGCGCGTCGCTGCCCTCAGAGGAAGAACAATTCGAGGCGTACGCGGCAGTGGCCGAAGCCATGCACCCTTCGCCGGTCACCTTGCGAACCCTCGATCTCGGAGGCGACAAGTTTGTCTCGCATCTTCATCTGTTGGATGAGATCAACCCGCAACTGGGCTGGCGTGCTATCCGGTTTTGCCTCGAGCGGCCGGACATTTTCAAAGCCCAGATCCGCGCGATGCTGCGCGCGAGTGTGCACGGGAACGTGCAGATCATGTTCCCTCTGGTGAGTGGTCTTGACGAGTTCCGCCGCGTCAAGAAAATGGTTCGTGAAGTTTGCGCCGACCTCGAGCGCCGGGGGGTTCCCTTTGATTCGCGAGCGCCGATAGGAACCATGATTGAAGTGCCGTCCGCCGTTGTGATCGCTGACCTCCTGGCGGCAGAATCCGACTTCTTCAGCATCGGCACCAATGACCTGATCCAGTACGGTCTGGCCGTGGACCGCGCCAACGAGAAGATCGCGCACATGTATGAGCCGGCTCACCCGGCGATCCTTCGCCTGATCCGGCAGGTTGTTCAGGCCGCTAAATCAGCGCGCATTCCCTGCGGGCTCTGCGGGGAGATGGCCGGCGATCCGGTGTTCACGGAGATCCTGGTCGGGCTGGGTGTGGATTCGCTGAGCATGTCCGCCGTATCCATTCCAGTGGTACGCGCGGAAATTGCCAATATACGCATGAACGTGGCGAAGCGCTTTGCGCGCCGCGTATTAAAGATGGGGTCCGAATCGGCCATCAAAAAGCTCCTCTACAAACGGTACAAAAGCCGCCATACACTGTCACGGGTGCTTGGCCGCGAAAACAGCCATGAATAACCGGGGATGGAGCCCGGCCTCGACAGGCCGCCGCCGCTTCGTGCAAACGGAAATCTGATTGTGGCAATACGTATATCCATCCTGGGTTCCACCGGGTCCATTGGCCGAAGCGCTCTCGAGGTGGTGCGCCGCTACCCCGGTATGTTCGACGTGGTGGCGCTGGGCGCATTCGCGAACACGGATCTGCTCACCCGCCAGATCGCCGAATTCCGCCCGGCACACGTGGCCGTGGTAGACGAAGCCGCAGCGGAACGCCTGCAAAGCACCGGCCTGAGTGCCCGTTTGTGGCGGGGGCCGCAAGGTCTGGAGGATCTGGCGGCCCTGGAGACCGATGTCGCGCTTTGTGCGGTGGTTGGTGCGGCTGGGTTGAAACCGGTCCTGCGCGCCATCGAAACCGGCCATCGCGTGGCCCTCGCAAACAAAGAGCCGCTGGTCATCGCGGGTTCCCTCATTATGGGCGCCGCGCGGCGGGCCGGCGTGAAAGTCCTGCCCGTGGACAGCGAGCACAGCGCCATATTTCAGTGCCTGGAAGGCCATCCGCGAGACGACGTGCACTGCATCCACCTTACCGCATCCGGCGGACCGTTTTATGGAAAACCGCTGGAGGCACGTAACGGGGTCAGTCCCGAAGAGGCTGTCAATCATCCGACGTGGGATATGGGCAAAAAAATCAGTGTAGACTCAGCCACCCTGATGAACAAAGGCCTGGAAGTGATCGAAGCCATGTGGCTGTTTGATATGCCGCTGGACAAGATCCGCGTGGTGATCCACCCCCAGAGCATCATCCACAGCCTGGTTGAATTCACCGATGGCAATATCCTCGCCCAGATGGGTCCCACGGACATGAAGTTCCCGATCTTGTTCGCCCTCACCTGGCCGGAGCGGGTCCGGCAGCCGATGGGGCGGCTCGACCTGACCCGGATCGAAAAACTCACCTTTGCCGAACCGGATTTCAGCGAATTCCCCTGCCTGCGCCTTGCCCTGGAGTCCGCACAGCAGGGCGGTACCGCCCCGGCGGTATTGAACGCAGCGAATGAAGTGGCTGTGCAGGCGTTCTGCCAGCGGCGGATGCCTTTTCAGGAAATCCCGCACCTCGTGGAGGCAGTTCTGGCCGGTGCTACCCTGGAGTCAACCCTCTCCCTCGAATCGGTCCTGAGGGCGGATGCTTCAGCCCGTTCCAGGGCGGAGGAGTATATCGCGAAGCGGTTTTAGCCGGTTTCTTCTGTCCGCGTGGGCCATTTCTGGCAAATAAGATGAAGGCCCGACGTTTGCCCGGCGTTTATGCCCGTGTCGTGCTCGATCAACGAGACCTGAGGACTGCGTTGATGGTCTGCTGCACATCGATGGCGTCGACAGCGCCATCGCGGTTCACATCACAGTCAAATTCCACGGGAAGCTTGAGGGCTGCGTTGATCACCAACTGAACGTCCACCGCATCGAAGGCGCCGTTATGGTCAATATCCTCGGGGCCGCGCCCTTTGATAAATACAGCGGTCACGGCCTTCGGCTCGTCCATCAATACACCGGCCGGATTCTGCCGCCCGGTCAGACCGCCTTCCCAGTGATCAAAATACCAGCCTCCGAAAGCCGTGGCGGAAACGGGCACAACCGTCCCTTCGTTGAACGTATGAACTCCCGGGGCTGGCTCCATCGAGCCGTTGCCCTCCACTGAGGTCGTCAGTACATACTTTGCCGGGGCCATCTGCGACCCCAGGTAATAGCCGGTGATGGGCTCTGCCGTGTCCGACGCCCAGGTCCCTCCAGCGGCCAGCTCGCCGCTGGCCTCCAGCGAAAATGACACATTAATCGTCTTTCCCAGCGCAATGATGGGCGTCCCGTCGGGATATTTCATGAAGCCCCGGAATGGCGCAATCATCTCCGCTTCATGCCCATCGGGCGACAGGGCAATCCGGATGATCCCCTGATACACCGGACCCTTGTCTTCAACCCAGATGATGGTGCTGCTTCCGTCTGGAAGAATGATTTCGCCCGGGTTGTTCTGTGGCGTATCCCACCAGACCCATTGCGTGTACCACTTATAGGTGCCCGGGCGGACATCGACGATGCCGTTGGCCTGGTCCGTCTGGGCAGCAAAGAATTCGGACTCGTTCAAACATCCGTGGTTAAGGTAATGGCCCGTATTAAATGCGCCATTAAAAAACTCAACCTCCATATTCATGTCGTAGCCGGGGGATGTCGGGTGGTACCCGCCCTCGTGGAGCCAGTACCCCGTGGAATAGTCGTTGTCGACGTCGATGGTGACGATAACGTAGTACCGCCCGGGCCGCCCCGCGCTTTCATGCTGCGTCCGGCCGATGACCCCTGTTGCCCGGAAATACGCATACAGATTTTCCGCATCGTGGGTGAGCTTAAATTCCACGAGATCGACATCTTCGTGTTGGACATACGCGGGAACGAGGTCCGGCTGGTGCGTATCGGTATCGTGCGTGTCATCCACCGGATCGAAATACGACGGCACGTCCACCCAGTCGCCGAATTGGCCGTCGATCGTGATCGGGTGCATATCTTCGGCGGAGGCGATGAGGCCGAAAAGGATCATGGAGACGAGAATCAGGCCTGTGGAGGCGGGGTGTACAGCCACCAGGCGAACCGTTGCTGGAGGCACGGAGAGCGGGCTGAAGTTCGATGTTCTCATCACAATTCCTTCCGCATTGTCGTCTGCCAGTGGCAGACGGCCCCTGTGCGTAGCGTTGACGCCGTCCATTGTAACAAACGGGAAACCTGGCATCGTCCTGGCGTTACCGCCGATTTTGGATAGAGAATAATGGAAGACCCGGGCGCCGTCCATTGTTTAGAGAGAGATGCCAGTATGCTGGGATTTCGGCGGTTTCTGTGGCAAGCGCTGTCAGACCGCCCGCAGTGGAAAAATGGAGGCGCCGTTCGGCTGTTTGGCCCCTCTATCCCGGGCACCGCGCAAGAACGTGGCCGGCCTGGTGCGGCGGGCGCGCACGCAGTAGTGTCTTATATACAAAGCACTGCGAAAACTTGCTATACTCTCCAAGTGTCTGCATGAGGCGCTGGGAACGGTCGTACATGACTCTGCACCACCGGGCCCCGGCCTTTTTGAGCACACCTGAACGTGCAGGGGCGCGTGTTCAATCCAACCTGGGAGGCACGCGGCCGGCATGGGCACGCGCACGGCCCGGCCAGAGCAGGCGGCGCCGGATTGCGGACGCAGTGATAGAAATGCCAGCGGGATGAACCGCAGAAGTAACGATTTACGGAGCGCAGGTGAATGCTTTTGATGAACGTGCTGATTTTTATCGTTGTGCTGGGAGTGCTTATTTTCTTCCATGAAATGGGGCACTTTCTGGCTGCGAAAGCCTGCGGCATCTATGTAGACCGGTTCAGCCTTGGCATGCCCCCCCGGGTGGCCGGCGTTCGCCTCGGTGAGACGGATTACTGCATTGGCGCTTTGCCAATAGGCGGTTACGTCAAAATGGCGGGCCAGGAAGATGCCCCCCTGAGCGAGGAAGAGCGCGAAAAAGACTACGGCCACGTCCCACCCGAACGCTGGTACAATCAGAAACC
>DAOSJS010000215.1:0-7000 GCA_035367355.1 Candidatus Hydrogenedentota bacterium
CGCGGTAAGGCGGAGGCAGAATGAGTGAGCGCCCCCCGGCAGGGCCGGGCATTGCCGTGGCGCTGGTGAGTGCGTCGGCTATCGCGTATCAGATCATTCTGATTCGCATTTTTTCCATAGCGCAATGGCATCATTTCGCCTACATGGTGATCAGCGTTGCGATGCTGGGTTTCGGGGCGAGCGGAGCGCTGCTGACGCTGGCCCGAGGGCGACTCGCGGGGCGGGAGCGGCCTGCGGCATGCTGGAGCGCGCTGGCCCTCAGCGCTGCCCTGCCCGCCAGCTACATTCTGAGCCAACACATCCCCTTCGAGACCTTTGAACTGCCGACGCAGCCCGTGCAGTTGCTGCACCTCATCACACTCTACCTGGCATTGAGCCTGCCCTTCTTTCTCGCATCGGCGTGCATCACCTGTACATTTTTGCTGGCGCAGCGTTCGGTGGGTGCCCTGTATGCCTGGAACATGGCGGGCTCAGGCGTGGGAGCGCTTCTGGCCGTCGGGCTGCTTTACGTATCCGCGCCCGCAGGCTGGCCGGTCCTGAGCGCGCTCGTGGGGATGGCCGCGGCGGCATGGGCGCTTCTGGCGTTTGACCGACGTGCCGCGCCGGGCCGCCTGCTCCGCACGGGAGATCTGCTGCTCGTACCGGCAGCCGCATTGATCCTGGCGATGTGGACACCTGTGCGCGTCTCTCAATACAAGGGATTGTCATGTGTCATGGATTTTCCCGACGCCGAGGTCGTGGCCCAGCGTTTCAGCCCGCTTTCGACGGTAACCGCGGTCCGGTCAGACCTGATCCGTGAGACGCCGGGGGAGATCACGGCGTATCCCATGAGCGACCTGGGACCTCTGCCGGAGCAGATCGGGTTATTTTTTGACGCGGGCTCGGTGTCGCCCATCAACCGGTTTGAGGGCGACCTCGGGCGCCTGGCATTTCTGGACTATGTGACGGGAGCGCTGGCCTACCGGTTTGTGCAGGCACCCGACGCCCTCGTGATCGGCCCGGGCGGCGGGACAGATGTGCTGGCGGCGCTGTACCACGGCGCCCGGCATGTGACGGCGGTGGAGGTGGATCCCGCGGCAGCCGGGTTGGTGGCATCGTGCTTCGCGGAATTTGCGGGAGGTCTGTACCAGCGGCCGGACGTCACCCTCGCCGTCGCGGAGGGCCGGGGCTACCTCCAGTCTCACGGCCGAAAATATGACCTGATTCAAGTGCCGCTCTTCGGGTCCTTTACGGCGGCCGCCTCCGGGGTCTATGCGCTCAATGAGAGCTACCTGTACACGGTGGAGGCGTTCAGGCTGTTTTTTCAGCGTCTGACGCCCGGCGGAGTGTATGTGATCAACTGCTGGCTGTCCTCTCCCCCGCGCGAAGCCATCAAAATCTTTGCAACCGCGGCCGAGGCGCTGCGCAAAGAGGGCATCGGCGAACCCGGCCAGCATCTCGTGATGATCCGGTCGCTCAACAGCGCGACGCTGGTGGTGTCGAAAGCACCTTTGAGCAGCGCGAACGTAACGGACGTGCGGGCTTTCTGCCGGTCGCGGAGCTTTGATCCCTGTTATTTTCCCGGCATTCAGGCGGATGAAACCAACCGCTACGTCGAACTATCGGAGGGAAGTGTCTATTACGACGCAGCGCAGGCGCTCGTATCCGACCACGCCGGGGATTTTTACCGGGACTACTTATTTTATGTGCGTCCGGCCACCGATACGCGCCCGTATTTCTTCCGGTTCTTCAAATGGACGTCGCTGCCCCGCCTGATAAAAGGAATGGGCGTTGCCTGGGCGCCGTTCGTTGAGTGGGGCTACGTGGCCCTCATCGCGACCGTCCTTCAGGCAGGCGTTGCGAGCGCGCTCTGTATTCTCGCGCCGCTGCTCGTGCTCGGCCGGTCACCGGCGGCGCGAGGACTCAAACGCTGGGTGGTGGTCTATTTTGGGCTGCTGGGCCTGGGATACATGGCCCTCGAGATCGTGTTCATGCAGCGGTTCATGCTATTTCTCGCATATCCGGTGTATTCGGTCGCAGTCGTGCTGGCATCATTTCTCACGTTTTCAGGATTTGGCAGCCTTGCCGCGAGCCGCTTTACGGGGTCTGCGGCGCGAAACGTGGCCGTTGCGGCAGCGGGCATCGCCGCGGTAGCGGTGGTCTACCTCGCCGCGCTTGGGCCGGTGTTCAGCGCGTTGGCCGGGCTTCCGGATGCCGCCAAAATCGCCCTGAGCATCACGGGGTTGGGGCCACTGGCGTTCTGCATGGGAATTCCGTTTCCTCTGGGCCTTCAAAGTGCGGCCAACCGGTCGGATGCCTTGTTGCCGTGGGCCTGGGGGATCAATGGCTGCGCGTCAGTTCTGGGCGCCACGCTGGCCACCGTAAGCTCGATACACCTGGGATTTCCGGCCGTGGTGCTGCTGGCCCTGGCGTGCTACGGACTGGCCACGCTGGCGATCCGGCCGATTGTGGCGTGAGTGTGCGCCGGGGCGGCGGCTAATCGAGCATCACGGTTTTGCCTTCGCGGGCCGAATCATGGACGGCCTGCACCACTTCCATATATTTGAGACCGTCGAAGAAATCCGGGTGATACTCCGCGCCATCACGAATGGCGCGAATGAAATCGGATTCGACGGACCATTCGCGCAGGTCGCGCGCCTCATCCGGACGAATCTCCACGGCTGCCATCGGTTCACCGGCCTGCGCGCCATACAGGACGTCCTCGTTGACGTTGTATACGAGGGAGCCCTGAGAGCCGAATATCTGGATTTCTTCCTCGCCGTGATGCACGGCGGTGCTGATGGTGTACTGCACCAGAAAACCGGCGCGCATGCCCGCGGTAAACAGGACCTGATCGGGGATATTGATGCGCACGGACTGGCCCGCCGCATCAAGACGGCTCCGGGTAAACGTCTGGGCGATCGCATTGACGGTCCAGGTCCAGCCGAACCACCGGTGGATGACCTCGGCGTACATGCCGAGGGTATGCATGTTCAGACCCGACAGGCGATCGTCGTTGCGCCAGTGCAGGGGAGTCTCGGGGCGGGCAAAGGCGTCGGAGAAACTCTGCACGCGAACCAGCCGGATGTCGCCCAGGGCGCCTTCGTGAATCAGCCGGGCCATCGTGGCATCGACCGAGAGACCGATCGGTACAGGGCACAGGGCGGCCACGCGATCGCTGTGCCGCGCCGCCTCATACATGGCCCGGGCTTCGCTGAGATTCCGCGCCATACGGGCCTGGCAGAACACGTGTTTGCCTGATTTCAAGGCGGCGACGCTGACATCTTTGTGCAAATACGGCCACGTACCGACAAACACCGCGTCGATGTCGTCCCGTTCAACGAGTTCCTGCCAGGAATCGCAGACGTGCGGGATACCAAACTGTGCGGCCGCGCGTTCGCTCGATTCCCGGGTCCGATTGGCCACGGCAACGATCTCCACCCCGTCGAGGCGGCGCAACCCAGGTACGTGCCGGCTCCGGCAGATGCCGCCCAGGCCGACAAACCCAACGCGAATGCTCCCCATTTTGAACCCTCCCGGCTGCTGGCCGCTTGAAAACGGCTTTATCCGTATCGCAGACCCTTCGCGAACCCACGCCTCACTGAAAAATGCGGCCCCGCGCGGGGTAAGTCCGGGTCTCTCGCAGTTATCTGGACAGATCGAGCGGCCGGCCGTCGCGACTGGTCACGCGCACACAAAATTGCCAGTCGTTTCTATTCTGGAGGGCTTTGATGAGCACGCGGTTCACGCCTTCGGCCAGCGTGGCGTCGACCTTGTCCTGGTCGACCACCATTGTACGGCCGCCCGCCGTTCCGTGGAGCCGTTCCCCATTAATCCAGAGTTCGCATCCATCGTCGCTGCCAATTTGAAAAATGACATCGCGCACCTCCGGGGAAGTCAGCTCGGCGCAGGCATAGGCGGCCACAAACTCGGCCGGATCGAGCCGGGCGCGCAACCCGATCACAGCGGGCACGCTATCGGTCTCCACGGGGAGCCACGCATAGGTTTTGCCCTCAAAAACGACCGGTTCGCGGCCCGTACAGGCGGTTTCGTCCAGGAACGACCGTTCAAATGCCGTACCGTCAGGGTTGGGGAACGGTCCGATGATCTTCCAATCGGTTAAAAAGCCCTGGCGCCGTGCAAGCACGGTGCGGTCGACTCCCAGTGCCACGAGCTGTTCGAGGGCCCGGCTTGTCACCCGGGTGAACAGGGAGTTCTCGGCCGCGAGGAACAGGCGTTCCCGGGCTGCGTCGGGATTCGTTTCAGCGGCGGCACAGGCCACATAGGCGCATTGGGCGGCTTCAAGCGCGGCCGGGGTCAGTGCCAGGCCCTTCGCGCCCGGCGATGGCTGCCAGAGATCCAGCGAATCGAGATACGCCGCCGTCGCTTCGGAGGGGATCTGTTCAAGGATAGCGAAGGCGGCGACGGCTTCTTTTTCAGGAAGTCCGCTGTCCAGCAAGTCCACACAGGCGGTCTGCGCGGCCTCCGTGGCGCCTTCAGATGTCATGGTGGCAATCTGCCTGAACACGGTATCGAGCGCGCGGGGACGGATCCATTCCGAACCCGTTCTGGCCACTGTCAGGACCTCTTCGAAAGGGGGCGTCTCGTCAGAGAGCAGGTACGACATCACGCGCACTTCGAGGGCATCATCCGTGCGGGCCACCTCCAGCAGGTGCGGCAGGGATTCTGCATTTCGCAGTTGCAGGATCTGGAGCACCGCCACCTTTCGCGGAGGTTCGCATTGTTCGCAGACGAGGGTGAGCTTCTCGTCGAGACCTTTCTGCTGCGATTCGACCAGCGCCCGGAACGCCACGGTGCTGACGCCCGGATGAAGCAGATAACCCAGCGCCTGAGCGGCAAACGTCTCCGCATTCGCCGCGTCCAGCCCGAGAATGGATTCGCTAAGATGGGCGGGTTCGTTCGAATAAGCCGCAATGCTTTGATAGATCGTGGCCGCTTCGTCATTTTCGCCCTGTTCACGCAGCCGGTACGCCGCGGCCAGGGCCGCCTGAACATACACGACCCGCTCTTCGGGTGTGAATGAAGGCCGGCGAGACAAAACCCGGTGCGGAGGCACGCCGAACGCGCCCAGTGCTTTCAGGCAGGCAAACATCAGGCGGCGGTTTCCGCTGGACTGCGCCAGTTCCGTCAGCACCGGGATCGCCTCCGGGGCCTGCCGCCGCGCCAGGGCATCGGCCATGCGGAGCTGGACGGTTTCCGATGATGCAGACCGCAATGCGGTGATCAGCGCCCGGGTCGCTGTGTCGCCGGGGATGCGTTCGAGCGCGATGCGTGCGTCCTCTCCAATAGCGGGATCCTCAAGGAGGCGGGCCAGCATGGGCACTTCAGGGTTTGAGGCGACCAATCCAAGATAGTGGAGGAATTCGCAGCGGAGCTGACTGTCTTCGGAGCTTTGAACGGCGTCAGCCAGAGCCTGGGCGACCGCGCGCTGCTCTTCCTGCGCGCCGGGTCTCCCCGCGTACGCGGTGATAATGTCGATGGCGCGCAACGCGGCCACGCGGATCTCCGGCTCTCCCGTCTCCGCCAGCCGGGCCAGCGGCAAAACGGCCGGCGCACCGAGCGGTCCGGCCGATTTCCAGGCTCCGGCGCGCGCGTCGGCATTTGGCCCGGCAATCCGAACGAGGAATTCGTCGAGCTCGTTCGCCTGAGCAGTCCAGCACAGCAGGGCGAGAGCGGCCATCGCCAACGGTGTGATTTTTATGGTCAGCCTGGCGCTACGCATGGCGTGATTCCTTACAGGTGCCACGGGCCGCGGCCCGAATTTCCCAGCATGCGGTTCGCCTGTTCATCGCCGATGAACTGCTCGCTGGCGTGGTCCCAGTCGAGAGGACGGCCCAGGCGATAGGCCAGATTGGCCAGGATGCACAGCTTGGCCGCGTTGTGAGCGGGGGCAATGTCCATGATCGGCCGTTTACGCGACTTAATGCACTCAAACCAGTCCTCATGGTGGCCGGGACTCTGGTACACCGGCGCACTGCCCGCCGGAGGTTCGTAGGCGCTCGCATCGGAGCTCAGGCCGCTGCCGTCGCCTCCGCCCACGATCAGCGAACCCTTGTCGCCGTAATAGACAGCGCCGAATCGCGCGTTTGAGCCTTTGGGCACGTTGCCGGGCTGTTTCCAGACGATGGTCAGATTGGGGTCCTTGAATTCCCAGGTGACTTCCATGGTGGTCGGGCAGTCATACAGGCCTTTGTGAGGCGGTTCGCCCACGGCCGTCACGCGCACCGGGCCTTTCTCGTCCAGATCCAGGAACCAGTTCACCAGGCTGAGCACGTGTGCGCCTCGGTCCCGCACCTGGCCCCCGCCAAAATCAAGGAACCAGCGGAAATTGGCGTGAACGCGATCGGGGTTATACGGCACCCAGCGCGCGGGCCCGAGCCACATATCCCAGTCCAGGTAGTCCGGCGCTGGCCCGTTTTTGGCAGGATCGCCGCCGACCGGGTTCTCGTAGTGCCAGCATTCCACGCGGGAGACGTTCCCCAGCTCGCCGTTGCGCAGACAGGAGCAGATTCTCCACGCGTTGGGCGCAGAACGCCCCTGCGACCCGACCTGCACGACCCGTCCGTGGCGGCGGGCTGCTTTCACCATGGCGCGGCCTTCCTCGATGGTCACGCTCGACGGCTTTTCGACGTAGACGTCTTTGCCCGCCTCGCAGGCCTGCACGGTCATGAGCCCGTGCCAGTGGTCGGGAGCGGTGATGAGGACGGCGTCAATATCATTGCGGTCGAGAATGCGCCGGTAGTCCTTACAGGTCTGGGTCTCTGGCCGGGCGATCTGCATGGCTCTGGCAAGCTGATGGTCATCCACGTCGCAAATGACCGCGATCTGGTCGCGGAGGCGCCCGAGATGATAGCGGCCCATCCCTCCCGGGCCGATCTGTCCGATGACGATGCGGTCGTTGGCGCCGGGCCGCCCGGGGGCAGCCAGCACGCCCTGAGGCACGATCAGCGGCGCGGCCAGCGACTCGGGCAACATCACCCGCCGGTCCTTGCCTCCCTTG